>NZ_JBEXTB010000015.1:0-151486 GCF_040613915.1 Streptomyces sp. NPDC006193
GTGGAGCGGGCGTGGTTCCTGGCGTCCAGGTGGAGCGCGCCACTGTACGAACGACCTGGACGCCAGGGGCCGCGTCTGCTCGGCTCTGCCTGGGTTGACGGCGTACGGGGCGGACGCCCCCCGCATCCGCCACGATGAACCCGCGGACGGCGACGGCGCCCCCCCATCCCGGTGCCGGCCGATCCCCCGCCGGAGGCACTGTTCTGACCGTCACCGCGCAATGCGGTGATCGACTCATTGCCACCCGGCCTTATCCACATGTGGGCGCGCGTCGGCGCAGCGCGGGCGGAGCGGGCCGGAGGCAGGAGCGGTGCCCGCGGCGGAGCCGGGAGCGCGCCCGGCGGAGCGGAGCGTAGCCGGGGCTTGAACCCGTGAAGAAGGTTGTAACTCAGTCGTCGGATGGGATGCGCCACAAGGGAGCTGCGTACTGCTCCGGACGGCTGCTGATGAGCAGCTGGCGTAGGGCGTCCCTGTGAGAGCCGTTGAGGTTCAGGGCCTCGGTGAGGTGGCGGAACGTCGTGTGGGTGACTCCGCGGGTTCGGGCCTCACTCTGGAACTGGTCGAGCCGAGACAGTACGTCGTCGGCATCCAGCTTCGTCGGTGGCCGCTCAGTGAGCCACGCTGCCTTGTTGCGTTCGTAGTCAATTTCGGAGAAGCCGCAGATCTCGCGGCTGTATGCCTCGGCCTCGTCCAGGGCGGCGGTCGTCATGATGGCGCGGGCCAGACTGTTGCGGCTGACCGCGTCGTCCAGGTCGACTTCGTGGACCGTGGGCCCCTCGTCAGTGAGAGGGACGGGAAGACTGGCGTCGCGCACCTCGCAGATACCGCGGGCTCCTCGGGCTGTTGCGGCGAGCATGGCGGTGGCCTCTGAGGGGTGCCATTCCAGGATGCTGCCGATTGTCTCCACGTCCTCGGCGGTGAAGGTGTGGACGAGGGTGCCGAGCAGGGGGCGCAGGTCGTTGGGGGAGATTTCGCCGTCCAGCCCGGGGCCTGCGACCAGGAGGCGGATCGGGGCGTTGACCTGGCAGCAGGCGGCCAGGGTGAGGGCGTCGGCGAGTGGGCTCTTGAGGGTGGGTTCGTCACCCTGGGCGAGGATGTCACCGCCGACGTCGAGCAGATCGATCGATGCCGGTGCCAGGTGGGATACCAGCTCTTCGAGCTGGCGGGTGATGCCCTCAGCGCCGTGGTGCGGGTCGAGCAGGGCCAACGTGTGCGGGAGCTCTGCCGCGAGTCGGGGGAGCGTGGAGCCCGCCGGGGCGATCGGTTGGGCTTCGGCCGGCACCGACCAGACGGACTGAGTGACGGGTTCGAGTCCCGTGAAGCTGTCGGCTCCTCGTGGTCCCGGGAGTGGGTCGATCAGGAGGCGATCCCATGCGTACGTGAGGATCACCGCCTGGTCCTCGTCGCCGTAGAGGGCGGCGTGAAGCATGGCGGCGGCGACTGCGTCGCCCCCTCCTCCTGCTGCGACGATCAACCGCGTCATGCGCTCAGAGTACGGGTTCACGGGTTGGCCACTCACCCTATAGTGGCTAAAGGCCATAGCCACTTGGACGAGGAAGGGAGGGGAGATGCCGCAGATCGAAGAGGCTAAACCGAAGTATCTCCAGATCGCCCACTACATCCGTGACCAGATCCTTCGGGGTGACCTGCGGCCGGGGGACGAGGTGCCCTCGGAACGGCAGCTCGCTGCGGACTGGAAGGTGTCCCGGCCCACGGCCGCGCGGTCGTTGGAGGCGCTGAGTCATCAGGGCCTGGTCGAGAAGCGCCAGGGCTCGGGGACGTACGTGCGCAGCCTCGAAGTGAACCGCCGGGCAAGGGAGTTGTACGGGCGTGCCCGGCAGACCGGGAAGATCTACACGCCCGGAGAGTACGCGGTGATCACCTCGGCCGGCTGGCTGGAGGCTCCGGACTACGTCGCCGAAGCTCTGGGGCTGGTGAAGGATCGCCGAGCCGTGCACCGTCGGCGGGTGACGAACAACCAGGATGGTCCGATCAACCTGTCCACTTCGTGGTTCGCTGCGGACGTCGGCCAGCGGGCGCCCAAGCTCATGGATCCCGAGCGGATCCAGGAGGGGACGCTCATGTACGTCGAGCGGATGACGGGGCGTCAAGGCAGTTACGCGGAGGACCGCATGTGCGCTCGGGCCGCCACGGACGAGGAAGCGGCCGACCTGCGGTTGGAGCCCGGGTCCGCGGTCCTCATCGTCCATCACGTCGTCTTCGACCTTCAGGACCGCCCGCTGGAGTTCGCTGAAGCCACCTACCCGCCGCATCGCTGGGCGTTCGAGCAGGGCTACCCGCTCACCTGACGACGACTCGCCAGTTCCGGCGAACCGCTTGCGTCTCCAAAGTGGCTAATGCCACTATCCAGAAAGTGGCTAAGGCCACTTGGAGGAGAAGGGGGCACGACGTGACGAGTCGGCGGCCGGTGCAGGATGCGCGGTTAGCTTGCCGGGGGTGTCGGGGGCGTGGATGGAAGCGCGTCGGCTCCCGAACGGCGCTGGCGCTCTCCGCGGCCAACGACCGCAGCCGTGCCACGTCGAAGCGGCGCTGCCTCGACTGCGACGGCAGCGGCAAGGAGTGAGCACACATGGCCTACACGATCGACCGTCACCCCTGTGAGGACTCACCGCGACTCGGAGCGATGACCTTGCATCCGGAGCCCGAGTCCGTCCCTCGCGCCCGGCGCTGGTTCCGGAAGTTCATTGCCCCGTACAACCCGTCCTGCTCGATCGACGACTGCGCGCTGATGATCTCGGAGCTGGTGACCAACGCCATCCGGTACGGGAGGTCGGATGACTCGTGGGTGGTGCGGGTCGAGTGGTACCGCGAGGGAACCTCGCTCCGCGTCGACGTGCACAACCCGGGCTTCCCGGCGAATGTGCGGTTGCGGCACCCGGAGGCGGACGATGCCCACGGGCGGGGGCTGCTACTGGTCGACTCCATCGCCGACTCCTGGCGTTCCGGGCCCAGCTGCTTCGGCGGGACGGTTGTCTCCTTCGTGGTCGCCGATGCCTGGCCGGCGTGATGGGATAGCTCACCTCTCCTACTGCCACCTTGAATCTGTCGCTAGGCTGGTTGACCAGTTGACTTGGCCAATCTCGACGGGCGGCGTTCATGGCGTATGAAGTGGAGCCACCGAAGTACGTGCGCCTCGCGCAGACGCTTCAGCGGCGCATCGAGGACGGCACGTACGCACCCGGCACCCGCGTCCCCAGTGAGAACCAGCTGGTGCAGGCATTCGGGATGTCCCGTCCGACCGTCGTCCGGGCCCTGGAACTGCTGAAGCGGGACGGCTGGCTTGAGTCCCGGCAGGGGTACGGAACGATCGTCCGGGGTCGCCCGGAAGTCGTCGAGCAGAAGGACCGGCGGGGGCGTGAGGCGCTGGAGCGCGACGAGTCACAGGGCGCGGGCCGGCTGATCGAGGTCGGGCATGTGCCTGTCCCGACTCGGGTCGCCTCGGTACTTGGTTTGCCGAAGAGGGCCGAAGTCCTCATGCGCCGCTTCCTGGTCGAAGAGGACGGCGAAGTTGCCGAGCTGGTCTCGTCGTACTTCCCCGCCGGCCTGGTCGAAGGCACTGAGCTGGGGTCCGGGGAGCCCTTGAGCGGCAGTCCCCGTGAGCACCTCGAAGCGCGGAAGAAAGTCCGCTTCGACCACGTGACCGAGCGGGTCTCCGCTCGGCTGCCCGAAGCCCGTGAAGCCGAGCTGCTGGATCTGCCGGACGGCGTCCCCGTGCTGAGTGTCCTGGTCATTGCGTGCGACGCCTCCGGTCGAGCCTTGCTGGTTGCTGACGTGCTCCTGCCTGCCGACCGGCAGGAACTCGAAGACACCTACCGTCTGAACTGACTTCCACCTCGGGTGAAACTCCCGCGATAGCAACTTGACAAGTCAACCTGGCATCCCTAGTTTCGAGCTTGCTAAGTCAACTTGTCAGGCTGGCAGGTTGATCGACTCTCAGGAGGAGTAATCCCTGTGCGTGTGATCCGCGTTGACGCCTCGACCGCCACGATCCTGCTCACCGAGGCTCCGGCGCCGAAGGTACGCGACCGGCAGACCGGTGAGGTCGCCAAGGACGCGGTGACCGGTGAGGCGCTGATGACCGTCGGCGTCGTCTACATCGACGAGGGCGAGTCGTCGCTGATCCAGGTCACCGTTCCGGAGAGCGGCGTGACCGAGGGCCTGACGGTCGGTGCCCCAGTCTCGCTTCCGGGACTGGTGGCGCGGCCGTGGCAGAGCGTCTTCAACGGCCAGCAGCGGCACGGCATCGCCTACCGGGCGACCGCCGTCACTCCGGGCGCCTTCCCGATGGCTCAGGCGGGCTGACCGCCGTGACGGACCTGGTGACGTGGGCCGAGCTGGGCGGGGCGCTCACTGCGATAGGCGGCGCCGCCTACACCCGGCACGCCCACCCGGCGGCGTACTGGTCCACGGTCGGGCTGCCGCTCTCCGTGGCCCGGCTGCTGGCCTCGTACTCCTCGACCATGGACGCCTGCGGCCTGACCGTCGAGCCGTCCCGGTGGCGGGCACTGGCGGTCCGGGCGACCACCCGCCGTGAGGTCCGGCCGGTGCCTCCTCGCCGGGGCGTCATCCGTCCCACCACGACCGGCCTGCGCATACGGCTGAGGCTGGCCCCGGGCCAGGAGCCGGCGGACGTTGTGGCCTCCGCCGAACGTCTCCGGCACGCCTGGGGTGTCCACGCTGTCCACGTGCGGGATGTCAAGCCCGGCGTCGTCGAATTGCGGCTCATCGGCTTCGACGTGTTGCGGAAGGTGCGGATGCCCCGTCGGCTGGACGGCGGTCCGCTTCGGATCCCGGTGGCGTTACGGGAGGACGCGACCGCGTTCCTGCGGGACTACCGGGCCGTGCCGCATGAGCTGGTGCTCGGCGCCACGCTCTCGGGCAAGTCCATGTACCTGCGGAACCTGTTGACCGGGCTCGCTGCTCAGCCTGTGGCCCTGGTTGGGATCGACTGCAAGCGCGGGGTCGAGCTGGCGCCCTTCGCGCCCCGGCTCTCCGCCCTGGCGACCGACCCGGGCCAGGCGGCCGAGCTGCTTCCCGCGCTCGTGAAGGAAATGGAGGACCGATACGACCTGATCAAGGCCCGGCAGGGCATCGCGCCCGGCACCCCGGAAGAGCTGATCACCTCCGATGTCTGGGGACTGCCGGAGGATGAACGCCCGGCCACGATCGTGCTGTTCATCGACGAGGTGGCCGAACTCTTCCTCGTCGCCACACGGAAGGAGGAGGAGCGACGGGACGAGATGGTCACCCACCTCATCCGGCTCGCCCAACTCGGCCGGGCCGCCGGCATCTACCTCGAAGTCTGCGGACAGCGCTTCGGCGCCGAACTGGGCAAGGGCGCGACCATGCTCCGCGCTCAGCTCACCGGCCGCGTCTGCCACCGCGTGAACGACGAAGCCTCGGCCAAGATGGCACTCGGCGACATCGCCCCTGAGGCCGTCTTCGCGGCCTGCGCCATCGCCCCCGACCTGCCCGGCCTGGCCGTCGTCGGCGACACCTCCGGCGGCTGGTCCCGCATCCGTACCCCTTACCTCTCCCTCGCCGACGCTGCGGCCACCTGCCGCGCGACGGCGGACCTCGCCCCCGACGTACCGGCGCTCGATCTCTTCCGGCCGCACGTCCCGCCGGTGCCGGTGGAGGCGTCCGGGCCCGTGGCCACGGCTCGCCCGGTCACCGAGTAAGCGCACCCCGCCCACGGCCGGCACAGCCGTCCCGTGCCGCGTCCCTACCCCCTCCACGCCTGGAACCGGAAGGAGCCGCGCCGTGCGTGCCATGCCCGTCCGCATCGACGCCGTACTCGTCCAAGCGCTGATCGCCGCCGCGCTGTCCTTCGCCCACCTGCATGACCTGGCACTGGCTGCCGGACAGGACGGCTGGAAGGCGTGGGCCTATCCGGTCTCCGTCGACCTGCTGTTGGTGGCGGCTTGGCGGCGGCTGCGCTCCGGTGAGGCGAAAGCGGCCGGGTGGTGCTGGTTCCTCATCGCCCTGACCGCGTCGCTCGGCGCCAACGTCGCTACGGCCGGCCTGCTCGACCTGAACGACGTGCCGGACTGGCTGCGCATCCTCGTCGCCGGATGGCCTGCGGTCGCTTTCCTGGGCGGGACGCTGCTCGCCCACGGAGCAACCGCGGACACATCGACGGGGGAGCACGAGTCAACCCCGGGACCTATGGCGCCCGAAACGCCGGCCTCCGCACCCGAGTTGCCCGCTGCGGAGTCGGAACCGGCTCCGCCCTCCATGGCCCCGGTCCCGCCGGCGCTCGTCACGCTCGCGCGCAAGGTCGCCGACGAGCACCGCGCCCGGACCGGAACACCCATCGACACCTCGACCCTTCGCGCCCGGCTCGGCGTCCCGCTGCCGCTCGCCGAAGCCATCACCGCCCACCTGACCTGACCCGGAGGACTTTCCCCCGTGCGCCCGTCCACGCTCCGCGCGCTGAAGCGCGCCGCCGAGCTGACCCGACAGAACCGCCTCACCGAAGCCGTGCTCATCGCCGAGCCCGTGATCCTCGCCGCCGACGAGTACGAGGCCGACGAGATCTTGCGCTGGCTGGCCGAGCACGTCACCGACTTCACCGGCGAAGATCCGAAGGAGACCCCCTGATGACCGCCAACCGCCGCTTCCGCCGCGTCGTCCGCATCGGCCCCGTGCAGGTCGCCACCTACTACGACGGCCGCGGCCGCGAGAAGCACACCGCCGCTTGCACGGCCCCGCGCTGTGGCTTCGCCACGGACTACGACAACCGCGCCGCCGCTGAGCTGGCCGCCCGTACCCACCGCTGCGCCGTCCGCTGAGGGAGTGCCCGTGACCGTCTCGCTGCCGCTCGTCTTCGTCCTGGGCGTCATCGCCTGGGCCGCGATCAAGTTCCTCGGTGTCCGGCTCTGGGTCGCCGTCGTGATCGCGCTCTTCGGCTTCTGGCTCTCGCACACCTTCCTCGCTCCCGCCATCGAGTCCGGCACCCGCTCCGGGGTCGACGTCGTCAACGGCACCCACGAGTGACAAGGAGATCCGCCGTGTTCCGTCCCAAGCTGCCCGACGTCCCGACTCTGCCGACGCCGACCGTCACGCCTCAGCAGACGCAGGTTTCGGCTCCCTCGGTCGGCCGCCCGGTCGCCCCGTACGTGGGCGTCGGTGTCGGAGCGGTCGCCGCCGTGGTCGTCGTCGGGATCGTGCTCACCGCACTTCTGGCGGCGGTCGCCGTCTCGGCCGTGTCCGTGGCCATCGCCGCCGTGGTCCTGCGCTCCCTCGTCAGCAGCGCGCACAAGCGCTGACCGGCCGCCGGGGCGGCAACAAGCCGCCAAGCATCCCGCCGCCCCGGGGCCGTCCCTCCCAACCGTCACGACAGCCGAAAGGAACTCCCATCATCACCCGGCAGACTCCGCCCCCACTGGCGGAACTCTCCATGCTGGCCTCCCTCGGCACCCTGCCCGAGCTGGCCCGCCAACTGTCCGGCCTGGGCGGCTGCACCCGCCCCATACGCCTCGACGGCCACCGCACCGAACACGCGGTGGACCGGACGACCGGCGAGATCGGCCGCGTCCTGCACCACCTGGACTCATCAGCCCTCCCGGCCGGTCAGCTCCTCGTCCGCTGCAACAACCGCCGCGCCACCCGGTGCGCGGCCTGCGCCGAGACCTACCGCCGCGACACCTACCACCTGATCACCGCAGGACTCCGCGGCGGCAAGGGCACCCCGGATCGGGTCGCCACCCACCCGCGCGTCTTCGCCACCTTCACCGCTCCCGGCTTCGGCCCGGTCCACAACCGCCCCACTGGCGGACGCCCCTGCCGCTGCGGCCTCCGCCACGACGACCAGGACCCGGCCCTGGGCACGCCCCTCGATCCGGACACCTACGACTATGAAGCGGCCGTGCTCTGGAACGCGCACGCCGGGGCCCTCTGGCAACGCTTCTCGATCTACCTCCGCAGGGAGGTCGCCAAGCGAGCCGGCCTCACCCAACGGGCCTTCCGCGACCATGCGCGGGTCTCCTTCGCCAAGGTGGCCGAGTACCAGAAGCGGGGCGCTGTCCACTTCCACGCGGTCATCCGCCTCGACGGTCCCGAGGGCGGCGAGACCGCGCCCCCGGCCTGGGCGACGGCCGAGCTGCTGACCGACGCCATCCGCGCTGCAGCTGCTGCCGCTCGCGTCTACGGCCCGGAGGTCGACGGCCGGCCGCACACCTTCGTCTTCGGCCGACAGCTGGACATCCGCCCGATCCGGTCCGCCGCCTTCGGCGACGGCCAGGAGGTGACCGAGCGGGCCGTAGCGGCGTATGTCGCCAAGTACGCCACCAAAGGCGCCGAGACGGCGACGGGCACCCTCGACCGGCCGATCCGCTTCCTCGCTGAGCTGGCGCAAGCGCGGATCACCGACCACGCCCGGCGCATGATCCGCACCGCCTGGACGCTGGGCGCACGCCCCGAGCTGGCAGACCTCCGCCTGCGGGCCTGGGCCCACATGCTCGGCTTCCGCGGCCACTTCTCCACCAAGTCCCGCCGCTACTCCACCACCCTCGGCGCCCTCCGCGACGCCCGTGCCGAATGGCGCCGCGCGCAGGCCGCTCCGGCCACGCCTCAGGAAGGCGAGACCACGCTCGTCCTCGCTCACTGGGTCTTCGCCGGCACCGGCCTCAGCGCCGGTGAGGCCTGGCTCGCCGCATCACTTCAGCCCGCCCCCGGAACCGAAGGAGAACCGACCCGTGCGTGATGACGAACTGCTCACCGTTGCCGAGGTGATGGCCCGTCTCAGGCTCGGCCGGTCCAAGGTGTACGACCTGATCCGTACGCGGCGGCTGCCCTCGGTCACCATCGGCCGGTGCCGGCGTATCCCGGCCTCCGCCCTGGGCGACTTCATCGCGGAGCAGATGGAGCGTGCGGCCTGATGACCAAGCGTCGGAGCCGCGGTGACGGCGGCCTGCACTGGGACGAGAGACGGCAACGGTGGATCGCCACGGCGAACCTCGGGTTCGATCCGAGCGGTAAGCGGATCGTCAAGCGGGGGAGCGGCAAGACCAAGACGGAGGCCAAGAACAAGCTCAAGGAGGTGTTGCGGGACCACGAGGACGGCCTCGCCATCGCGCCCACCAACTACATGGTCAAGGACGCGGTGACGGACTGGCTCACATACGGCTTGGCGGGTCTCGATCCGAGCACCGTCGAGACCACCACGCTCCTGAGCCAGAAGCACGTCATTCCGGCGCTCGGTGCACGCAAGCTCCGTGACCTAAGCGCGGAGGACGTCGACCGCTGGCTGGCCGCCAAGGCGAAGACGCTCAGCACGCGCACTCTCCAGGCGATCCACTCGTGCCTCAACCGCGCGGTCAAGCGGGCCATGGCCCGGGACAAGGTGAAGCGGAACGTCGTCGAGCTGTGCTCGGTGCCCCAGGGGCAAGCCGGGCGCCCCTCCAAGGCGCTCACCTTCGCTCAGGCCGAGGCCGTGCTTAAGGGTGCCGAGGGGACCTCGATGTACGCGTACATCGTCGTGGCCCTGCTGACTGGTGCCCGTACCGAGGAGCTGCGGGCGCTCACCTGGGATCACGTCTTCCTGAAGGGCAAGCCGGACGCCGACCCGCCCCAGCCTCCGCACATCGCGGTGTGGCGCTCGGTCCGTCGGGGCGGGGACACCAAAACCCGGAAGTCCCGGCGCACGCTCGCTCTGCCGGCGCGCTGTGTCGAAGCCCTCTGGCAGCAGTTCGAAGATCAGGGCTGGGATCGGCTCGCCGCTGAGGACAAGTGGGAGGAACACGGCCTCGTCTTCTCCTCGGCCGTGGGCAAGCCTCTCGATGCCGCCAACGTCCGCCGTGCCTTCCGCCAGGCGCTCAAGGGCATCGACGGGATCAACCCGGAGGAGTGGACGCCGAGGGAGCTGCGGCACAGCTTCGTGTCCCTGCTCTCCGACCGGGGCGTGCCACTGGAGGAGATCTCGCGGCTCGTCGGGCACTCGGGTACGGCCGTGACCGAGGAGGTCTACCGGAAGCAGATCCGGCCCGTGATTCAGACCGGCGCGGTGGTCATGGACGGCATCTTCGGCGCGCAAGAGCGGCGGCCGTAGACACGCGGAGAGCGTTAGTCACGCAGATAGACACGCACGCAGAAACAGATCAGGCAGGTACTGAATCCAGTACCTGCCTGATCTGCTACTTCGGCTGTCGGGGTGGCGGGATTTGAACCCACGACCTCTTCGTCCCGAACGAAGCGCGCTGCCAAGCTGCGCTACACCCCGATGTCGCTGCTTGTCGCGGCGACGACGTTTACTTTAGCCCACCGGGGGCTGTAGACGAAATCCGATTCAGACGGGGTGACGGGTGGGGGTCGGGCGGGCGTGGTCCAGGGCCACCAGGAGGACCGCCAGGGCGTACATCGCGAGGCCCAGGAGGAGGGCGTCGGCCAGGGTGCTGCGGTAGCCGTGGGCGGTGACGTCCAGGAAGGGGTAGAGGTAGCGGGACGGGTCGGAGGGGGCGAGGAAGGCCGCTCGGATGAAGCAGAAGACCAGGTAGGCCAAGGGGTAGAGGAGCCAGGTTGCGGTCTGGCGGAGATGCAGGCGGGCCGCCGGGGTGAGGAGCAGCCAGTCCAGCAGGGCCGCCGCCGGGATCACCGTGTGGAGGAGCTGCAGCGCCGCCCACCGGGCGTGCCAGCGTTCCGGGGGCGTCGTCGTGCCGGTCATGGAGAACGGGGGCGTGGTGTGGGCCAGGAGCAGGTGGTAGACCAGCGCCGTGATCACCGCGTAGAGGAGTGCGGCACCTGTCACGGCGGACGGGAGCGGGCGGCGGGCCCGCCAGGCCCTCCTCGCCGACAGGAGCATGACCACGGCCAGCAGGAGGTCGGCCTGGACGCTGAAGTAGCCGAGGGCGCGGGCCGGGGTGCTCAGCAGCATTTCCAGGGCCACTCCCGCGGCCGCCGTCACGGCGATCAGCGTGCGGAACACCGCGGCCCGGGGGCGGCGGGCCGGGGCCACCACCGCCGTGGCGGGGACGGATGCGGGCTGCGGCAGGGGCGTGGCCGGGACCGCGGGCAGGTCCGGGATGTCCCTGGGTATCGGGGCGGTCATGCCCTTCACGCTAGGAGCGGGGGGAGGGCGGGGCCACGCGGGTTGGTCCGGGTGGGTTGCGTCCGGCAGCCGGCGGTCGTCGCGACGGCTGGTCGACGCGACGGTCGTCGCGGCGGCTGGTCGTCCGGGCGTCGTCGACGCCGGCCGACGTCGCTGGTGGCCGGCGGCCTCGGTTCACCGGCCCCTGCCGTCAGCCGTCGGCGGCGGTACGCGCTTCGCAGTTGTGGGCGGGTGCGGGGCCACTTATGGCAGCCCGCCCCCGCACCCGGCTCCTCATCGCCCCGGCGCCTCGAGTCTGACCGGCGCGGCGCCCGCGCTCCTGAGGCCGGCCCGCCGGACCGCGGCCCGACCGCGGCCGGCAACCGCTGCCGCGCCGCGTCCGTCACCGCCGCGCCACGTCCGTCACCGCCGCGGCCGTCACCCACCCCGACGCGGTCGGCCGGCTCGCTACCGCCTTTCCACCAGCGTCAGCAGCGTCGCCTCCGGCGGGCAGGCGAAGCGGACCGGGGTGTAGCGGTTGGTGCCGCAGCCCGCCGAGACGTGGAGGAAGGAGGTACGGCCCTCGGCCGTGTGGGTGGAGAGGCCCTTCACACGGTCCGTGTCCAGGTCGCAGTTGGTGACCAGGGCGCCGTAGAAGGGGATGCAGAGCTGGCCGCCGTGGGTGTGGCCGGCCAGGATCAGGGGGTAGGCGTCCGCCGTGAACGCGTCCAGCACCCGCAGGTACGGGGCGTGGACCACGCCGAGGGAGAGGTCGTACGTGCCGGACGGGCCGCCGGCCACCCGGGCGTAGCGGTCGCGCTTGATGTGGGGGTCGTCCAGGCCGGTCAGCTCGATCGAGACGCCCTCGACCTTCAGCACTCCCCGCGTGTTCGTCAGGTTCAGCCAGCCCGCCGCGTCGAAGCCGTCCCGCAGGTCCTCCCACGGGTTGTGGATCGCGCCCACCGCCGGCGGGTTGCCGTTCAGACCGTGGCGTCCGCTGGCCTTCTCCAGCAGGTAGCGGGCGGGGTTGCGCAGCTTGGGGCCGTAGTAGTCGTTGGACCCGAAGACGTACGCGCCCGGGAACTCCATCAGGGGGCCCAGGGCGTCCAGGACCTCGGGAACCGCCTCCGGGTCCGAGAGGTTGTCACCCGTGTTGATCACGAAGTCGGGGCGCAGGCCGGCCAGCGACTGCAGCCAGCGCTGCTTCTTGCGCTGGCCGCCGACCATGTGGATGTCGGAGACCTGCAGGACGCGCAGCGGGCGCATGCCCGGGGGCAGGACCGGGACGGTGACCCGTCGGAGTCGGAAGGAACGGGCCTCGAAACCCGCCGCATACACCAGGCCGGCGGCGCCGGCCGCCACGATCCCCAGGGGAATTCCGTATCGCGCGCGCATGTGCCCATCGTGTCAGACCCGTTGGCGGCCGGCGCCGCCGGCCGCCGGTAAATCGGCGGGCGTATCCGGGCGGGGACCTGCGACAATCGGGGCCATGACCACCACGCTCAAGTCGAAGCTGCAGGACGACCTCAACGCCGCGATCAAGGAGCGCGACGAGCTCCGCTCCTCGACGCTCCGGCTGACGCTCGCCGCCATCACCAAGGAGGAGGTCGCGGGCAAGGAGAAGCGGGAGCTGTCGGACGACGAGGTGCTCAAGGTGATCACCCGCGAGGCGAAGAAGCGCCGTGAGGCGGCCGAGGCCTTCGCGCAGGGTGGTCGCGCGGAGCAGGCCGAGCGGGAGAAGGCGGAGGGCGAGGTGCTCGCCGGGTACCTGCCGAAGCAGCTGTCCGACGACGAGCTGAACGCGATCGTCGCCCAGGCCGTGGAGGAGGCCAGGGCGGCCGGCGCCGAGGGGCCGCGTGCGATGGGCGCCGTTATGAAGATCGTGAACCCCAAGGTGGCCGGTCAGGCCGAGGGCGGCCGGGTCGCCGCCGCGGTGAAGAAGCTGCTCCAGGGCTGAGCGCCGCTGCCGCTCGACGCGGTGGCGAGGGCCGTCGCCCCCCGGGGCAGCACGCTTCGCCGGGGCGAGCGGCTGTCTCTCGGCACCCCGGCCGCCGTCCGTTCCGCGTCCGGGCGGCCGCCCCTCCGTGGACCCGGCGGCTCGCCCCCTTCGCGTCCCGGCGGCTCGCTCCCTCCGCGTTCCGGCGGCTCGCTCCCTCCGCGTTCCGGCGGCTCGCCCCCTCCGCGTCCCGGCGGCTGCCTCGTCACGCGGCCCGAGCCGCACTCCGCTCCGGCCGGACAGCGGCCCAGCAGCCCCTTCCCGGCGCCCATGCGCGGCAACGACGACGGGGCCGCACCCGGTGAACGGGTGCGGCCCCGGGCCGGTCCGGACGGAACCCGCTAACCGCGGCCGCCCGTGCCCCCGCGGCCGTTGCCGCCGTTGCCCTGGCCCTGGATGAAGTTCTCGGGGAAGGAGAACGTCGGCGTCGGGAACCTGCCGCCGATGCCGCCGCCGGCCGTGTCGCCCGTGGTGCCCGCGCCGGTGGTCCCGCCGTTCGCCGGGCCGCCGATCAGTCCGCCGATCACCTGCCCCGGCGTCCTGCCGTCGTCCCCGTCGTTCCCGTCGTCCCCGTTGTTCCCGTCGTCCGTCCCCCGGTGGCCCCGGCCCGGGTCACCCTCGTCGCGGGCCGGGTCGGGGATGTCCACCAGGTGGAAGTCCAGCACCGGCTTGCCCTCCAGGGCGCCGGCCATCATGTCCCGCCAGATCGGTCCGGGGACCTCGCCGCCGTAGACCTTGGCGTACGGGACGCCGCCGATGGTGATGTTGACCATCCGGCGCTTGTGCTGCGGGTCGCCGACCCAGACCGCGCCCGCCATGTTCGGGGTGTAGCCGACGAACCAGGCCGCGTACCGCTCGTCCGTCGTGCCGGTCTTGCCCGCGCTCGGACGGCTGCCCAGACCGGCCTCCTGCCCCGTGCCGTCCTCGACCACGCCCTTGAGGAGGGTGCTGATCGTGTCGGCGGTGTTCTCCGACATCGCCCGCGAACAGGTCGACTTCGGCACCTGCAGGGACTTCTGCTCGCTGCCGACCTTCTGGGTGATCGACTCGATGGCGACCGGGGTGCAGTACATCCCGCGCGCGGCGAAGGTGGCGTAGGCGTTCGCCATGGTCAGCGGGGCCATCTCCTGAGTGCCCAGGGCGATGGAGGGGGCTTGGTCGATCTTGCGGCCGTCCGCGCGCGCCACGCCCATCTTCTTGGCCATGTCGATGACGGGGCAGATGCCGATGTCGCTGATCAGCTGCACGTAGTAGGTGTTGACCGACTTCGCGGTCGCCTCCGACATGCTGTACGGGCCGTGCTCGGACCGGTTCTCGTTGGTCAGCTTGGCCGGCCGGTTGGGGTCGTTGCGCCAGCTCTTGCCGTCGCAGGCGGCCACCGGGCTCGGGTACGGCATCTCGTACGGCGACGAGTACTCCTGCGTCGGGGGCTTGCCGCCCTCGACGGCCGCCGCGGCGACGATCGGCTTGAACGTGGAGCCGGGCTGGTAGCCGGCGCCGCCGCCCATGTCCTGGTTCACCGACAGGTTGATCGTCGTCTCGTCGTTCTTGACGTTGACGCCGTACGGGCGGGACTGGCCCATCGCGAGGATCCTGCCGGTGCCGGGCTCGACGATGGTCGCGGCCGTGGCCACGGAGTCGCTCCGGTCGACGTGGTCCTTGATGGACGCCTGCACGGACCGCTGGGCCTGCGGGTCGAGCGTCGTGCGGATCGTCAGGCCGCCCCGGTTCCAGAGCTTGGCCCGCTGCTCCTTCGTCCTGCCGAAGACGGGGTCGGTGAGGACGATCTGGCGGACGTAGTCGCAGAAGAAGCCGGCGCCCTTCACCGCGGTGATGCAGCCGTTCCTGGGACGGCTGGTGTGCAGGCCGAGCGGCTTCTGCTTGGCCCGGTCGGCCTCCTGCTGCGAGATGTCGCCGACCTCGGCCATGCGCTGCAGCACGATGTTGCGCCGCTTGGTGGCCTCCGCCTCGTCGTTCACCGGGTCGTAGCGGCTCGGGGACTGCACGATGCCGGCCAGCAGGGCCGACTCCTGCAGGTTCAGGTCCTTGGCGTGCTTGGAGAAGTAGCGCTGGGAGGCGGCCTCGACGCCGTAGGCCTGCTCACCGAAGAACGTGATGTTCAGGTAGTTCTCGAGGATCTTCTTCTTGCCGAGCTTGTCCTCGATCTGGATGGCGTACTTCAGCTCGCGGATCTTGCGGCCCAGGGTCTGCTGGGTGGCCTCGGCGACCTTCGTCGGGTCGTCGCCGGCCTCCTCGATGAAGTAGTTCTTCACCAGCTGCTGGGTGAGGGTGGAGGCGCCCTGGGCGACGCCGCCCTCCCGTGCGTTCTTGTTCAGGGCCCGCAGCACGCCCTTGAGGTCGACCGCGCCGTGCTGGTAGAAGCGCGAGTCCTCGATCGCGACGATCGCCTTCTGCACGTACGGCGAGATGTCCTTGAGGTCCACCACCGTGCGGTCACGGGAGTAGACGGTCGCGATCTGCCTGCCCCGGCTGTCCAGGATCGTCGTGCGCTGGCTGAGCTGGGGGCTCTTGAGGTTGGCCGGGATCTCGTCGAAGCCCTTGACGGAGCCCTTGGCCGCGAGGCCCAGCGCGCCGGCCGCGGGCAGTGCGATGCCCGCCATGACGGCTCCGGCGAGCACACTGACACCGAGGAACTTGGCGGCCTGCTGCGTGTGCGACAGACCGCCGCCCGAGCGCTTCTTTGGCATGGGGGCAGCCTAATCCGTACTCATGAGCGTTCCGCGGGAGCGGCTCCCCGTCGGGATGTTCGCGTACCGGATCGTGACGTACCCCGGTGGGCGACCGGACGCATACCGGACGCAGCGCCGCGCACAGCGGGACGCCCCCGCGTTCCCATTCGCCGGACACGCGCACAGGCATTGGCCTAAGCTGCTCTCGACCGTCACAGCGGTGCGGTCGTGTGTCCCTGCGTCCGGTGACCCCGAACCGTCCCGGACGCAGCCCGCAGGTCCCCGGGGAGCGTGCCCGTTCCCCGTGAAGGACGCGCCGGGATCCGCCTCGTGCGTCATCCGGCGTCCGGTGTGGCGTACCACAGCCGTCCTGGTTTGCCGGGATGGTCGCGCATGTCGCCAGGTCACTCCCGCGGGTGATCTGCCGCTTACCCATAGTCCGTTCGGGCCATTCAAGATTGGGCCCGAAGGGGGTGTTGCGCTGTCTCCGCCTTCCGTAACGTCCTCAACTGGCGGCGGTGAATATGCCGCTGCCGCCGTGGGGGAGCCTCGATTCGGGAGAGGACGGCGCCGGTATGGGCTGGGTAACCGACTGGAGTGCGCAGGCCGCCTGCCGCACTACGGATCCGGATGAACTGTTCGTTCAGGGAGCAGCGCAGAACAGGGCCAAGGCGGTGTGCACCGGATGCCCGGTGCGCACCGAGTGCCTGGCGGACGCGCTGGACAACCGCGTCGAGTTCGGCGTGTGGGGAGGGATGACGGAGCGGGAGCGCCGCGCACTGCTGCGCAGGCGGCCCACCGTGACCTCTTGGCGGAGGCTGCTGGAAACCGCCCGCTCGGAGTACGAGCGGGGCGCCGGCATCGTGCACCTCGACAACGACGAGGTGTACGAGAACTACGCGGCGGTGAGCTGAGGGCCTCGCCCTCGGGAGACCGCCGGGCGTCCGCCCGCCGGGCGACCTCGGCGACATCCGGAATGCCTCCGGGGCGCGTCCGACATGCCTGTGGGACACAGCCGGGCGCAGCGCTGCGAGGCAACGGCCCCGGCAGCCGCCGCCCGCGTCTCCGCGCGGAACGAGCGCACCCCCGCCGCGCGCCTGTCCGCTCCGCGGCGCACGCTGCCCGGCACCGCGGCGCACGGTGCCTGGGCCACTGCGCCGGCGCCAGGCCGCTGACGTGCGGCGCAGGCTGCTGATGTGCGGCGCCGGGACCGGCCCGTACGGCGTGCAGAAACCGCTGTACGGCGCCGGGCACCGCGCTGTACGGCACCTGGCGCCGCCGGTACGGCGTCCGGGCCGCCGCGGATGCGCCGGTGGCCGCCGCCTGCCGTGTGCCGGGCGCGGACCACGGGCGTGTGCGTGCCCGCGGGCACCTACGCCGGTTCCGGGCGCCCGGCCGCCAGCAGGTTGCCGATGTCGCGCAGGCCCGCGAGGTCGTGCACGTCGCCGGGCAGCGCCGGTACCTCGACCACCGCCACCTCGGGGTGGCGGGCGGTGAAGCGGTCACGCGTGCGCTGCTCGCGCGCGAGCAGATGCATGCGCTCGGCGTGCAGTCTCAACAGACCCGCGGTGAGCCGGTCGACGGAGCGTTCCGCGTCGGCGGGGGAGCCTTCCTCGGTGGCCTCGGCTGCGGCCTCGGATGCGGGAGGTTGTGAACTGCCGTACGTGTCGGGAGAGTTACGAAGTCCTACTTTCCCGTCCCCCTGATCCACAATGCGGGGGTCCTCAAGATTTTCCGCGGCGGCGAGCGCCCGCTCGGCCGACAGCCGACCGGCGCCGCTGCCGTGGACCCGGTTCAGCACCAGGCCGACCAGCGGCATCTTCTCCGCGGCCAGCCGCTCCACGAAGTACGCGGCCTCGCGCAGCGCGTCCCGCTCCGGGGCCGCCACCACCAGGAACGCCGTGCCGGGCGCCTGGAGCAGCTTGTAGGTGGCGTCCGCGCGCGTACGGAAACCGCCGAAGGTGGTGTCCATCGCCGCCACGAACGTCTGCACGTCCTTGAGCAGCTGACCGCCCAGCAGCTTGCCCAGCGTGCCCGTCATCATCGACATGCCGACGTTCAGGAACTTCATGCCCGCCCGTCCGCCCAGCTTGGCGGGAGCGGTCAGCAGACGGATGAGACGGCCGTCCAGGAACGAGCCCAGCCGCTTGGGCGCGTCCAGGAAGTCCAGCGCCGAGCGGGAGGGCGGGGTGTCCACCACGATCAGGTCCCACTCGTCCCGCGCGCGCAGCTGGCCCAGCTTCTCCATCGCCATGTACTCCTGCGTGCCCGCGAAGCCCGCCGAGAGCGACTGGTAGAAGGGGTTCGACAGGATCGCGGCCGCCCGCTCGGGGTCCGCGTGCGCCTCCACGACCTCGTCGAAGGTGCGCTTCATGTCGAGCATCATGGCGTGCAGCTCGCCGCCCGTCCGGCGCCCGCCGCCGTCCGCGGCCGAGCCGCCGCGCGCCCCCTGGTCCTCGACGCCCTTGACCCGGCGCGGAACGTTGTCGAGCGAGTCGATGCCCATCGACTGGGCCAGCCGCCGGGCCGGGTCGATGGTCAGGACGACCACCTTGCGGCCCCGCTCGGCCGCCCGCAGGCCGAGGGCCGCCGCGGTCGTCGTCTTGCCCACCCCGCCCGAGCCGCAGCACACCACGATCCGGGTCTGCGGGTCGTCCAGCAGCGCGTCGACGTCGAGCGGCCGCGCGGGGGAGAGACGGCGGGGCGTCCCCGGCGTCTCGGCCGTCTTCCGCCCCGCGGGTGCCTGCCGCGCCTCGGCCGGGTCCGGACTCATGACAACCCCTGCTTCCGCAGCTCGGTGGCGAGTTCGTACAGGCCCGCCAGGTCCATTCCCTCGGCGAGCAGCGGCAGTTCGTGCAGCGGCAGGCCCAGTTCGCCGAGGGCCGCGCGCTGCTCCTGCTCCAGCGCGTACCGCTCGGCGTACTCGGCCGCCTGCGCGAGCAGCGGGTCCACCAGCTTCTCGGCGTTCCCACCGCGCCGCGCCCCGCCCAGACCGGCGGCCGCGAGTGCCTGTGCGACCGAAGAACGCTCCACGGTCCGCAGGAGTTCCAGGTCGGTCCCGTCCAGCACCTGCGGGCGGACCATGTTCACGACGATCCGGCCCACCGGCAGGCGTGCCGCGCGCAGTTCCGCGATGCCGTCGGCGGTCTCCTGGACCGGCATCTCCTCCAGCAGCGTGACCAGGTGCACCTCCGTCTCCGGCGACTTCAGCACCCGCATCACGGCCTGGGCCTGATTGTGGATCGGGCCGATCTTCGCCAGGCCCGCCACCTCGTCGTTGACGTTGAGGAAGCGGGTGATGCGGCCGGTCGGCGGGGCGTCCATGACGACGTGGTCGTACACGAACCCGCCCGCTCTGTCCTTGCGGCGCACCGCCTCGCACGCCTTGCCGGTGAGCAGGACGTCCCTCAGGCCGGGCGCGATGGTGGTGGCGAAGTCTATGGCGCCGAGTTTCTTCAGGGCCCGGCCCGCGCCGCCGAGCTTGTAGAACATCTGGAGGTAGTCCAGGAGGGCGAGTTCCGGATCTATGGCGAGGGCGTACACCTCCCCGCCGCCCGGTGCGACGGCGATCTTCCGCTCCTCATAGGGAAGCGCCTCCGTCTCGAAGAGCTGTGCGATGCCCTGCCGGCCCTCGACCTCGACGAGAAGCGTCCGCTTCCCCTCGGTCGCGAGGGCCAGCGCGAGGGCTGCGGCGACCGTCGTCTTGCCGGTCCCGCCCTTGCCGCTGACGACCTGGAGCCTGCTCACGCCTTCGAGACTAACCAGTCCGGCCGACGAGCACGCGGGAGGCTGTGGACGACGCAGGTCACCGGCCCTCCGGCCGCAGCGGCTACAGTCGGCCCCATGACCAAGTGGGAATACGCAACCGTGCCGCTGCTCGTCCACGCCACGAAGCAGATCCTGGACACCTGGGGCGAGGACGGCTGGGAGCTCGTCCAGGTCGTGCCCGGGCCCAACAACCCCGAACAGCTCGTGGCCTACCTGAAGCGGGAGAAGCAGGCGTGAGCGCGGTCGAGACCAGGCTGGCCGAACTGGGCCTGACCCTGCCGGAGGTCGTACCGCCGCTGGCCTCGTACCAGCCGGCCGTGCAGTCCGGTGCGTACGTCTACACCGCCGGCCAGCTGCCGATGGTGGAGGGCAAGCTGCCGGTCACCGGCAAGGTGGGCGCGGAGGTGACGCCGGAGGAGGCCAAGGAGCTGGCCCGCACGTGCGCGCTGAACGCCCTGGCCGCCGTGAAGTCCGTCGTCGGCGACCTGGACCGCATCGCGCGCGTCGTGAAGGTCGTCGGCTTCGTCGCCTCGGCGTCCGACTTCACCGGGCAGCCCGGCGTCGTCAACGGCGCCAGCGAGCTGCTCGGCGAGGTGCTCGGCGACAAGGGCGTGCACGCGCGCAGCGCGGTCGGCGTCGCGGTGCTGCCGCTGGACGCGCCGGTCGAGGTGGAGATCCAGGTCGAGGTGGCCCCGTAGCGCTGCCGGTGCCCCGCTGACCTCGGGAACCTCTCGAACATTCGCCCGGTACCAGATAGCCTCCGGCCATGGCGAACGGTCAGTGGTACCCCCCGGAGTGGCCGGACCGCATCCGCGCGCTCGCGGACGGCACCCTCACCCCGGTGTCCCCCCGGCGCGCGGCCACGGTGCTGCTGCTGAAGGACACCCCGGCCGGCCCGGCCGTCCACATGCTGCGCAGACGCGCCTCCATGGCGTTCGCCGGAGGCGCGTACGCCTATCCCGGGGGCGGCGTCGACCCGCGGGACGACGACCGGCTGGTCCGCTGGGCGGGCCCCCCGCGCGCGTGGTGGGCGGACCGGCTCGGCGTCGACGAGGCGGGCGCCCAGGCCATCGTCTGCGCGGCCGTGCGGGAGACCTACGAGGAGGCGGGCGTGCTGCTCGCCGGGCCCGGCCCGGACTCGGTCGTCGGCGACACCACCGGGGACGGCTGGGAGGCCGACCGGGCCGCGCTCGTCGCGCGCGAGCTGTCCTTCGCCGAGTTCCTGGACCGGCGCGGCCTGGTGCTGCGCTCGGACCTGCTGGGCGCCTGGACCCGCTGGATCACCCCCGAGTTCGAGGCCCGCCGCTACGACACCTGGTTCTTCGTGGCCGCCCTCCCCGAGGGGCAGCGCACCCGGAACGCCTCCACCGAGGCCGACCGCACGGTGTGGATCCGCCCCGCGGAGGCCGCCGCCGGGTACGACCGGGGTGAGCTGCTGATGATGCCGCCCACCATCGCCACCCTGCGCCAGCTGCTGCCCTACGCGACCGCCGCCGAGGTGCTGGCCGCCGCGCCGGCCCGCGACATGAGCCCGGTGCTCGCCCGGGCCCGCCTCCGGGACGGCGAGATCGTCCTGTCCTGGCCCGGCCACGACGAGTTCACCCAGCACGTGCCGACCGCCGAGGCGAGTGCCGAGACGACCGGTGGAGGGCCCGCATGACCGACGCACGCCTGCTGCCGGGCCGGCCCAGGGGCGGGGTCCTCTCGGGCCCGGCCACCGAGCGGGCCGTCAACGTCCTCGCGCCGAACCCGTCCGCGATGACCCTGGACGGCACCAACACCTGGATCGTCGCCGAGCCCGGCTCCGAGCTGGCCGTGGTGATCGACCCCGGCCCGCTGGACGACGGCCACCTGCGCCACGTCGTGGACACCGCCGAGAAGGCGGGCAGGCGCATAGCCCTGACCCTGCTCACCCACGGCCACCCCGACCACGCCGAGGGCGCCGGGCGCTTCGCCGAGCTGACCGGCACGCGGGTGCGTGCCCTCGACCCGGCGCTGCGGCTCGGCGAGGAGGGCCTGGCCGCCGGGGACGTGATCACCGTCGGCGGCCTGGAACTGAGGGTCGTGCCCACCCCCGGGCACACCGCGGACTCGCTGTCCTTCCACCTCCCCGCCGACCGTGCGGTGCTGACCGGCGACACCGTCCTCGGGCGCGGCACGACCGTCGTGGCGCACCCCGACGGGCGGTTCGGGGACTACCTGGACTCCCTGCGCCGCCTGAGGTCCCTGACGGTGGACGACGGCGTCCACACGGTCCTGCCGGGCCACGGGCCGGTCCTGGAGGACGCCCAGGGCGCCGTCGAGTTCTACCTCGCCCACCGCGCCCACCGGCTCGCCCAGGTGGAGACCGCGGTCGAGGACGGCTACCTCACCCCGGCCGAGATCGTCGCCCATGTGTACGCCGACGTGGACCGCTCGCTGTGGCCGGCCGCGGAGCTGTCGGTGCGGGCCCAGCTGGACTACCTGAGCGAGCACGGGCTGATCTAGCCCGGCCGCCACCGGACCGGGGCGGCACAGGGGACGCCCCGCTCCGGAGGCGAGGCGGAGCGGGGCGGCGGCGGTCTAGTCCGGGCGCGGGGACTTCACCCCGTGCACGCGGGTGTACTCCGCCGCGAGCCAGGGGCCCAGGTCGTCGACGTAGGACCGCAGGACGTCCGGGTCGCCGACGGGCTCACAGCCGTGTCCGGCCGCGCTGCGCAGGTGTGCGGCCCGCTGCGGGTAGTACGCGCCGAACACCTCGGCCATCTCCCGCAGGTCGCTCGTCCAGCCCTGCCAGCGGGGCATGACGAGGGTGAAGCCGGTCCGGACGAGGTGGCGGGACATGAACCGCACGAGCGGCCGGCGGGCCTCCTCGGTGTCCTGCGCACCCTCGATCCGCTCCCGCCAGCGCGGCAGCAGGCGGGCGAGGTCGCCGTTGGTCTCGCGGGCCAGCAGGGAGCCGGGACGGTAGCGGGGCAGCCGCCCGGCGAGGTCGTCGCCGAGCAGCGGGGTGCACAGGCAGGCCACGAACCAGCCGAGGTCGTGGCGTTCCCGCTCGCTCAGCAGCCGGTCCCGCCCGTACAGGAGGGCGCCGACCCCGTCGATCTGCCGGAACTCCCGGTCGAGCGCCTCCGCGAGCTCCCGCACGGCGTCCCGGTCGGCGCCGGCCGGCTCCTCGCGCAGGGCGAGGAGCAGGTCCAGGTCGCTGCGCCCCACGCGCGCGGTGCCGCGCGGAACCGACCCGTAGAGGTACGCGCTGTGCAGCCGGGACCCGAACAGGTCCGCGATCCGGTCGCGGGCTGCGGCCACGACCGGACGGAAGGCGTCCTGCACGCGCGCGAGGGAGCCCTCGCGGACGAGGCGGCCCCGGGAATCGACTCCGGTGGGGGCGGGGAGTGCGGTCACGGGACCACTGTGCCGTCCGCCCCTGCTGCCGGGCAGCCGGATCTCCGGGCGGGCCGGCACCCGGTCCGCCTCAGCGGGACCGCTTGGCGAGCCGCTCCACGTCCAGCAGGATCACGGCCCGCGCCTCCAGGCGGAGCCAGCCGCGCTGGGCGAAGTCCGCCAGCGCCTTGTTCACGGTCTCGCGCGAGGCGCCGACCAGCTGGGCCAGCTCCTCCTGCGTGAGGTCGTGGACGACGTGGATGCCCTCCTCGGACTGCACGCCGAAGCGGCGGGAGAGGTCCAGCAGCGCGCGGGCGACACGGCCGGGGACGTCGGAGAAGACCAGGTCGGACATGGCGTCGTTGGTCTTGCGCAGACGGCGGGCGACGGCGCGCAGCAGGGCGCCGGCCACCTCGGGGCGCGCGTTCAGCCAGGGCTGCAGGTCGCCGTGGCCGAGCCCGAGCAGCTTGACCTCGGTCAGCGCGGTCGCGGTGGCCGTGCGGGGACCGGGGTCGAACAGCGACAGCTCGCCGATCAGCTCGCCGGGGCCGACGACGGCGAGCATGTTCTCGCGGCCGTCGGGGGAGGTGCGGTGCAGCTTGACCTTGCCCTCGGTGACCACGTACAGCCGGTCGCCGGGGTCGCCCTCGTGGAACAGGGAGTCACCGCGTGCGAGGGTCACCTCACTCATGGAGGCGCGGAGCTCCGCGGCCTGCTCGTCGTCGAGAGCCGCGAAGAGCGGGTTGCGCCGCAGAACGTCGTCCACGAGTTCTCTCCTTGTCGACCTGCTCAGGGGATCTTGCTCCCCCGCGTGCCAGGGGACCGTGTTCCCCATTTTGCCGGACCGTGCAAACAGTGTGATCTGTCACAAGGATGCCGTACAGGTGTCCGGGGGTAGGCGTCAGGGGTCCGATCGGGGGCCGGTCCGCCGGGTCCGAGGCGGACGACGGTCCCGGGCTCTAGGCTGGCCGGGTGTCCAAATCGCCGGTGAGAGCACAGGCCAAGGGGGCTGGACGGGTGGTTGCACGTCGCGATTCCGCTGTGGGCGAACAAGGTCCCGGTGGACGTAGCAAAACAGGCAAATCGGATAAAAAGACCGCCGCTGCCGCGAAGAAGCCGGTGCCCGCGGACGAGGCCGCGAAGAAGCCGGCGCCCGCGGACGAGGCCGCGAAGAAGCCGGCGCCCGCGAAGGCCGCCGCGAGGAAGACGGCGGGGAAAGCCGTGACGGCCGCCGCGAAGACCGGGAAGACCCTGGAAGCCGCCGGGAAGCCCGTGAAGGCCGCCGTGAAGGCCGGCAGGACCGTGAAGGCGGCCCGGCCCGTCGAGAAGACCGCCGTCCGCCCCCCGACGGGCGAGTCCCGCACCGCCCTCGTGCGCCGCGCCCGCCGCATCAACCGCGAGCTGGCCGAGGTGTACCCGTACGCCCACCCCGAGCTGGACTTCGAGAACCCCTTCCAGCTGCTGGTCGCCACGGTGCTGTCGGCCCAGACCACCGACCTGCGCGTCAACCAGACGACCCCGGCGCTCTTCGCCAGGTACCCCACCCCCGAGGACCTCGCCGCCGCCGACCCGCAGGAGGTCGAGGAGATCCTGCGCCCCTGCGGCTTCTTCCGGGCCAAGACCAAGTCGGTGACAGGGCTGTCGAAGGCCCTGGTCGAGCAGTTCGGCGGTGAGGTCCCCGCGAGGCTGGAGGACCTCGTCAAGCTGCCCGGCGTCGGCCGCAAGACCGCCTTCGTCGTCCTCGGCAACGCTTTCGGCCGGCCCGGGATCACCGTGGACACCCACTTCCAGCGGCTGGTCCGGCGCTGGCGGTGGACCGACGAGACCGACCCCGACAAGATCGAGGCCGCTGTCGGGGCGCTCTTCCCCAAGAGCGACTGGACCGACCTGTCCCACCACGTGATCTGGCACGGCCGCCGCATCTGCCACGCCCGCAAGCCCGCCTGCGGCGCCTGTCCCATCGCCCCGCTCTGCCCGGCCTACGGCGAGGGCGAGACGGACCCGGAGAAGGCGCAGAAGCTGCTGAAGTACGAGAAGGGCGGCTTCCCGGGGCAGCGGCTGAAGCCCCCGCAGGCCTACCTCGACGCGGGCGGCAGGCCGGCGCCGCCGCTGGGGGCCGCGTGACGGAACGATCGTGGTGCCCCCGGGCGTTGGGGAAGGCAGACGACGGGGGTGGCGATGACGAGGGCCGGTGAGACCCAGGGCCGTCCGGTGACGCTCAGCAGGGACGGGCTGCCGGACTGGCTGGACCCCGTCGTGCGCGCCGCCGAGACGGTCCGGCCGCTCCAGCTGAGCCGTTTCCTGCCGCCGGAGAACGGCGCGGGGCGGCAGTCGGCCGTGCTGATCCTGTTCGGTGAGGGCGAGCGAGGGCCGGAGCTGCTGCTCATGGAGCGGGCGAGCTCCCTGCGCTCGCACGCCGGGCAGCCCTCCTTCCCGGGCGGCGCGCTGGACCCGCAGGACGGTGACCCCCAGGGCGAGGGGCCGCTGCGGGCCGCGCTGCGCGAGGCCGAGGAGGAGACCGGGCTGGACCCGTCCGGCGTGCAGCTCTTCGGTGTGCTGCCGAAGCTGTACATCCCGGTCAGCGGCTTCGTCGTCACGCCCGTGCTCGGCTGGTGGCGCGAGCCCAGCCCGGTCGGTGTCGTCGACCCGAACGAGACCGCGCGGGTCTTCACCGTCCCCGTGGCGGATCTCACGGACCCCGCCAACCGCGCGACCGCCGTCCACCCGAGGGGTCACCGCGGACCGGCATTCCTGGTCGAATCGGCCCTGGTGTGGGGCTTCACGGCCGGTGTGATCGACCGTCTGCTGCACTACGCGGGCTGGGAGCGCCCCTGGGACCGGGAGAAGCAGGTCCCGCTGGACTGGCGCGCATGACAGGGTGATCCCCGTGAACGTGCTGGACATCCTGTTGCTGGTCGCGGCCGTGTGGTTCGCGGTGGTGGGCTATCGCCAGGGCTTCGTCGTCGGCATCCTGTCGGTGGTCGGCTTCCTGGGCGGCGGCCTCGTCGCCGTGTACACGCTCCCCCTCCTCTGGGACGCCCTGACCGAGAGGACGGAGGTCGGCGCCACCGCGGCCGTGGCGGCCGTGATCGTCGTCATCGTCTGCGCCTCCGTCGGCCAGGCCCTGACCACCCACCTCGGCAACAAACTCCGCCGGCACATCACCTGGTCCCCGGCCCGCGCGCTGGACGCCACCGGCGGCGCGCTCGTCAACGTGGCCGCGATGCTGCTGGTCGCCTGGCTGATCGGCTCCGCCCTGGCCGGTACGACCCTGCCGACGCTCGGCAGGGAGGTCCGCGGCTCCAAGGTGCTCCTCGGCGTCTCCCGGGCGCTGCCCCAGCAGGCCGGCACCTGGTTCGCGGACTTCTCCTCCGTGCTCGCGCAGAACGGCTTCCCGCAGGTCTTCAGCCCGTTCGCCAACGAGCCGATCAAGGACGTCCGGCCGCCCGACCCGGCCCTCGCCCGCAGCCCGGTCGCCGCCCGCGCCCAGCGGTCCATCGTCAAGGTCACCGGCACCGCCCAGAGCTGCGGCAAGGTCCTGGAGGGCACCGGCTTCGTCTTCGCCGACCGCCGGGTGATGACCAACGCGCACGTCGTCGGGGGAGTGGACGCGCCGAGCGTGCAGATAGGCGGCCAGGGCCGCAAGCACGACGCGAGGGTCGTCCTGTACGACTGGGAGCGCGACATCGCGGTCCTCGACGTGCCGGACCTCAAGGCCACCGCGCTGAGGTTCACCGGCCGGGACGCGGCGGGCGGCGACGGCGCGATCGTCGCGGGCTTCCCGGAGAACGGCTCGTACGACGTGCGCGCCGCGCGCGTGCGCGGGCGCATCACGGCCAACGGCCCGGACATCTACCACCGCGGCACGGTCCGCCGCGACATCTACTCGCTGTACGCGACCGTCCGCCAGGGCAACTCCGGCGGCCCGCTGCTCACACCGGACGGCAGGGTGTACGGCGTGGTGTTCGCCAAGTCCCTCGACGACGCGGACACCGGCTACGCCCTCACGGCGGACGAGATCCGGACCGACATCGAGCGGGGCCGCACGGCGAACGAGCAGGTGGGCACGGACAGCTGCGCCCTGTAGGGCGGGCGGCGGTGCTCAGCCGCGGGGGTGGCGCAGGCGCACCGAGACCCAGCGGGCCCGGCGGCGCAGGATGCGCGGAATCCCCACCCTCAGGTCCGCTTCCGCGAGCTGCGAGGCGCCTCGTCGAGGCGTGCTCAGGCCACCGGCGGAACGGCGGCTGCGGGGTACGTCACTGTAGTCCTGCGTCCAGCCCATACCCGGACGTGTGCCCCCGCCCGAAGGTCGATAACCACCTGTGCGCCCCCCAATTGGCCTATGCGGCAGGCATGTGGCTGTTCGAGGGACACCTGTTCAGGAGCCGGACACCGGACGCGTCCGAGCCGTCACCGCACGGTCACCGGTCCGGCTCGGGATCCTTCAGCCAGTTGATCAGCTCGGTGGAGAAGGCCGTCGGGTCCTCCTCGTGCGGGAAGTGACCGAGACCGTCGAACAGCCGCCAGCGGTACGGCGCTTCGACGTACTCGCCCGAACCCGCCGCGCTGCGCGTGCGCGTCACCGGGTCCAGCGAACCGTGCAGATGAAGCGTCGGCACCCGCACCGGCCGCTTCATCCGGCGGTAGAACTGCACACCGTCCGGGCGGGCGAGCGAGCGCACCAGCCAGCGGTACGGCTCGATCGAGCAGTGCGCGGTGGACGGGATGCACATGGCCCGCCGGTACGTCTCCACGGCCGCGTCCTCCGGCGGCCGGGGCCCGGACCAGTCCCGGATCAGCCGGCCCGTCAGGGCGCCGCCGTCCGCGGTCAGTTGCCGCTCCGGCAGCCACGGGCGCTGGAACCCCCAGATGTAGGAGCTGGCGGCGGTCTGCCGGGCGTCCCGCAGCATCGCCGCGCGCCAGCGCCGCGGGTGCGGCATCGACACCACGGCGAGGCGCCGGACCAGTTTGGGGCGCATGGCCGCCGCGGTCCACGCCAGATAACCGCCGAGGTCGTGGCCGACCAGCGCGGCGTCCGGCTCACCGAGCGAGCGGATCACTCCGGTGACGTCCAGGGCGAGGTTGGCGGGGTCGTACCCGCGGGGCGTGCGGTCGCTGCCGCCGACGCCCCGCAGGTCCATCGCCACCGCCCGGTAGCCCGCGTCGGCGAGCGCGACCAGCTGGTGCCGCCACGTCCACCAGAACTGCGGGAAGCCGTGCAGGAGCAGCACCAGCGGGCCGTCGCCGAGTTCGGCGATGTGGAAGCGCGCGCCGTTCGCGGCGACGTCCCGGTGGCTCCAGGGACCTTCGATCCGTACGGCCGAGGGAGCGGCGGGGTCCGTCATGACGACGAGCGTGCCACAGCCTCGACGGCCTCGGGCGCCCGGTCCCCGGCCGGCTCGGGCCGCGGGTGGGGCTTGGCGTTCTGCAGGACGCCCGCCGTCTGCTTCACCGAGGCGGCCACCTTCTGCGGGCCCTGGCCCTTCTTGGCCTTCTTCGCGAACGCCACGCCGATGAGGGCGAGGAGGCCGGCGACCAGCACGTTGGCCGCGAAGGACAGCACGAAGCAGATCGCCAGGTTCCAGTGGCTCCAGGTGCGGATGCCGTACGCGAGGGCGAAGTTGAGCATCGGCAGGGAGAACAGCAGCACCGCGCCCGCCAGCGAGAAGGCGCCTCCGCTGACCGCGCCGCGCTTCACGTCCTGCTTGAGCTGGGCCTTGGCCAGGGCGATCTCGTCGTGCACCAGCGCCGACAATTCGGTCGTCGCCGAGGCGAACAGCTGGCCGATGCTGCGTTCGGCGCCGACCGGGCTGCCGTCGGGTGCGCTCATCGCGTTCTCCCTTGAGGTGTCTCGTGCCGCAGTGCTGGGTGGCCGTCATGTCGGGTCGGCCGTCTTGATTTGTACCGTCTCGTCAGATCATGCCGGACGGTCGCCCTCCTCGCCTGCCCCACCCGGCACTTCGGCAAGCCCGTGGCGCGTCCCGGCCGCCCGCTCGGCGGCAAGACGCCGGTGCTCGGCGGCCTTGCGCTCGTGGATCGCGGCCATGCGCAGGTGGTACGCCGGGTCGTCCTGTTCGTAGACGTCCGGGATGCCGTCGAGGTCCTCGTCGCGCTCCTCCTCCTCGCACAGCCGGCGGTACCTGGCGTTGCGCGCCTTCAGCAGCACCGTCGCACATGCGGCCGCGATCAGGGATCCGGCGAGGACGGCCGCCTTCACCTCGCCGGTGGCCACGGCGCCGCCGTCGAAGGCCAGCTCGCCGATGAGCAGCGAGACGGTGAAGCCGATCCCGGCGAGGGAGGCCATCGCGAAGACGTCGGCCCACTCCAGCTCCTCGCTGAGCTGTGCGCGGGTGAAACGGGCGGTGAGCCAGGTGCCGCCGAAGATGCCGGCCGTCTTGCCCACCACCAGGCCGAGCACGACCCCGAGCGTCTCCGGCCGGGTGAACACCTCCCCGAGCGCCGCGCCGGACACCGGCACACCGGCGTTGAACAGCGCGAACAGCGGCACGGCCAGTCCGGCCGACAGGGGGCGCACCCGGTGCTCGATGCGCTCGGCCGGCGCGTGCTCCTCGCCTTCGCGGGCGGTGCAGCGCAGCATCAGGCCCATCGCCACGCCGGCGATGGTGGCGTGCACGCCGCTGTGGTACGTCAGGGCCCAGACGACGGCGGCGAGCGGCACGTACACGTACCAGCCGCGTACGCCCCTGCGCAGCAGCAGCCAGAAGACGGCGAGGCCGGCGGCGGCGCCGCCGAGCGCGGCGAGGTTCAGCCGGTCGGTGAAGAAGACCGCGATGATCAGGATCGCGAAAAGGTCGTCGACGACCGCCAGGGTGAGCAGGAAGGCGCGCAGGGCGCTGGGCAGCGAGGTGCCGATGACCGCCAGGACGGCCAGTGCGAAGGCGATGTCGGTGGCGGTGGGCACCGCCCAGCCCTGCGCCGAGCCGCCGCCGCTGAGGCTGGTGAGGGTGTAGACGAGCGCCGGCACGGCCATCCCGGACAGCGCCGCCGCCACGGGCAGCACGGCCGCCCTGGGATCGCGCAGCTCGCCCGCGACCAGCTCGCGCTTGAGTTCGATGCCGGCGACGAAGAAGAACACCGCGAGGAGGCCGTCGGCGGCCCAGTGGGCGACCGAGAGGTGCAGGCCGAGGGCGCCGGGGCCGAGGCGGAAGTGGCTCACGGCCTCGTAGCCGGTGTGCAGGGCGGGGATGTTCGCCCAGGCCAGCGCCGCGACGGCGGCGAGGAGCAGCAGGACGCCGCCGACGGTCTCGGTGCGCAGCGCGTCCGCGACGAAGTTCCGCTCGGGCAGGGAGAGGCGGCCGAGGACCTGGCGGGCGGTCTGCCGGGTGGGGGGCGGCGCGGTCATGGGAGACCTCCGGTGGGTAGGCGGAACTCGCATGCCGACCAGACTTCCCGGCGCACCTGTGTCGCGTTCTCGACGCTTTGTTTAGCTTACCTAAGGTGCTGTGTGCCGGGGTCCGGTGACCTCACCGTGGACGCGCGCGGGGCGCCCGGCGCGTTCGCCGGCCGGGTGCCCCGCGCGGTGGCGCTCAGTCGTCCCGCTCCGCTCGCGCCTCCCGCTCCTTCCGTTCCTTCCGTTCCTTCCGCTCCTCTGCTTCTCCTGCTCCTCTGCCTGTCTGCTGCCTGTCCGCTCGGCTCAGTCCTCGCTCGGCGCGGCCGGCAGCTTGGCCTGGATGAGGTCCATGACCGTGGAGTCGGTCAGGGTGGTGACGTCTCCGAGCTGGCGGTTCTCGGCCACGTCGCGCAGCAGACGGCGCATGATCTTGCCGGAGCGGGTCTTCGGCAGCTCGGCCACCGGCAGGATCCGCTTGGGCTTGGCGATCGGGCCGAGCGTGGCGCCGACATGGTCGCGCAGCTCGCCGAGGAGCGCCTCGGTCTCGGTGGCGGTGCCGCGCAGGATGACGAAGGCGACGATGGCCTGTCCGGTGGTCTCGTCGGCGGCGCCGACGACGGCCGCCTCGGCGACCGACGGGTGCGAGACCAGCGCCGACTCCACCTCGGTGGTCGAGATGTTGTGCCCGGACACCAGCATCACGTCGTCCACCCGGCCCAGCAGCCAGATGTCCCCGTCGTCGTCCTTCTTCGCCCCGTCCCCGGCGAAGTACCTGCCTTCGAAGCGGGACCAGTAGGTGTCCACGAAGCGCTGGTCGTCACCCCAGATGGTGCGGAGCATCGACGGCCACGGCTCGGTCAGCACCAGGTAGCCGCCTCCGCCGTCGGGCACCTCGTTCGCCTCGTCGTCGACGACGGTCGCGCTGATGCCGGGCAGCGGGCGCTGCGCCGAACCGGGCTTGGCGGCCGTGACGCCGGGCAGCGGCGAGATCATCATCGCGCCGGTCTCGGTCTGCCACCAGGTGTCCACGACGGGCGTCCGGTCGGCGCCGATGTGCTTGCGGTACCAGATCCACGCCTCGGGGTTGATCGGCTCGCCGACGGAACCCAGCACGCGCAGGGAGGACAGGTCGAACTTGGCGGGGATGTCGTCGCCCCACTTCATGAACGTCCGGATCGCGGTCGGCGCCGTGTAGAGGATCGTGACCCTGTACTTCTGCACGATCTCCCAGAACCGGCCCTGGTGCGGGGTGTCCGGCGTGCCCTCGTACATCACCTGGGTCGCGCCGTTGGCCAGCGGTCCGTACACGATGTACGAGTGCCCGGTCACCCAGCCGACGTCGGCCGTGCACCAGTACACGTCCGTCTCCGGCTTGAGGTCGAACACTGCCCAGTGCGTGTAGGCGGTCTGTGTGAGGTAGCCGCCGGAGGTGTGCAGGATGCCCTTCGGCTTACCCGTCGTCCCGGAGGTGTAGAGGATGAACAGCGGGTGCTCCGCCTCGAACGCCTCCGGGGTGTGCTCGGCGGACTGCCGTCCGACCAGCTCGTGCCACCAGAGGTCCCGCTCGCCGTTCCAGGCGACCTCCTGTCCGGTACGGCGCACCACGAGCACGTGCTGGACGCTGCCCGCCTTCGCGACCGCCTCGTCGACGGCCGGCTTGAGCGCGGACGGCTTGCCGCGCCGGTAGCCGCCGTCGGCGGTGATGACGACCTTGGCGTCCGCGTCCTGGATGCGGGTCGCGAGCGCGTCCGCCGAAAAGCCGCCGAAGACCACCGAGTGCGCGGCCCCGATCCGGGCCGAGGCCAGCATCGCGATCGCGGTCTCCGGGATCATCGGCATGTAGATGGCGACCCGGTCGCCCTTCCGCACGCCCAGCTCCAGCAGGGCGTTGGCGGCCTTGGAGACCTCGTCCTTCAGCTCCGCGTAGGTGATCGCGCGGCTGTCGCCGGGCTCCCCCTCGAAGTGGATGGCGACCCGGTCCCCGTGCCCGGCCTCCACGTGCCGGTCCACACAGTTGTAGGCGACGTTCAGCTCGCCGTCCTTGAACCACTTCGCGAACGGCGGGTTCGACCAGTCCAGCGTCTCGGTCGGCTCCTTGGCCCAGGTCAGCCGGCGGGCCTGCTCGGCCCAGAAGCCGAGCCTGTCAGCCTTGGCCTGCTCATACGCCTCCGCGGTGACGTTGGCGTGCGCTGCCAGGTCGGCGGGGGGCGCGAACCTGCGTTCTTCCTTCAGCAGGTTGGCCAGGCTCTCGTTGCTCACGACATCTCCCTTTCCAAGGGTGCCCGTTGTGTCCCAGGCCACAGCTCATCAGACCCGGGGGTCCGATGACAAGGGTCGACCGCACAATTGGTTTAGACCTGTCTGGCGGCGGCCGGCACCGGACCGGGTGCCTCTTTCCCTGCCGCGACGCCCTCCGTGACCTCCTCGAACACGGTCGCTCCCTCCGTCCCCGGGAGCAGGTAGGCCTGCGCCTCGCCCACGTGGAAGTACATCCCGTGCAGCTCCAGGTCCCCCCTGGCCAGCGCCCGCGCCACGGGCTCGTGCGCCCTCAGGTGCGCCAGCTGCTGGATCACGTTGGTCAGGCACAGCCGCTCCACCGCGTCCGCGGGCGCCCTGCCGGCGAGCCGCGGCCCGGCGTCGCGGCCGTCCGCGGCCCGCGCCAGGCTCGGCAGGCCGTGGCGCAGCCACCGCTGCAGCGGACCGCGCCCGCCGGAACCGGCGGTCAGCAGCGCCTGCATCGCCCCGCACCCGGAGTGCCCGCACACCGTGACGGAGCGCACCCCGAGCACGTCCACCGCGTACTCGACGGCGGCGGCCACCGAGTCGTCGCCGTGCTCCTCGCCCGGCGGCGGCACCAGGTTGCCGACGTTGCGGACGACGAACAGGTCTCCGGGGCCGCTGGCGGTGATCATGGACGTGACGAGCCGGGAGTCGGCGCAGGTGAGGAAGAGCTGGGAGGGCCGCTGCCCCTCCCGGGCGAGCCGCGCCAGCTCCTCCCGCATCAGCGGCGCGGTGTTCCGCTGGAAGGAGCTGATGCCACGGGCCAGTTCCCGGCCCGCCCGGTGGCCGTCCGGGGCGGCGGGGGGTCCGGCGAAGCAGAACCTGTGGTTGCGCCAGGGCGTCCAGGGGCGGCAGCGGCACCCGGGCGCCGGGGCCTGCTCGGCGGGGCGGGCCGCACCGCGCCGGCCCGTCAGCTCGGCCGTGCCTCCGCGCGCGGTGTGGGCACTGCGCCAGTCCTGCAGGGACTCGTACGCCGCGTGGTCCATGAACGAACCGTCCAACTCCACGACGGCGTGCGCGCCCTGGGGGACGAGGTGCAGGGCTCTGCTGAGCCGGGGCACGGCGAGGAAGGTGAGCTGGCCCCGGACGCGCAGGTGGTGGACTCCCTCCTCCTCTTCGTGGGTGATGCGGGTGCGGGCGAGGCGGCGCAGGACGACGGCGACCGCCGTGGCGACCCCGAGGAGCACGCCCTCCAGGACGCCGAAGAGCACCACCCCGAGGGTGGTCGCGGCGTAGACCGGCACTTCGCCGTGACGGGTCACCGTGCGGATGTGGTGCAGGGACACCATCTGGATGCCGACGGCCATCACCAGGGCGGCGAGGGAGGCGAGCGGGATCTCCTCCAGGAGCGGGACCATCAGCAGCGCGGCGACCACCACGAGAACGCCGTGCAGCATCGTGGAGTTCCGGCTCACCGCACCCGATGCGACGTTCGCGGTGCTGCGCACCGCCACCCCCGCCACCGGCAGCCCGCCGAGCGCCCCGGAGACGATGTTGGCGGCCCCCTGGCCCAGCAGCTCCCGGTCCAGGTCGGAGCGGCCGACGCGGGACTGCGGACCGGGGCGGGCGGCGACCAGCTTGTCCACGGCCACCGCACCGAGCAGCGACTGCACGCTGCACACCAGGGTGGTGGTGAGCACGGCTGCCACGAGGCCGGCCACCGGACCCTCGGGCAGGCCGGCCAGGGCATGGCTGCTCCAGGACGGCAGGTCGACCCGGGGCAGGGTCAGCCCGGCGAGGGCGGCGGTCGCGGTGGCCCCGGTGACGGCCACGAGGGCGGCCGGCAGCCTGCGCAGGGCGCGGCCGGCGCGCCCGGGCAGGCGTGGCCAGGCCAGCAACAGGGCCAGGGTCAGCACGCTCATCGAGACGGCAGCCGGGTGGAGGTCGGCCAACTGGGCGGGCAGCGCCCGCACGTTGGCGAGGACGGAGCTGTCCGGGCTGCCGCCGAGCACGATGTGCAGCTGGGCGACGGCGATGGTGATGCCGATGCCGGCGAGCATGCCGTGCACCACGGCGGGACTGACCGCGAGCGCGCCGCGCGCCACCCGCAGGCAGCCGAGGCCGAGCTGCGCCAGACCGGCGAGGACGGTGATACCGCAGGTCGTCCGCCAGCCGTAACGGTGGATCAGTTCGGCCGTGACCACGGTGAGGCCGGCGGCGGGGCCGCTGACCTGGAGCGGGCAGCCGCCGAGCCGGCCGGCGACGATCCCGCCGACCGCGGCGGCGACGAGGCCGGCCTGGAGCGGGGCGCCGGTGGCGAGGGCGATGCCCAGGGAGAGGGGCAGGGCGATCAGGAAGACCGCGACGGCCGCGGACAGGTCGGCGCCCTCGACGAAGGGGCGGCGGCGCTGCGGCGCGGGACTGTGCGGCGGGTGGGTGGGCTGGGCGTGAGGCGGTGCGCAGGCGGACATGTTCCCGTCTCCTCCGGGGCGGCGCGGTCGCGGACTGGGTGGAACCCGCGGTGATGGGGCGGGGCTCGGTCGCGGCCGTAGGTCACGGCATGCAGCGGCGGGATGGATCGACTTCGGTAAAAGAACCGTAATGCCACGTAAAGACAATGCATAGCTTTACGTGGCGAACGGGGTAACAGATCGCTCACCTGGGTGAACTGGGCATTTCATCGGCTTGTCGTATTAATTCCTTCTCGGTCCCGTGGGACCTTGGCGGCGCTGCCGGTACAAGCCCGGCGGATCGCCATAAAAGGCCTCTTCAGCCTTTGCCTGAGAGAAGGAAGAAGGTGGACGGAACATGGCCGCCACCCAGAGGATCGCCGCCGGCGCCGTGGTCGCCGCGGCCTGTGCGGCGTCACTCGCCGGTTGTGCGACCGGCTCGGACGGCACGAAGGGCGGGTCGTCCGGCCCGCAGAAGGGAGCGCCCGCGCCCAGGAGCGTGCTCCGGCTGATCGGCGACGGTTCCACCGCATACACCGGCGCCCAGCCGCACCTGCCCACACCGGAGAGACTGAAGCCCGGTCAGAAACCCCCGCAGTTCGTCGTGTTCTCCTGGGACGGCGCGGGGGAGGACAGCCAGCGGCTGTTCTCGCACTTCCGCAAGGTCTCCAAGGAGAACCACGCGACCATGACCTACTTCCTCAGCGGCGTGTACGTGCTGCCGGAGGAGAAGCGGGATCTGTACAAGCCGCCCCAGCACGCGCCGGGCCGCTCCGACATCGGCTTCAACGACGAGCAGGGCATCACCGACACCCTCAGGCAGGTGCGCCTGGCCTGGCTCGAGGGCAACGAGATCGGCACCCATTTCAACGGCCACTTCTGCGGCCCCGACGGCGGTGTCGGCACCTGGTCGGTCGAGGAGTGGAAGAGCGAGATCGCCCAGGCGAAGCACTTCGTGAAGTCGTGGAAGACCAACACCGGCCTGAAGCGGGCGGCCCCGCTGCCCTTCGACTACGACAAGGAGCTGATCGGAGGCCGGACACCCTGCCTGGAGGGGCAGAAGAACTTCATGAAGGCCGCCCGCGAGCTGGGCTTCCGCTACGACTCCAGCGGGGTCAACGACCAGGTATGGCCGGAGAAGAAGCAGGGCCTGTGGGACCTGTCGATGCAGTTGGTGCCCTTCCCGGGCCACACCTACGAGCAGTTGACCATGGACTACAACTTCATGGTCAACCAGTCCGGCACCGAGACCCAGGGCGACCCCGACAAGTTCGACTACTGGGGCGACCAGATGCGCGACGGCCTGCTCAAGGGCTTCTACCGGGCCTACGACGGCAATCGCGCACCCCTGATCATCGGCAACCACTTCGAGTCCTGGAACGGCGGCACCTACATGCGCGCCGTCGAAGAGGTGGTGAAGGAGGTCTGCAACCGGCCCGACGTCCGCTGCGTCTCCTTCCGCCAGCTGGCCGACTGGCTGGACGCCCAGGACCCGCAGACCCTTCAGAGGCTGCGCAGCCTGAAGGTGGGCGAGGCGCCCCGGCAGGGCTGGGCGTCCTTCCTGTCCGGCCGCCCGGCGCCGGCGCCCCGGGGCGTGCCCGGGGCGCCGGCGGTCAGGCAGTAGCCGTCAGGCGGGCGTCGCCGCCCTCGCCGAGCACGAAGCCGGGGTCGACCTGCGCCGCCAGGTCGGCTCCGGTGCGCTCGTTGCCCCACGACTCCGCGTTCTTCAGGTGGAAGTGCACCATCTGGCGGGTGTAGCGCTCCCAGTCGCGCCGCTCGTACGTGGCGTCCACGGTGGCCCGCAGGGTGTGCAGGGCACGGGAGTTGGCCTCCTCCAGGAGATCGAACCGGGGCGGGCGGCCCTTCTCCATCGCCCGCACCCAGTCCGAGCGCCCGACCGTCACGAGCAGGTCGTCCCCGACCTCCGCGCGCAGGAAGTCGATGTCGTCCGGTTCCTGGATCTTGTTGCCGACGACCTTCAGGGCCACGCCGAAGTCACGGGCGTACTCCTTGTACTGGCGGTAGACGGAGACCCCCTTCCGGGTCGGCTCGGCGACGAGGAACGTCATGTCGAAGCGGGTGAACATGCCGGAGGCGAAGGAGTCCGAACCGGCGGTCATGTCGACCACGACGTACTCGCCGGGGCCGTCGACGAGATGGTTCAGGAACAGCTCCACTGCTCCCGTCTTGGAGTGGTAGCAGGCGACCCCCAGGTCGGCGTCCGTGAAGGGGCCGGTGACCATCAGGCGGACGGCGCCGCCGTCGAGTTCCACGGGGCGGGCACAGGCGTCGTAGATCGGGTTGGGGTCCGCCACCCGGACCAGCCGGGAGCCTGCGCCCGGCGGGGTCGTCTTGATCATCGTCGCCGCTGAGGCGATGCGCGGGTTGGTGCCGCGCAGGTACTCCTTGATCAGCGGCAGCTGCTCGCCCATGGCGGGCAGCGCCGCGGCCTCCTCCTCGCCGAGGCCGAGCGCGGGGCCGAGATGCTGGTTGATGTCGGCGTCGATGGCCACGACCGGGGCGCCGGCCGCCGCGAGATGGCGAATGAAGAGGGAGGAGAGCGTGGTCTTGCCGCTGCCGCCCTTCCCGACGAAAGCAATTTTCATGTTCACCAAGGGTAGTGATGCCATAGCTGTACGTGGCGGGTGCGTGAAGAAGACCACTCCTTCGTGGGGTCGGCGCGCAGAGGTGCGTAGGGTCGTACTCATGAGTACGACAGGTGCGACCGCCGATCCGCTCGCGGCCCTGGGCGCCCTGCCCGGCGTGCCCGCGTCGGTGGAGTCCGTGCGGAAGGCCGTGGACCGGGTGTATGGACACCGGATCATGCGCCGCCGCAGCAACGAGATCACCTCCGAGGCCGCCCTGCGCGGCGCCCGCGGCTCGGCCGCGCTGTCCGGCGCCGACTGGGCCCTGGAGGAGGTGCGGCGGCGCACCGACTTCGGCGCCGACGCCGAAGCCCGCGTCGTGGGCGCGGCCCTGCGGCTGACGGCCGAGGCGGGGCAGCTGCTGTCCGTCTGGCGCCAGTCGCCGCTGCGGGTGCTGGCCCGGCTGCACCTGGTGGCCGCGGCGAGCAAGGACGACCGGGTCGGCAGGCCGCGGCAGGCCGGCGAGCAGGCCCAGGAGCCGCTGATCGAACTGCCGCTGCCGGACGCCGGTGAGGTGTCGGGCCGGCTGGAGGGGCTGGCGGACCTGATCGTGGCCGGCACCGCCGCGCCCGCGCTGGTGACGGCCGCCGTGGTGCACGGCGAGCTGCTCGCGCTGCGCCCCTTCGTGTCCCACAACGGCCTGGTCGCGCGCGCGGCGGAGCGGCTCGTGCTGATCGGCAGCGGACTGGACCCCAAGGCGGTCTGCCCGGCCGAGGTCGGTCACGCCGAACTGGGCCGCGCCTCCTATCTGGCCGCACTGGACGGGTACGTCTCCGGCACTCCGCAGGGCATGGCGGCCTGGATCGCCCACTGCGGCAGGGCGGTCGAACTGGGGGTGCGGGAGTCGACCGCGGTGTGCGAGGCGCTGCAGCGCGGCGCGGCCTGACGGTATCCCCCCGATACGGGTTGCGGCGGTACGAGTGCTCGTACCGCCGCTGGCATGCTCACCGGGTTACCAAGCGTCCTCGATGTGCGCCCATCAGGTCGGGTTGCTTTGCCCGTGACCTGGTGCGGCTGGCCCGTAATCGACGGGTCGACGTCGCGTGGGTGCCCGGTGTGCATGCTGGGTCCGTGGGCCAAGTGCGTAGTGTCAGGGGATCCTCTCGGATGTCCTTTGGTCTCGCGGGCCTACGTTCTTTGTACCGCGAGCCGGGAGGAAGCGGAACCCCTGCCTGCACTTCTTTGCTTTTCCCCGCGAACAGCCGCGAACAGCCGCGAAAAGGCGCGAACAGGGTGAACAGGTGTGAAGCGGGCGCTTGTGGGGCGGTGCGTCGCTGGGGCGGTGCGGCCGGCGCGTGGTGCGGCCGTCGGGGCGTGTCCGTTCAGGCGGTGCCGCGGCGTCGGCTGGCGTACCAGACCAGGCCCGCGGTCGCGGCGGCCGCTCCTATGGCCGCCGCCGCGACCAGGGCGGGGCGGGGCGGGACGGAGAAGGCGGGCAGCCGCTTCTTGAGGGGGACCGGGCGGCGGAACTCCAGTACCGGCCACCCGCGGGCGAGTGCCTCGCGGCGCAGTGCGCGGTCCGGGTTCACCGCGTGCGGGTGCCCGACCGCCTGGAGCATCGGCACGTCGGTCGCCGAGTCGCTGTAGGCGTAGCAGCGGTCGAGGTCGTAGCCCTCGGAAGCGGCCAGGTCCCTGATGGCCTCGGCCTTGGTCGGGCCGTAGGCGTAGTACTCCACCTCGCCCGTGAAGCAGCCGTCGTCGCCGACGACCATGCGGGTGGCGATCACGCGGTCGGCGCCGAGGAGTTCACCGATCGGCTCGACCACCTCGGCGCCCGAGGTGGACACGATCACCACGTCCCGGCCCGCCGTGTGATGCTCCTCGATGAGGGAGGCCGCCTCGTCGTAGATGATCGGGTCGATCAGCTCGTGCAGCGTCTCGGCGACGATCTCCCGCACCTGCTGGACGTTCCAGCCGCGGCACAGCGCGGACAGGTACGCGCGCACCCGCTCCATCTGGTCGTGGTCCAGGCCGCCGGCCAGGAACACGAACTGGGCGTACGCGGTGCGCAGCGCGGCCCTGCGGTTCATCAGCCCGCCTTGGTAGAAGGACTTGCTGAAGGTGAGCGTGCTCGACTTCGCAATGACCGTCTTGTCCAGGTCGAAGAAGGCTGCTGCGCGAGGCAAGGGGCGGTTTTCCACGCCCCAGAGCATAGGCGCCCACCATTCGGCGTAAGGTGGGGCGCGTGGGTTTGCCTGAGAGGCCTCTCGGGTACACCATGGAAGTCACGGATCGTTCGCGACCGTGCTAACCCGGCCCGACTCCTCCCCCCCCGAGTCGGCCGTGGGGACGACCCCCGCTCTCCCCCCCGGCGGGGGTCGTCGCATGTCCGGACGGGTTTTCACCGTTCTCTCCTGTGCTCAGGCGGCTGCGAGGCCGGCGGCGTGCTGCCGCGGCCGCGCCGCCCGCCCGCCCATGATTCGTCACACAGGGTAATCGTAAGACTGCTCTGGGGAAGTCGTACCGGGATCAGTGTGCGGGCCACTGGTATGGGTGACCGAGATATTCACAGGATGCCGGTCATCCACAGTTTTTGACCAAGATCCACATTATTTCGCTGATCGCTGCACCGTGATTCCAGCGCGCTCTCCGGACGCGGCGAGTTCATGGCCGGTTCCGATTGCCTGAGCGCGTATCGCCGGCTCCTATCGGCCGCCCGAATGGAGGCCGCTCGCCGGTTTGTCACACCGTGGGCGATCGCGTGGCCGCAAGGGCTGCGCGGCCCACCAGCGAAGGGGGAACACCTGTGACCGGAACCGTCACCCACGACCCGCTGCCCGGCACCGGAGACCGCCCCGGACGGCCGCTCATCCTCACCGAGGACCCCGCCCTCCTGGACGACCTGCTGCGCCTGTGCGCCGCGGCAGGCGCCACGCCCGAAGTCCACCACGGCGTACCGGAATCCGGCGCCGGCTGGGACGCGGCCCCGCTCGTCCTGGTCGGTGACGACGCCGCCCGCCGGGTGCGCGGAGCCGCGCGCCGGCCCGGAGTGGTCCTGGTCGGCCGCGACCAGGACGACTCGGGGGTGTGGAAACGAGCCGTCGAGATCGGAGCCGACCACGTCCTCATGCTTCCCGACGGCGAGCAGTGGCTCGTCGACCGCATCGCCGACGTCGCCGAGGGCATCGGCCGCCCGGCCCTCACCGTCGGGGTGATCGGCGGGCGGGGCGGAGCCGGGGCGTCCACGCTGGCCTGCGCGCTCGCCGTGACCTCCGCGCGAGAGGGACTGCGCACCCTGCTCGTGGACGCCGACCCGCTCGGCGGCGGACTCGACGTACTCCTCGGCGGCGAGAGCGCCGAAGGGCTGCGCTGGCCCGCCTTCGCCGCCTCACGCGGCCGGGTCGGCGGCGGCGCCCTGGAGGAGTCGCTGCCCGAACTGCACTCTCTGCGGGTGCTCAGCTGGGATCGCGGGGACTGCGTCGCCGTACCGCCCCAGGCGGTGCGCGCGGTGCTGGCGGCCGCCCGGCGGCGTGGCGGCACCGTCGTGGTCGATCTGCCGCGGCGCCTGGACGACGGGGTCGCCGAAGCACTCGCCCAGCTCGACCTGGCCCTGCTCGTCGTCCCCGCCGACCTGCGCGCGGTCGCCGCCGCCGGACGGGTCGCCTCCGCGGTCGGCATGGTCGTGCGCGACCTGCGGGTGACGGTCCGCGGGCCGTACGCGCCCGGTCTCGACGTCCAGGAGGTGGCCCGGCTGCTCGGTCTGCCGCTGGCCGGCGAGGTGCCCGTCGAGCCGGGCCTGCTGCGGCCGGGCGGCGCGAAACCACCAGGCGCCACCGGGCGCGGCCCGCTCGCCCGGTTCTGTGCGGACTTCTGGGACCGCGCCCTGGTCGAGGCGGGGGGCACCCGATGACGCCGCCCGGACTCGCACGGGCCGACGGCGCCGCCCTGCTCGACGGCGTCCGCCGGTGGCTCGCCGAGAGCGGAGCCGAGCCCACGCCCGCGCGCGTGGCCCAGGCCCTGCGGGAACAGGGCCGCGTGCTCGGCGACGCGGAAGTCCTCGGCGCGGCCGAACAGCTCAGGTCCGAGCTCGTCGGCACCGGCCCCCTGGAGCCGCTGCTGGCCGACCCGGACGTCACCGACGTCCTGGTCTCCGCCCCGGACCGGGTCTGGGTGGACCGCGGCGGCGGTCTGGAACTGACCGCGGTGACGTTCCCGGACGCGGCGGCGGTACGGCGACTCGCGCAGCGGCTGGCCGCGGTGGCCGGACGCCGGCTGGACGACGCCCGGCCCTGGGCGGACGCCCGCCTGCCCGACGGGACCAGGCTGCACGCGGTGCTGCCCCCGGTCGCCGTCGGCTGCACCTGCCTGGCCCTGCGGGTGGTACGGCCGCGGGCCTTCACCGTCGAGGAACTCGTCGCGGCCGGCACCGTGCCGCCCGGCGGCGACCGGATCCTGCGCGCGCTGCTCGCGGCCCGGCTGTCCTTCCTGGTCAGCGGCGGCACCGGGAGCGGCAAGACGACCCTGCTCAGCGCGCTCCTCGGGCTGGCCGGGCCGGGCGAGCGGATCGTGCTCGCCGAGGACTCGGCAGAGCTGAGACCGGACCATCCGCACGTCGTCCGGCTGGAGACCCGGCCCGCCAACCAGGAGGGCGCCGGGCTGGTCACCCTGGAGGACCTCGTGCGACAGGCGCTGCGGATGCGGCCGGACCGGCTGGTCGTCGGCGAGGTGCGCGGACCCGAGGTCGTGCATCTGCTGGCGGCCCTCAACACGGGACACGAGGGCGGCTGTTGCACCGTTCACGCCAACGCGGCCGCGGACGTGCCCGCCCGGCTCGAGGCGCTGGCCACGGCCGCCGGACTGGACCGGGCAGCGCTGCACAGCCAGTTGGCCGCCGCGCTCTCCGTGGTGGTGCATCTGGTCCGGGACCGGTCCGGGCGGCGCCGGATCGCCGAGGTGCACGTGCTGGACCGGGACGGCACCGGGTTGGTGCGGACGGTGCCGGCCCTGCGCTGGGCGGAGCACGCCTTCGTGCGGGAGACGGGCTGGGAGCGGTTGCGACGGCTGCTCGGCACGTCGGGGGAGTCCGAGGTCGCGGACGCGTCGGAGAGGTGGGCGAGGTGACCGGTGAGATGTCCCAGGTGGGGGCCGCGCTGCTCTGTCTCGGCGCGGTGGTCCGGCTGCTGGGCGGACGGCAGCACGGGATGCGGCGGGCACGGCTGCTGCTCGCCGGCGGCGGAGCGGTGGCGGCCGGCCCGCCCGCCCGGGAGCAGATCCTCCGGCGGCTGCGGCGGTTGCGCGGTCGGTGGGGGCCCGAGTGGTGGGCGCTCGTCGCCGGGCTGGTGACCGGCCTGCTGGGCGCCTCGGTGATTCCGGTCGCCGCGGGGGCGGCCGGGGTGCCGGTGCTGCGCCGGGTGCGGCTGGCCCGGCAGGCCCGGCGGGCCCGGGAACGGCGTGCGGACTCGGTGATCGCCTTGTGCGGGGTGCTGGCCGGGGAGGTGCGGGCCGGCCGGCAGCCGGGCGAGGCACTGCTGAGGGCCGCGCGGGACTCCGGCGGACTCGGTGACGCGCAGGCGGCCGTGGTGGCGGCGGCCCGGTTCGGCGGGGATGTGCCCGGCGCGCTCGCCGCGGCGGCCCGGCAGGCAGGCGCCGAGGGGCTGCTCGGACTCGCCGCCTGCTGGCGGGTGGCCGTGGACCAGGGTGCCGGACTCGCCTCCGGCCTGGACCGGCTGGAGGGGGCCCTGCGTGCCGAGCGCGATCAACGGGCGGACCTGAAGGCCCAGTTGGCGGGTGCCCGGGCCACCGCGGTGCTGCTCGCCGCCCTGCCTGTCCTCGGCCTGCTCCTCGGCACGGCCATGGGCGCGGACCCGCTGCGCGTACTGCTGCACAGCGGCGCCGGTCTCGGCTGTTTGACGGCGGGGGCGGTGTTCGAGGCGGCCGGGATGTGGTGGGCGGTGCGGATCGTGCGTGGTGCGGAGGCGGTGTGAGGGGGCGCGGGCGGGCGGCCGGGTGGCAACCGGGCCGGGGCGTACGCGGGTTGCATGGCCGGGAGGTGGCTGCGCGCAGGGCTGTGCGAGTGGGGCGAGCGCGAGCCGGGCCGGCGCCGGCCGGGGCGGAACCCCCGGCGGCCGTGACGGCACGGGCGGCCCGAAGGACGAGGAAGGGGCGGGCGGTATGAGCGGGGAAGTCGTCCACAGGCTGGGGGTGGCCGCAGCCGTGGTGCTGCTGCTCGGCTGGGGTGTCCAGGGGCTGGAGTCGGTGCGCCGGCGGCGTCGGGCACGGCGCCGGGTGGCGGAGCTGCTGGACGTCCGGGTGCCGGCGGCCCGCGCGCCGTTCGCGATGCCGGGCGCGGCACGGCGGTGGCTGCCGGCGGCCGGTGCGGGGTGCGGTGTGTGGGTGCTGGTCGGGGGGCTCGCGGGAATCCTGCTCGGGCTGGGCGCGGGCGCGGTGCTGTGGCGGTGGCGGAAGCGCCGGGCGGCGGCTGCGCGGGAAGAGGCGGTCGACCTCGCGGAAGCCGCTCGCCGACTGCCGCTCGCCGCCGATCTGCTGGCCGCCTGCATCGCCTCCGGCGCCGGACCGGTGATCGCCGCCCAGGCGGTGGGGGAGGCACTCGGCGGCACCGTCGGGCAGGCGCTGGCCCGGGGCGCGGCGGAGGTGCGGCTCGGCGGGCGCCCGGCGGACGCCTGGCGGACCTTGGCCGTATTGCCCGGCGCCGGTGCGCTCGCACGGCTGTTGGAGCGGGCCGGCGAGTCCGGGCTGCCCGCGGCCGGCCCGGTCGCCCGCCTCGCCTCGGACGCGCGTGCGGAGTGGGCCCGCACGGCGACGGCTCGCGCACGCCGGGCCGGCGTACTGATCTCCGCACCGGTCGGGCTGTGCTTCCTGCCCGCGTTCATCGCGGTCGGCGTGCTGCCCGTCGTGATCGGACTGGCGGGCGGAGTGATGGGAGGCAGGTGACGGGGAGGCGAACGGACTGGAAGCCGGACCTCAGGTGAGCGCCGAGAACACAACAGGACGAGAACGTCAGGGGAGTCGAGATGCGCAGGAAGATCAGGAAAGCAGCGGCCGGGGTGCGCAGGGCGTGCCGCCAGGACGCCGGAATGGTGACGTCCGAGTACGCGATGGGCATCATCGCGGCCGTCGGGTTCGCGTTGCTGCTCTACGAGGTCGTCACCAGCGGCCAGGTCAGGGCGGAGCTGCAATCGATCGTGAAGAAGGCCCTCAGTGCGCGGATGTAGGCGTGCCGGGGACCGGGGGTTCGTGACGGCGGAGGCGGCTGTCGTGCTGTCCGTGCTGGTGGCGTTCACGATGGCACTGGTCTGGGGGCTGCTCGTGGTGGCGGCGCAGATCCGGTGTGTGGACGCCGCCCGCACGGGCGCCCGGGCCGCCGCCCGGCAGGACCCGGCCGGCGCGGTGGTGACGGTGACCCGGGAGGCGGCTCCGCGAGGAGCCCGGGTGACCGTCGCCCGCGAGGGCGACCGGGTCCGGGTGACGGTGGCGGCCAGGCCACCGGTGCTGAGCGGGCTGCCGTTCGAGGTACGGGAGCAGGCCGTGGCACTCGCCGAGGACACGGCGGGGGCGGAGCGGGTGAAGCCATGAGGCGCCGGGGAGAGCCGGACGGCAGGTGGCGTCACGGCGACGGCCGGCGGCGGCCCGGGCGCCGGAACCGTGAGAGGGCGCCGGACGGCGGTCACGCGGTTCCGGGGCGGCGGCAGGCCGGCCCCGAGCACCGTGGGAAGCCGCCGAGCCGTGGGTGTGACCCGCCGCGCCGCCGCGAGGAGCCCGACCGGGGGTCCGCCACCGTCTGGAGTCTGGGGGCGATCGCCGTGCTGTGTGTGGTGTTCGGCGCCGTGCTGGCGCTCGGGCACGCCGTGGTCGTCCGGCACCGGGCAGCGGCCGGCGCGGATCTGGCGGCGCTCGCGGCGGCGGACCACTGGGCCGAGGGCGGCGCGGCGGCCTGCGCCCGGGCCGGGCGTGTGGTGGCGTCCCAGGGCGTACGGCTGGTGCGGTGTGCCGTCGTGGGCGAGGTCTCGGACGTGACGGCGGTCTCCGGCGCCGGGCCGTTCGCGGCGGAGGTGAGGGCGAGAGCGGGGCCTGCGGGTCCGGTGCCGCCTGCCGCGCCGGACGGGCTCCTGGGCGTCCCGCCCGCCGTCGCCGTTCCGTCCGGACCCGAGCCCTCGGCGCCCGGCGGTGCCGAGCCCTCCGGTCACTGAGCGACCCCGGTCACTGAGCGACCCCGGTCCCGGCAGCCCCCCGGGGGGCTCCGCTGCCCGCTGCTCACTGCCCGCTGCTCACTGCGCCACCGGCCGCGCTCGCTGCCGGCTGCCCGGTCGGCTCGGCCGGCGCCCTCTGCGGGTCCGGCGCCACCGGCAGCTCGGCGGCACGTTCCAGTCGCCGGGCGCGGGAGCTGCCGGAGAGGTTCCGGCCGGCTCATTCGCGGGAGGCGCAGATGCCGCCGGATCACTCCCCGTCGCCCGTTCGGCGGGCTGGGTGCCGGCTCCCGTCAACCGGCGCCCGGCTCCGTCGCGGGTTCCTCGGCCGGCCTCGCAGCAGGGGTCTCGGTCGGCGCCTCAGCCGGGGTCCGTTCCTGTCCGTCGCCGGGCGGCTCATCCGGCTGCTCCTCCGGTGCTCCCCGCAGCAGCACCGTGAGCAGCCGCACCGCGCCCCTCTTGTGCAGCGGATCGTTGCCGTTGCCGCACTTGGGGGACTGGATGCAGGACGGGCAGCCGGCCTCGCATTCGCAGGAGGCGATGGCCTCCCGCGTCGCGGCGAGCCAGGAGCGGGCGGTGTGGAAGGCCCGCTCGGCGAAGCCCGCGCCGCCGGGGTGGCCGTCGTAGACGAAGACCGTCGGGAGGAGGGTGTCGGGGTGCAGGGGGACCGAGACGCCGCCGATGTCCCAGCGGTCGCAGGTCGCGAAGAGGGGCAGCATGCCGATCGAGGCGTGCTCGGCGGCGTGCAGGGAACCGCCGAGGATCTCCGGGGTGATGCGGGCCGCGTCCAGCTGGTCCTCGGTGACCGTCCACCACACCGCTCGGGTGCGCAGCGTACGAGGAGGGAGGTCGAGTTTCGTCTCGCCCAGCACTTCACCCGTGATGAGGCGTCTGCGCAGGAAGGAGACCACCTGGTTGGTGACCTCCACGGAGCCGAAGCACAGACGGCCGGCGCCCCAACGGATCTCGGTGTCCGTCTCCAGGACGGAGATCGACGTGGTGTCGCGGGCCACCGTCGAGTACGGCGGCTCGGCCTGCTCGACCAGGGCGACCGACTCCTCCAGGTCCAGGGAGCGGACCAGGTAGGTGCGGCCCTGGTGCAGGTGGACGGCGCCCTCGTGGACGGTGGAGTGGGCGGCGCCCGCGTCGACCGTGCCGAGCAGACGCCCGGTGCCGGTCTCGACGACCTGCACCGGGCGCCCGCCGGCGCCGCGGATGTCGGTCAGGTCGGCGGCCCGCTCCCGCCGCGTCCAGTGCCAGGCCCGGGTGCGCCGGCGCAGCAGCTTCGCGGCCTCCAGCTGCGGGAGCACGTCGGCGCAGGCGGGACCGAAGAGTTCCAGGTCATCCTCGGTCAGCGGGATCTCCGCGGCGGCGGCGCACAGGTGCGGGGCGAGGACGTACGGGTTGTCGGGGTCGAGGACGGTCGATTCCACCGGTTGGTCGAACAGGGCCTCGGGGTGGTGGACGAGGAAGGTGTCCAGCGGGTCGTCGCGGGCCACCAGGACCGCCAGGGCGCCCTGGCCGGCGCGGCCGGCGCGGCCCGCCTGCTGCCACAGGGACGCGCGCCTGCCGGGGTAGCCGGCGATCACCACCGCGTCCAGGCCGGAGACGTCCACGCCCAGTTCCAGGGCCGTCGTGGCGGCGAGGCCGAGGAGCTCGCCGGAGTGCAGGGCCCGTTCCAGGGCGCGGCGTTCTTCGGGGAGGTAACCGCCGCGGTAGGCCGCGACACGCCGGGCCAGGGAGCGGTCCACCGCGGCCAGCTTCTCCTGGGCGATCACCGAGATCAGCTCGGCGCCGCGCCGGGACCGCACGAAGGCCACCGAGCGGATGCCCTGCACGGTGAGGTCGGTCAGCAGGTCGGCGGTCTCGGCGGTGGCGGTACGCCGTACGGGTGCGCCCTTCTCCCCCTGCAGGTCGGTGAGCGGGGGCTCCCACAGGGCGAAGACCAGCTCCCCGCGCGGTGAGGCGTCGTCGGCGACCTCGACCACCGGCAGGCCGGTCAGCCGGCGGGCGGCCACCGCGGGCTCGGCGGCGGTCGCCGAGGCCAGCAGGAACACGGGGGAGGAGCCGTAGCGGGCACACAGCCGGCGCAGCCGGCGCAGCACCTGGGCGACGTGGGAGCCGAAGACGCCCCGGTAGGTGTGGCACTCGTCGACGACGACGTACCTGAGCGACTTCAGGAAGGAGGACCAGCGCGGGTGGGAGGGCAGCACCCCGCGGTGCAGCATGTCCGGGTTGGTGAGGACGTAGTTGGCGTACTGGCGGATCCACTCGCGTTCCTCGAACGGGGTGTCGCCGTCGTACACGGCCGGGCGTACGGCCGTGCCGAGCGGGCGGGCCAGGCCCTTCACCGCCCGGCACTGGTCCGCCGCGAGCGCCTTGGTGGGGGACAGGTACAGCGCGGTGGCCCCGCGGCCGTTCGGGGCCTCGGCGCCGTCCAGGAGGGTGGACAGGACCGGTACCAGGTAGGCGAGGGACTTGCCGGAGGCGGTGCCGGTGGCGACGACCACCGAGTCGCCGTCCAGGGCGTGCTCGGCGGCCAGCGCCTGGTGCTCCCAGGGATGCTCGATGCCGCACTCCCGGACGGCCGCGATCACCTCGGACCTGATCCGGTCCGGCCAGACGGCATGGCGGCCCGCACGAGGGGGCAAGTGCTCCGTATGAGTGATGCGCGCAGCCCGGCTCGGCCCCGAGGCGAGCCGGTCCAGGACCGTGCCCGGAGACGGGCGGGACGCCGGGGCCGCCAGGGATCGATCGGGTCGGGAATTCTCGGCCATCGGCACCGAGTGTGTCACTGGCGTGGCGGACAATGGAGTCAAGGCGTCGTGCGCGCCTGCCGGTAAGTGATTGAATGCCATGGCGGCTGGCGTTGCGTCCCGGGGGCCGCAAGCCGGGTGCCCGAGGGGCGACCGCTCGATAGCAAGGTGCTGGAGGATCCGTGGACCTGTCCCTGTCGACCCGTACCGTCGGCGATCGTACGGTCGTCGAGGTCGGTGGCGAAATCGATGTATACACCGCGCCCAAGCTGCGCGAGCAGCTGGTCGAGCTGGTGAACGACGGGAATTTCCACCTCGTCGTCGACATGGAGGGCGTGGACTTCCTCGACTCCACCGGGCTCGGCGTGCTGGTCGGCGGTCTGAAGCGGGTTCGTGCCCATGAGGGCTCGCTGCGCCTGGTGTGCAACCAGGAGCGCATTCTCAAGATCTTCCGCATCACCGGCCTCACCAAGGTGTTCCCGATCCACACCTCGGTCGAGGAAGCGGTGTCGGCCACCGACTGACACCGGACCGGTCATGGGTCCGGGCTCCACCGGGGCCCGGACGTGGCCGGTCCGTCGGGCCGGTGACCGGACGGAACCGGTGATCGTTCCTCCGGGCCCGTCACCGGTTCCACTCCGAACTGATGACCGGTTCCGGCCGGTGACCGGCTCTGCTCCGGCGAACCGGTCCGGCCGGGCCGGCGACCGGCTCCGTACCGGTGACCGGTACCGGTTCCGTCGCGGGCCGGTGATCCGGTCCGGTTCCGGGCCCGTGCCGCGGTCCGGAGCGCAGAAGTACACCAGGGGGTGCGGGCGCTCGGCGGCCCGGCCCCCGACCGCACGCCCGTAGTCGCGAGGGGGATGCATGGCCACCGTCGAACTCCGCTTCAGCGCGCTGCCCGAGCACGTCCGGACCGCCCGGCTGGTGGCGGCAGCGGTGGCGCGCAGGGCCGGAGTGGACGAGGCCGTCCTGGACGAGGTCCGGCTCGCCGTGGGCGAGGCCTGCTCCCGTGCCGTCGGACTGCACCGCAACAGCGGCGTCACGGCACCGGTGAAGGTCGCGCTGATCGAGGAGGAGAAACAGTTCTCCATCGAGGTGGGCGACGAGGCCCCGCACGCGACGCGCGGTCCCGGGGAGTCCGGCGCCGCCCAGGACGGCGACCAGGAGATCGAGGAGGACGAGATGGGCCTCGCGGTCATCAGCGGCCTCGTCGACGACGTGGAGGTCACCACCGGGCGGAACGGCGGACTGATCCGCATGACCTGGGCGACCACCCCGCCCGCCGCCGCACTCGCCTGAGCCGTCGCACAACGCCGCCGCAGGGGCCCTGCTCAGCAGGGCCCCTGCGGCGTTTTCCGGTACCTTGGAATTCGTGAAAGGGATCACGATCAAAAGCCCGGCTTTCTGATCAAGCGCCCGAGCGGCCGGAAATGCATCCAGGGCATTACTGCTTTCGGGTTGCTCCGCGTCCGTGCAGGCCAAATTCCGTTTACCGTCCCCTGTTTAGATCACTCAGGGGTACCTACAATCCCGTCCACATCTTGAGCTCAGCCCAAGCGTCAAGGAGGACGAATGGCGGAGCTTTCTGTCTCACATCGGCTGGGTCAGCCCACCTCCCTCGCAGCCGCGGTCCTGACCGACGACAACCGGATCATCGTGGCCGTCATCGCGGGCGTCGCCCTCGCCGCCCTGGTGGTCGCGGGCATCCTGGTGCGCCAGGTGCTGGCGGCGGGCGAGGGCACCGACAGCATGAAGCGGATCGCCGAGGCGGTCCAGGAAGGCGCCAAGGCGTATCTCGCCCGGCAGCTCCGCACGCTCGGCGTATTCGCCGTCGTCGTGTTCTTCCTGCTCATGCTGCTGCCTGCGGACGACTGGAATCAGCGTGCCGGACGTTCGGTGTTCTTCCTGATCGGAGCGGTGTTCTCGGCGACCACCGGCTATATCGGCATGTGGCTCGCCGTCCGGAGCAATGTGCGGGTCGCCGCGGCGGCCCGGGAAGCCACCCCGGCGGAAGGCGAACCGGAGAAGGATCTCACCGCCGTCTCGCACACCGCGATGAAGATCGCATTTCGCACGGGCGGTGTCGTCGGCATGTTCACGGTGGGGCTCGGCCTGCTGGGCGCCTCCTGCGTGGTGCTGGTGTACGCGGCCGACGCGCCGAAGGTGCTGGAGGGATTCGGTCTCGGCGCCGCCCTGATCGCGATGTTCATGCGGGTGGGCGGCGGCATCTTCACCAAGGCCGCCGACGTCGGCGCCGACCTGGTCGGGAAGGTGGAGCAGGGCATTCCGGAGGACGACCCGCGCAATGCCGCGACCATCGCCGACAACGTGGGCGACAACGTCGGCGACTGCGCGGGCATGGCGGCCGACCTCTTCGAGTCGTACGCCGTCACCCTGGTGGCCGCGCTGATCCTCGGGAAGGCCGCCTTCGGCGACTCGGGCCTCGCCTTCCCGCTGCTGGTGCCCGCCATCGGTGTGATCACCGCGATGATCGGCATCTTCGCGGTGGCCCCGCGACGCGCCGACCGCAGCGGCATGACGGCGATCAACCGCGGTTTCTTCGTCTCCGCGGTGATCTCGCTGGCCCTGGTGGCGGTCGCGGTCTTCGTCTACCTGCCGTCGACGTACGCCGGTCTGGACGGCGTCACCGACGCGGCGATCAAGGGCAAGGCCGGCGATCCGCGGATCCTCGCCCTGGTCGCGGTGGCCATCGGCATCCTGCTCGCCGCCGTCATCCAGCAGCTGACCGGCTACTTCACCGAGACCAGCCGGCGCCCGGTGCGGGACATCGGCAAGACCTCCCTCACCGGCCCGGCCACCGTCGTCCTCTCCGGCATCTCCGTCGGCCTGGAGTCGGCCGTCTACACCGCGCTGCTCATCGGGCTCGGCGTGTACGGCGCGTTCCTGCTCGGCGGAACGTCGATCATGCTGGCGCTGTTCGCGGTGGCGCTGGCCGGCACCGGCCTGCTCACCACGGTCGGTGTGATCGTCGCCATGGACACCTTCGGGCCGGTCTCCGACAACGCCCAGGGCATCGCCGAGATGTCCGGCGACGTCCAGGGTGCGGGCGCGCAGGTGCTCACCAACCTGGACGCCGTCGGGAACACCACCAAGGCCATCACCAAGGGCATCGCCATCGCCACCGCCGTCCTGGCCGCGTCGGCGCTGTTCGGGTCGTACCGCGACGCCATCACCACCGGCGCGCAGGACGTCGGCGAGAAGCTCTCCGGAGCGGGCGCGCCGATGAGCCTGATGATGGACATCTCGCAGCCCAACAACCTGGTCGGCCTCATCGCGGGCGCCGCGGTGGTCTTCCTCTTCTCCGGACTGGCCATCAACGCCGTGTCGCGGTCCGCGGGTTCGGTGGTGTTCGAGGTGCGGCGTCAGTTCCGCGAGCACCCCGGGATCATGGACTACAGCGAGAAACCGGAGTACGGGCGGGTCGTCGACATCTGCACCAAGGACGCCCTGCGGGAGCTGGCCACGCCCGGTCTGCTCGCCGTCATGGCGCCGATCTTCATCGGGTTCACGCTGGGCGTCGGCGCGCTCGGCGCCTACCTCGCCGGTGCGATCGGCGCGGGCACGCTGATGGCGGTGTTCCTCGCCAACTCGGGCGGCGCCTGGGACAACGCCAAGAAGCTGGTGGAGGACGGTCACCACGGCGGCAAGGGCAGCGAGGCCCACGCCGCCACCGTGATCGGCGACACGGTCGGCGACCCCTTCAAGGACACCGCCGGGCCCGCGATCAACCCGCTGCTGAAGGTCATGAACCTGGTGTCGCTGCTCATCGCCCCGGCGGTGATCAACTTCTCCTACGGGGCGGACAGGAACCTCGGCGTGCGGATCGCGGTCGCGGTCATCGCCCTGCTGGTGATCGTCGTCGCCGTGTACGTCTCCAAGCGGCGCGGGATCGCCGTCGGGGACGACGACGGCGCCGACCGTGTGCCCAAATCGCCGGACGCGGCGGTGGTTTCGTAGGGCCCCGCGGACCGGCCCCGCTCAACGGGCGGGCGGGCGGCGCGTGCTGACGCGCAGCCCGCCCGCTTTCCTGTGCACCGGAACCGGACCGCGCCGTGAGCCTTCTCTCCCAAGGTGCGAATGGTCACAAAAGCTTACTTGTAAGCCATTCGGGAGGGGAGGCGCGCGGTCCGCCGTGTAGATTCCGGGGGCCGAGAGCCATGGAAGGGACCGATCCGGTGAACAAGAAGCTCGCGGCCGCACTGTCCGGCGGTGCGGTACTGGTAGTGGCGCTGTCCGGTTGCAGCAGCAGCAGCGGCGGCGGCGACAAGGGACCCGACCCCAAGCTGGTGGCCTGGGCCAAGACGGTGTGCGACGCGGTGCCCGCACAGGACGCGAAGATCAAGGCGGCGAACGCGGCGATCAGCACGACGGCCGCCGACACCGCCGAGCCCGAGACGCTGCAGAAGACCGACTCGCAGGCCTTCCAGGACATGTCCGACGGCTACAAGGCGATCGCCGCGGCCATCGGTGACGCCGGCGCGCCTCCCGGGGTGGACGGCGGCGCCGCGCGGCAGCAGGAGGTGGTGAAGAACCTCAACGGACTCGCCGCCTCCTACGCCGACCTCAAGAAGCAGGTCGACGCACTGAACACCAAGGACCAGGCGAAGTTCGCCTCCGGCCTGCACGACGTCGCCGTGCAGATGACCGAGCTGGAGAAGAAGCACAAGAGCGGCACCGAGGCGCTGAAGAACCTGCAGCAGGGCGAGGTCAAGGCGGCCATAGCCGAGCAGGCCAGCTGCAAGAAGGTGGCGTCCTCGGCCGCGCCGCCGGCGGGGTCCCCGGAGGGGTCCGCGAAGGGCTGAGGCGCACCGGAGGCGCACCGGGGCGAGCGGGCACGGGGCGGCCCGCCTTTCGCCGTCCGTGTCCGGCGGCGAACCGCCTGCGGGCGAAACGTTCCGCCGGCCGGTGGGCCGGGCGAGGGTCCGCCCGTGCGGCGGCTTCCGCCGCGGCCGGCGGGCACGCTGCGGCGGCGCAGCCGCCGACGGGGACGTGATGCGCTGCAGCGGCGCGTCCCGCAGCCGGTGCGGGACGCGCTCGGGCGCCGCCTTCGGCAGGCGGTGCGGGACGCGCTCGGGCGTCGCCTCGCGGCAGGGCGGTGCGGGGCGTGCTGGGGCCGCCTCCGCAGGCGGTGCGGGGGGCGGTGCGGGGCGTGCTGGGGCCGCTTCGCGCAGGCGGTGCGGGCCACAATGGGAGCGTGACTGACTCCGGACCCGCCCCCCTGCCCGCATCCGACCGGCCCGACGCCGCCGCACGCCTGCGGGACGCCCTGCTGGCGGCTTCCTTCACCGCCGACGGGCTGCTCGAACTGCTCGGCGCCCCCGCGTACGCGGCGCTGGCCCGCAGCGAGACCGTGCCCGCCCTCCGGGCGACCCGCGGCGACACGCCGCTCGAAACGCTCGTCCGGCTGTTCCTGCTCCAGCAACCGGTGCCGTACGCGCGCGTGGCGGGCGTTCTGCCGTGCGAGGAGGCGCTGGAGACCGGATGGCTCCGGCGCGTGGGCGGCGACGAGGTGGCCGCCACCGTGGACGTGCGGCCGTACGGCGGTCTCGACGGCGAGGACTGGTTCATCGTCTCCGACCTCGGCTGCGCCGTCGGCGGCGCCGGCGGCATCGGGCAGCGCGGCCGTGACGCGGGCACAGCCGTGGTGCTGGGCGTCGGCGGAGCCTCCACGACCCTCGCCGGCATCACCGTCCGGACGCCCGTCTCCTCCGCCCTGGACCTCGGCACCGGTTCCGGCATCCAGGCGCTGCACGCCGCACAGCACGCCACGCGCGTCACGGCGACCGACGTCAATCCGCGCGCGCTGCACATCGCGGCGCTCACGCTGGCGCTCTCCGGCTCGCCCGCCGCCGACCTGCGCGAGGGCTCGCTGTTCGAGCCGGTCCGGGACGACGAGACGTTCGACCTGATCGTGTCCAACCCGCCCTTCGTGATCTCCCCCGGTGCCCGGCTGACGTACCGGGACGGCGGCATGGGCGGGGACGACCTGTGCCGCTCGCTCGTCCAGCAGGCGGGGGAACGGCTGAACGAGGGCGGGTTCGCGCAGTTCCTCGCCAACTGGCAGCACGTGGAAGGGGAGGACTGGCAGGACAGACTCCGGTCGTGGGTGCCGCGCGGGTGCGACGCGTGGATCGTGCAACGCGAGGTGCAGGACGTCACGCAGTACGCCGAGCTGTGGCTCAGGGACTCAGGCGATCACCGCGGGGACCCGGCGGAGTACCAGGCGCGCTACGACGCCTGGCTCGACGAGTTCGAGGCGCGCAAGGTCAGGGCGGTCGGCTTCGGCTGGATCACCCTGCGCAGGACGGGGTCCGCCGAGCCCGCCATCACCGTGGAGGAGTGGCCGCATCCCGTCGAGCAGCCCCTCGGCGAGGCGATCCGGACGCACTTCGAGCGTCTGGACTACCTCCGGGAGCACGACGACGCGGCGCTGCTGCACAGCCGCTTCAAGCTCGCCGCCGAGGTGGTCCAGGAGCAGGTCGGGCTGCCCGGCGCGGAGGACCCGGAGCACGTGGTGCTGCGCCAGCACCGCGGGATGCGCCGGGCGACGAGGGTGGACACGGTCGGCGCCGGGTTCGCGGGCGTGTGCGACGGCACGCTCAGCGCCGGCCGCATCCTGGACGCCATCGCCCAGCTCGTCGGCGAGGACCCGGTGGCGCTGCGCGACCGGACGCCGGCCCAGATCCGGCTGCTGGTGGAGCAGGGCTTCCTCGAGCCGGTCGGCTGAGCGGACGGGGCTTGCGGGCCGGCCGGTCGAGCGGCCCGGGCTGCGAGCCGGTCGGCCGCGCACGGTCGGGGCTTACTCCAGCGGGTGGCTAAGACGCCGCGGTGTCCTTCGGCCGGTGCCGGCCGGTGCCGCCCGGTGACAGCCGGTCCGGCCGGTGGAGACCGGCCCGCGGGGACGCGGGGCGGGCGGCGGGCGGGTAGCGGGCGGCGGGCCCTCGCCCGGACCGTGCGGGGCAGATGCCGCACCGGTGAGTCCCGGTGAGTCCCGGCGGGTCACGGCGAATGCCGGCCACGCCGTAGGCCCGGCCGGAGCGTCGCCGGCCGGAGCGCGAGCACCGTCGCGGGCCGGTGGCGCGGGCCCGGGAGGACGCCCGCAGGGGCCGCCGCGGGCCGGTGTGCGGAAATCGGCCGGAAAAATATGGGACCGGGTCCGAGCCCCGCGTGTTCGAATGCACATTCGGTCCGCGCCGGTCTTCCGTTCACCCCGATGTCGCCCGCCGGCCTCCCGCGCGTGCCACCCTCCCGGCGCGGGGCGGTGCCGGACGGCGCGGAAGGGGCTGGCGGGGATGGAGAGCGGACCGGCGATCTTCGCTGGGGTGGTGTTCGCCCTGTTCGGAGCGGGTGTGCTGACCTGGACCGGGCGGCGTCTGCGGCGCCGCGAGCCGGTGGCCCACGGGGTGAACCGGGTCGCGTCGGCCGGCGTCGCGAGCATGGCCGGCGCGGTCGCGCTGGGCCTCGCCGTGTACTGCCTGAACCGCCTCTGATCCCGGTCGGGGTCATGTCCCGGGAGTAAGGGGAGCGTCACGCTCCGGACAGGGTCGCGGGATCGGCCGGGGACTCCGGGCGGCAGGAATGGCGGTAGTCGGGTTACCGTTCGAGTGGCCGTTGCGGGCTTTTCCCGTTTGACACGGGGGCGGGATGTAGCGTCACACTCCGCAGCGGCACACGAGCCAGCAGTACGCCGCGACCCCGGGACCAAGGCCTGGGGAGGCCCCAGCGTCGACCGGAGAGAAGAGCGAAGTTGTCCCCGACCAGCGAGACCGCACAGGGCGGCCGCCGACTCGTCATCGTCGAGTCGCCTGCCAAGGCGAAGACGATCAAGGGCTACCTCGGCCCCGGCTACGTAGTCGAAGCGAGCGTCGGGCACATCCGCGACCTCCCCAACGGTGCCGCGGAGGTGCCGGAGAAGTACACCGGTGAGGTCCGCCGCCTCGGTGTGGACGTCGAACATGACTTCCAGCCGATCTATGTCATCAACGCCGACAAGAAGGCGCAGGTCAAGAAGCTCAAGGACCTGTTGAAGGACTCCGACGAGCTGTTCCTGGCCACCGACGAGGACCGGGAGGGCGAGGCGATCGCCTGGCACCTCCAGGAGGTCCTGAAGCCGAAGATCCCGGTCAAGCGCATGGTGTTCCACGAGATCACCAAGGACGCGATCCGCGAGGCCGTCGCCAACCCGCGCCAGCTCAACCAGAGGCTCGTCGACGCCCAGGAGACCCGCCGCATCCTCGACCGCCTCTACGGCTACGAGGTCTCCCCGGTGCTGTGGAAGAAGGTCATGCCCCGGCTGTCGGCCGGACGCGTGCAGTCCGTCGCCACACGCCTCGTCGTGGAGCGGGAACGCGAGCGCATGGCGTTCCGCTCCGCCGAGTACTGGGACCTGACGGGCACGTTCGCGACGGGCCGCGCGGGCGACCCGTCGGACCCGGCGACGCTCGTCGCCCGCCTGCAGACCGTCGACGGCAGGCGGGTCGCGCAGGGCCGCGACTTCGACTCCCTCGGCCGGCTCAAGAGCGACAACACCCTGCACCTCGACGAGGCGACAGCCCGTTCCCTCGCCGCCGCCCTGGACGACACCCGCTTCTCCGTGCGGTCCGTCGAGTCCAAGCCGTACCGCCGCTCGCCGTACGCCCCGTTCCGTACGACGACGCTGCAGCAGGAGGCCAGCCGCAAGCTCGGCTTCGGCGCGAAGGCGACCATGCAGATCGCGCAGAAGCTGTACGAGAACGGCTACATCACGTACATGCGAACGGACTCCACGACGCTGAGCGACACGGCGATCGCGGCGGCCCGTGCGCAGGTCACGCAGCTGTACGGCGCCGACTACCTGCCTCCGCAGCCGCGCACCTACGCCGCCAAGGTGAAGAACGCGCAGGAGGCGCACGAGGCGATCCGCCCGTCGGGTGATCGGTTCCGCACGCCCGCGGAGACGGGTCTGACCGGCGACCAGTTCAAGCTCTACGAGCTGATCTGGAAGCGGACCGTCGCCTCCCAGATGAAGGACGCGACCGGCGACAGCGTGACCGTGAAGATCGGCGGCACCGCCGCCGACGGCCGGGACGTCGAGTTCAGCGCCTCCGGCAAGACGATCACCTTCCACGGCTTCCTCAAGGCCTACGTCGAGGGCGCCGACGACCCGAACGCCGAGCTGGACGACCGCGAGCGCCGGCTGCCGCAGGTCGCCGAGGGCGACGCGCTGTCCGCCGAGCAGATCACCGTCGACGGCCACGCGACGAAGCCCCCGGCCCGCTACACCGAGGCCAGCCTGGTCAAGGAGCTGGAGGAGCGCGAGATCGGCCGCCCGTCGACGTACGCGTCGATCATCGGCACCATCCTCGACCGCGGCTACGTCTTCAAGAAGGGCACCGCCCTGGTGCCGTCCTTCCTCTCCTTCGCCGTGGTGAACCTCCTGGAGAAGCACTTCGGCCGGCTGGTCGACTACGACTTCACCGCCAAGATGGAGGACGACCTCGACCGCATCGCCCGCGGCGAGGCCCAGGCCGTGCCGTGGCTCAAGCGCTTCTACTTCGGCGAGGGCACGGTGGAGGGCGTCGCGGCCGACGCCGGCAACGGCGACGGCGACCACCTCGGCGGCCTCAAGGAACTGGTGACGGACCTGGGCGCGATCGACGCGCGCGAGGTGTCGTCGTTCCCGGTGGGCAACGGCATCGTGCTCCGCGTCGGCCGCTACGGCCCGTACATCGAGCGCGGCGAGAAGGACACCGAGCAGCACCAGCGCGCCGACATCCCCGACGACCTGGCGCCGGACGAGCTGACCGTCGAGCTGGCCGAGGAACTGCTGGCCAAGCCCAGCGGCGACTTCGAGCTGGGCACCGACCCGGCCACCGGCCACACGATCGTCGCCAAGGACGGCCGCTACGGCCCGTACGTCACGGAGATCCTCCCCGAGGGCACCCCGAAGTCGGGCAAGAACGCCGTCAAGCCGCGTACCGCCAGCCTGTTCAAGTCCATGTCACTCGACACGGTGACCCTCGAGGACGCGCTGCGGCTGATGTCCCTGCCGCGGGTCGTCGGCACCGACGCCGACGGCGTGGAGATCACCGCGCAGAACGGCCGGTACGGCCCGTACCTGAAGAAGGGCACGGACTCGCGCTCGCTGCAGACCGAGGACCAGATCTTCACGATCACGCTGGAGGAGGCGCAGGCGATCTACGCCCAGCCGAAGCAGCGCGGCCGGGCCGCGGCCAAGCCGCCGCTGAAGGAGCTGGGCGAGGACCCGGTCTCCGGAAAGCCGGTCGTGGTCAAGGACGGCCGCTTCGGCCCGTACGTCACCGACGGGGAGACCAACGCGACCCTCCGCTCGGGTGACAGCGTCGAGACGATCACTCCGGAGCGCGGCTTCGAACTGCTCGCCGAGAAGCGTGCGAAGAGCCCCGCCAAGAAGACCGCGAAGAAGGCGGCGGCGAAGAAGACCGCCCCCGCGAAGAAGACGGCCGCCAAGAAGACGGCGGCGAAGAAGACGACGGCCGCCGCCAAGAAGACGGCCACGAAGAAGACCACCGCGGCGAAGGCCACGGCCTCGAAGGCGACGGCGTCCGGCACGGGCGACTGACGCTCCGTCGGGCGCCCACCCGGTCGCACGGCTTCGCGCAGCGAACGCCCCGGCATCCCGCCGATGCCGGGGCGCGCGCACGTCGGGACACCGAGGTGTGCTGTCTGCGGCTGCGGATAGGCTGAACGCATGACGCGAGCCGAGCAGCCAACGGCCCCCACCACAGCACCGGACGACTCCCTGGTCGCGGACTCCCGAGAGCGCGCCGTCCGCTCCCTGCTGCGCCGACCGCAGCTGAGGCGCTTGTGGAGCGCGCAACTGGTGAGCGGTGTCGGCGACGCCCTGGCACTCTTCGTGCTGGTCCTCCTGGCCCTCCAGGCGGCCGTCGCCGAGGGCGCGTTCGGCGGCGGCTACCGCGGCGTGGCGTTCGCAGTGGCGACGGTCTTCGCGGCGCGCATCCTCGCCACCCTGCTCTTCGGCGCCGTCCTGCTCGGCCCGTTGACGGCGCTCACCGCCCAGGAGGGGCCGCTCGACCGCCGCTGGACCATGGTCGGCGCCGACGGCGTGCGCGCCGCGCTGCTGATCATCGCTCCCCTGTGGGTCGACTGGACGCCGGACAACGCCCTCGCGGCGCTGCTGGTCACCGCCTTCGTCGTCGGCGTCGCCGAGCGGCTGTGGACGGTGTGCCGGGAGAGCGCCGCCCCCGCCCTGCTGCCGTCCCCGCCCCCCGAGGGCGCGACGGTGCGGCCGCTGCCGGACCACCTCGACGCCCTGCGCCGCCTGTCGCTGCGCACGACCTTCCTCGCGGTCCCGCTGGCCGCCGCGACGCTCGTCGCCGCCGCCCTGCTGAACAACCTGCTGGGCACCGGCGTGGCCTGGTTCGACCAGCACCAGGCAGCCCTCGGCTCCTACGTGGCGGCGGGTCTGTTCGCGGCCTCCCTGTCCGTGCTGACCCACCTCGAACTGCCCGACACGCGCACCCCCCGCGCGCGGTCCCCGCTCGAGGGCCTGCGCCGCCCGCGCACCGGCGCCGGCGTCGACAAGGGCCGTACGGGCGCCGTCCCGCTGCTCGTCCCGGCCTGCGCCGGGGTCGCCGGCGCGATCGCGGCGGCCGTCGCGGTGTGCGTGCTGCACGCCAAGGACCTCGGCGGCGGCCCGGTGCTCTACGGCCTGCTGGTGCTGGGGCTGACCGGCGGCGTCGCCGCCGGCATCCGTACGGCCCCCGCCCTGCTGCCCTCCCTCTCGCGCCGCCGCCTGCTGGCCCTCGCGCTCGCCTTCACCGGCATCGCCCTGCTGGCCGCCGGACTGGTCCCGGACGTCACCACGGTGCTGCTGATCGTCACCCTTGCGGGCGCGGGCGCGGGCGTGGCCGCCAACACCGGGCACACCCTGCTGGACCAGGAGACCGAGGACTTCCGCCGGGCGCGCACCACCGAACACCTGCACGCCGTGGTCCGCGTCTTCATAGCGCTCGGCGTCCTCGTCGCCCCGCTGATCGCGGCCCTGATCGGCCCGCACCGCCTGCAGAACGGCAAGTTCGTCTTCGCGCACGGCGGGGCGGCCTTCACCCTGATGCTGGTCGGGGCGCTGCTGCTGCCGGTGGCCGCGCTGGTCCTGGCCAAGGTCGACGACCGGTCCGGCGTACCGCTGCGCCAGGACCTCAAGGACGCGCTGCTGGGCGGCGACGACCCGGTCACCGCCCCGGCGGCGAACGGTTTCTTCATCGCCCTGGAGGGCGGCGACGGCTCCGGCAAGTCCACCCAGGCCGAGGCCCTCGCCGAGTGGATCCGCGCCAAGGGCCACGAAGTCGTGCTCACCCGCGAGCCGGGCGCCACTCCGGTGGGCAAGCGGCTGCGCTCGATCCTGCTGGACGTGTCCTCGGCCGGCCTGTCGCACCGCGCGGAGGCGCTGCTGTACGCCGCCGACCGCGCGGAGCACGTCGACACGGTCGTGCGCCCCGCCCTGGCGCGCGGCGCGGTGGTGATCTCCGACCGCTACATCGATTCCTCCGTCGCCTACCAGGGCGCCGGCCGGGATCTGTCCCCGACCGAGATCGCCCGCATCAACCGCTGGGCCACCGACGGTCTCGTCCCGCACCTCACCGTCCTGCTGGACGTCTCCCCGGAGACCGCCCGCGAACGGTTCACGGAGGCGCCGGACCGGCTGGAGTCGGAGCCGGCGGAGTTCCACGCGCGCGTGCGGGCCGGTTTCCTCACCCTGGCCGCCTCCGACCCCGGCCGCTACCTGGTCGTGGACGCCGGGCAGGAACCCGAGGCGGTCACGACCGTGATCCGGCACCGCCTGGACACCGTGCTGCCGCTGTCCGAGGCCGAGATCAGGGCCAAGGAGGAGGCCCGCAGGAAGGCCGAGGAGGAAGCCCGCCGCAAGGCCGAGGAAGAGGCCGCGCGCAAGGCCGAGGAGGAGCGCCTGGAGCGGGAGCGCCAGGAGCAGCTCGCCAAGCTCCGCGCCGAGGAGGAGGAGCGCAAGCGGCGCGAGCTGGAGGAGGCGCAGCGCCGCGAGGCGGAACGGCAGGCCGAGGAGGCCCGGCTGCGGGCCGAGGAGGCGCGCCGGCGCGCGGAGGAGGAGCGGCAGCGGCTGCTCGCCGAGGAGAAGGCACGGGCCGAGGCGGAGGCCCGCCGCAGGGCCGAGGAGGAGCGGCGCCGCAAGCAGGCCGAGGAAGAGGCGCGGCTGCGCGCCGAGGAGGAGGCCCGCCAGGCGCGGCTGCGCGCCGAGGAGGAGGCCCGGCGCCTGGAGGCGCAGCGCAAGGCCGAGGAGGCGTTGCTGCGGGCCGAGGAGGCCCGGCGGCAGGCCGCCGAGGCCGCGGCGGCCGCCGACGCGGCGGCCCGCATGCCCAGCGCCCCCTTGCCGACCGCACCGGGCGTGGCTCCCGACACGGCCACGGCCGGCACGCCGATGGCCCCGGCGGACGCCGGCGGGCCGCGTACGGACACGCGGGCCACCGAGGACACGACGGTGCTGCGACCGGTGCGCGAGGACCGGCACGGCTCCGCCGACGCGGCGTGGGGCTCCGGCGGCACGGCGCGGGGCGCGCAGCCCGACGCCGAGGTGACCGCCGAGCTGCCGCAGCCGCCGGCGGCCCTCGGGGCTGCGGAGGAGACGGCCGTGCTGCCGCCGGTGGCTCCGGGTGCGGCGGACGACACCGCAGTGCTGCCGCCGGTGTCCTTCGAGGAGACGGCGAAGCTGCCGCCGGTGACCGGCGCCGCGACCGCCGGTGCGGCCGTGCCGCCCGTCCGGGGCGACGACCCGGCGGACCGTGTGCCGCCCGGTTTCTTCCGGGACGAGCAGCCGGGCGCGGGCCCGGACGGCTCCGAGCCGCGCACGCGCGAGATGCCCCGGATCGACGCCGACGGCGCCTCGCCCCGCCGGACGCGCTCCGACTGGGCCGAGGAGACCCCGCTGGACGACCTGCCGACGCTGGCGGACGAGCTGCTGGGCTCCTACGACGAGCGGGGGAACGGCGACCAGGGCGGCCCCGACGGGGAGCAGCAGGGCCGCGGAGGCCGTGGCCGGAGCGGCCGGCGCGGCTGAGCCGCACCGGCCGCCCGGCTGCCGCCCTCAGGCGCGGCCGGCGTCCGGCGGGCCTGAGCAGCGCCGGGGCCGGCCGGGCCCCGGCCGGGGCGGTGCCGGGCCCTCGGGAGGGGAACCGGGGGCCGCCGCCTTCCGCTGCCCCCGCTGGCCTCCCGCTGCACCCGCCCGACCTTGCGGCAGCCGTCGGTGCTCCTCCCGCCCCGCTCCCCTCACGCTCTCCCGCCGGGCCGGAGCCCACCGCGGCGCCGCCCGGCCCGGTGGCCGCGCGAGCACCTGCGCCCCGCGCTGTCAGTGGCCGCCCCCACAATGGAAGCCGGAACGCGGAGTGCGACGGAAGGGCGGCGTGACCCATGACCGTGTGGGACGACCTCGTCGGGCAGGAGAAGGTGAGCGCGGTGCTCGAGGCCGCCGCGCAGGACGCCGACGCCCTGGTCACGGCCGCCGCGGCGGACGAGCCGCTGCCCGAGGCGTCGAAGATGACGCACGCCTGGCTGTTCACGGGCCCGCCGGGCGCGGGCCGGAACCAGGCGGCGCGGGCCTTCGCCGCGGCCCTGCAGTGCGTGAGCCCCGACCGCGCCCTCGGCGGGGCGCCCGGCTGCGGCTTCTGCGACGGCTGCCACACCGCGCTGCTCGGCACCCACGCGGACGTCACGACGGTCGCGGCGGTCGGCGCGGAGATCCTGGTCAAGGACATGCGGGACACCGTCCGCAAGTCGTTCACCTCCCCGGCGAACGGCCGCTGGCAGATCATCCTGGTGGAGGACGCCGAGCGGCTGAACGAGAAGTCCGCCAACGCCGTCCTCAAGGCCGTCGAGGAGCCCGCCCCCCGCACGGTCTGGCTGCTGTGCGCCCCTTCCGTCGAGGACGTCCTGCCGACGATCCGCTCCCGCTGCCGGCACCTGAACCTGCGCACGCCGTCGGTCGAGGCGGTCGCCGACATGCTGGTCCGCAGGGACGGCATCGAGCCCGGTGTGGCGGTCGCCGCCGCGCGCGCCACCCAGGGGCACGTCGACCGGGCCCGCCGTCTGGCCACCGACCCGGCGGCCCGCGAGCGCCGCGCCGCCGTGCTGAAGCTGCCCCTGCGGCTGGACGAGGTCGGCGCCTGCCTGAAGGCCGCCCAGGAGCTGGTCGACGCGGCGGCCGAGGACGCCAAGCAGCTCGCCGAAGAGGTGGACGGCAAGGAGACCGAGGAGCTGAAGGCGGCGCTCGGCGCGGCCCAGGGCGGCCGGCTGCCGCGCGGCACCGCCGGGGTGATGAAGGACCTCGAGGACATGCAGAAGCGCCGCAGAACCCGTACCCAGCGCGACAGCCTCGACGTAGCCCTCGGCGATCTGACCGCCTTCTACCGCGACGTCCTCGCCCTCCAGCTCGGCACCCGCGTGGCGATCGCCAACACCGACGCCGAGGACGCCCTGGAGCGGCTGGCCCGCGCCAGCACCCCGGAGTCCACCCTCCGCCGCATCGAGGCGATCGCCGCGTGCCGCGAGGCGCTGGACCGCAACGTGGCCCCGCTGCTGGCGGTGGAGGCGATGACGATGGCGCTCCGGGCGGGGTGACGGCCCGCCGCCGACGGGAAGCGGGGGACGGCCCGCCGCCGACAGGAAGCGGGGGACGGCCCGCCGCGGGCAGGAAGGGAGGCGTCTCATGACCGCGACGCGAAGGCCCGGAGCCCGGCCGGGCGCACCGCCCGTGTCCCCCGTACGAGCCACGCTTCCGACGGTACGCATCCGATCGGTCGCTCAGCGTTACGCTCGTCCGATGCACACCAGGCCACCCCTCCGCCGGTTCCGCGACATCCCCACCCGGGCGACGGCCCGTCTCACGGCCGCCTTCGTCACGGCCGCCGCCCTGCTCGTGTCCGCCTGCTCCGCCGTGAGTCCCGGTACGCCGGGGAGCGGGACGGTGGACGCGGCGCTGGCCGCGCTGCCGAGGTCCACGCCGTCGGCGCTGACGCCGTACTACGGCCAGCGCCTGCACTGGCGCGGCTGCGGCGTGCCCGGCTTCCAGTGCGCCACGATGAAGGCGCCGCTGGACTACGCCAGACCCGGCGCGGGCTCCGTGCGGCTCGCCGTCGCCCGCAAGAAGGCCACGGGGAAGGGCAGGCCCCTGGGTTCGCTGCTGGTCAACCCCGGCGGTCCGGGCGGCTCGGCGGTCGGCTACCTCCAGCAGTACGCGGGCATCGGCTACCCGGCCCAGGTCCGGGCCCGCTACGACATGGTCGCGGTGGACCCGCGGGGCGTCGCCCGCAGCGAGCCCGTTCAGTGCCTCGACGGGCCCCGGATGGACGCGTACACGCAGACCGACCTGACCCCCGACGACCAGCGGGAGCGGTCCGCGCTGGTCTCCGCCGTCCAGCAGTTCGCGGAGAGCTGCGGGGCCCGCTCGGCGCGGCTGCTGCGGCACGTCTCCACCGTCGAGGCGGCGAGGGACATGGACATCCTGCGGGCGGTCCTCGGCGACCGCAGGATGAACTACGTGGGGGCGTCCTACGGGACGTTCCTCGGGGCGACCTACGCCGGGCTGTTCCCCGAGCGGGTCGGGCGGATGGTCCTGGACGGCGCGATGGACCCGTCCCTCGACGCCCGCACCCTGACCCTGGACCAGACGGCGGGCTTCGAGACGGCGTTCCAGGCGTTTGCGAGGGACTGCGTACGGCACGCCGACTGCCCGCTCGGCGGGAAGGGCACGACGCCCGCCCGGGTCGGCGACCGCCTGAAGGCGTTCTTCCGGAAGCTGGACGCCCGTCCGGTACCGGCGGCCGGCGCGCGGGGCCGCAGGCTGGGGGAGTCGCTGGCCACCACCGGGGTGATCGCGGCGATGTACGACGAGGGGTCGTGGGGGCAGCTGCGCAAGGCGCTGACCTCGGCCATGAGGAAGAACGACGGCGCCGGCCTGCTGGCCCTCGCCGACAGCTACTACGAGCGGGACGCGAGCGGCCGCTACAGCAACCTGATGATGGCCAACGCCGCCGTGAACTGCCTGGACCTGCCCCCCGCCTTCACCGGCCCCGAAGAAGTGGAGAGGTCGCTGCCCGCCTTCGCGAAGGCGTCCCCGGTCTTCGGTCCCGGCCTCGCGTGGGCCTCGCTGAACTGCGCGTACTGGCCGGTGAGGGCGACGGGCGAGCCGCACCGCATCGAGGCGAAGGGCGCGGCGCCGATCGTGGTGGTCGGCACGGTCCGCGATCCGGCGACGCCGTACCGCTGGGCGCAGTCGCTGGCCCGCCAGCTCTCCTCCGGCCGTCTGCTGACCTACGACGGCGACGGCCACACCGCCTACGGCCGCGGCAGCGCCTGCGTCGACTCGGCGATCAACGCCTACCTCCTGCGGGGCACCCCGCCGGCCGCCGGGAAGCGGTGCTCGTAGACCCCACGGCCCGCCCCGGAGCCGCCCGCTCCGGGGCGGGTGCGAAGCACCCCCGGAAACTGTGTAGACTTACCGACGTTGCTGATCGCACCATGGTGCGGACAGCGCGCCGCTTTAGCTCAGATGGCCAGAGCAACGCACTCGTAATGCGTAGGTCTCGGGTTCGAATCCCGAAAGCGGCTCTCCTGGGACCCCAGGTCGGACCTCGTCCGGCCTGGGGTTCTGTCGTACGGGCACGCGGGCGGCGGCGCCGGCCGTGGGTGACCGGCAGGGGTGCGCGAAACGTCGAGCGGGGCGGCGCGCGGAGTCGTCCCGCGGTGCGCGGAGGCCCGCAGGGGAAGCGGCGGGAGAGGGGTGCGGGACGGGGCCCCGGCCGTTCACCTCCGACGGCCGGGGCCCTGCACGTCCCCGGACCCAGCCGGCGGCGACACTCCCCCGAGTTACGCGACATACGCGCGCACCGACGGGCCGGATCCGATGGAATGATCACATCAGGGTTCACCAACGGATCGCTAACATGTGGCCAATGGTTCGTCGGTGAGCCTGCGGGCCGTCCGTCCGGAAGTTGCCCGGCGGCAGCGGGAAGAGGCCCGTGGGACGGCCGGTTCCGGGTCGGGCCGCCGGACGGAGGGTGGCGGGGAACCGCCTCGGACAGGGCGGATATCCGCCAGGCGACGGCGGGCGCACACCCGCCGCGGAGCACGGTCGGCCCCGACCGCGCGGGAAGGCAGTGAGGCGGCGTGATGCGGCGGTGCGAGCTGCGGTTCGGACTGCTGGGACCGCCGGTCCTCTACGACCGGCCGCCGTACGCGGTCGCGTACGACGCCTCCCGGACACCCCCGCCGTCCGGTGACGACGCCCGCGACGACGGCGTCCGGGCCATCGGCAGCCCCAAGGTCCGCGCGCTGCTCGCCGCACTGCTGCTGGAGCCCGGCCGGGTCGTCTCGGTCGCGTCGCTGAAGGACGCGCTGTGGGGCGGCGCGCCGCCCGTCTCCGCGCAGGCCTCCCTGCACAACCACGTCACCCGGCTGCGCCGGCTGCTGGACGACCCCGAGCGGCTCAGGGCCGTGCCGCCGGGCTATGTGCTGCGCGTCGACCACGGCGAGCTGGACGTGCACGTCTTCGACGCCCGGGTCGCCGAGGCGCGGGCCGCGCACGCCCGGCGGGACTGGCCGGGCGTCGTCCGCGCCTGCACCGCCGCGCTCGCGCTGTGGCGGGGCGCCCCGCTCGGCGGGCTGCCCGCCGGCTTCGGCGGTTACGCCCTGGTGCAGCGCCTTGCGGAGGCCCGGCTGCTGCTGCTGGAGTGGCGCTACGACGCCGAACTCGCCCTGGGCGGGCCGCGGCCGGCCGCGCTGGTCCCCGAACTCGCGGCGCTGGTCGCCGAGCATCCGCTGCGCGAGGCGTACCACCGTCAGCTCATGCTCGCCCTGCACCGCGCCGGCCGCCGGGCCGAGGCCCTCGCCGTCCACCGCGACCTGCGGGCCCGCCTGGTGGAGGAACTCGGCGTCGAGCCCGGCCCGGCGGTCCAGGAGGCACACGTCGAGGTGCTGCGGGGCGCGGAGCAGCGACGGCAGCAGACTCCCGGCGGCCCGGGGCCGGCCGGTGACGACGCGCGACAGCCGCGGCGGGACAGCCGGGTGGCCGGCGCCGCCGGCGACGACGCCGCTCCCGCTGCCCCGGACGACGGCGACCGCCAGGCCCCGCTGCACACCCCGCGCCCGGCCCAGCTCCCGGCCCCGCCCGCCCACTTCACCGGCCGCACCGACGTGCGCCGGGCGCTGCGCCGGGCGCTGACCGAACCGCCCGCCCCGGCGCCCGCCGTGGCCGTGATCAGCGGTATGGCGGGCGTGGGCAAGAGCGCGCTGGCGCTGCACGTCGCCCATGAGCTGCGTGAACGTTTCTCCGACGGCCAGCTCTACGTCAACCTGCACGGCGCCACCCCCGGCATGACCCCGCTCACCGCCGCGCAGGCGCTCGCCGCACTCCTGCGGGACCTCGGCGCCGAGCCCAAGAACATCCCCGAACACCCGGACGCGGCGGCCGCGTTGCTCCGGTCGCTGCTCGCCCCGGCCCGCATCCTGCTGGTCCTGGACGACGCGGCCGACGCGGCTCAGGTGCGGCCCCTGCTGCCGGCCGGGTCCGGCTGCGCGGTGATCGTCACCAGCCGTTCGCCGCTGACCGCCCTCGACGGCGCCCGGCGCTTCCCGCTCCGCCCGCTGACCGGCGAGGACAGTGCGGCGCTGCTGCGCGCGGTGAGCGGACGCGAAGGGCTGGACGCCGGCCACGCCCTGGTCGAGCTGACCGGCCGGCTGCCGCTGGCGCTGCGTGTCGTCGCCGCCCGGCTCGCCGCGCGCAGCGCCCTCACCCCGGAGGTCCTGGCCGGCCAACTCGCCGCCACCGGCGGGCGGCTGCACCACCTCGAGTACGACGACCTGAGCGTCCGGCGCTCCCTGGCCGTCGCCCACGACGCGCTGGCCGCCGCCGAACGCCAGGCCGACCGGGACGCCGCCTCGGCCCTGCGCCACATCGGCGCGCTCGACCTGCCCACCTACGGCGCCCCCCTCGTCGCCCGCCTCACCGGCACGGACGAACGCCGCGCCGAGGCCGCGCTGGACCGCCTGGTCGACGTCGCCCTCCTGGAGGAGACGGCGTACGGCCGGTACGCCCCCCACGACCTGGTCCGCGACTTCGCCCGCGAACTCGCGGACGCCGGCAGGGCGTCCGGACCGGCCCCGGCCGCCGAGGGGACCGCCGGGCAGGGCACGGGCGCCGAGGGGGCCGCCGGGCAGGGCGCGGGCGCCGAGTCGGCCGACCGCATCGCCCTGCGGTGGTACGCCGCCGTGGCCGAGCGGGTGCTGGCGGTGGTCGTGGAGCCGGGGCTCGACCTGGACGACCGGCGGCGGCCCACCGCCGCGCAGCCCGCCGGGCACGCGGCGGACGTGGCGGCGCTGCCGCCCTTCGAGTCGGCCGAGGAGGCCTTCGCCTGGGGCGAGGTGGAGTTGGAGAACGTCGTCGCCCTGGTGGAGCGGAACGCCGGCGCCGACGACGTGCCCACGGCAGCGGCGCTCTCGGCGCTCGTCCGGCTGCTCTTCCCGTACGTGCAGCGCAGCGGCCGGGTCGCCGAGATGGAGGTGCTGGGGCGGGCGGCGCTCACCGCGGCCCGGCGCCTGGAGGACCCGGCGGCCGAGGCGTACGCGCTCGGCGACCTCGCGGGCCTGCACTTCCTGACCGGCCGGCAGAACGACGCCCTCGCCCTCACCGACCGGGCCCTGGAGATCTGGCGGCGGCTCGGCACGGCGTCCCGGATCCGGCGCTGCCTCAACAACCGCGGGCTGCTCCTGGAGGGGCTCGGCCGGTTCGAGGAGTCGGAGGAGGCGCTGCGGCAGAGCCTCGCGTACTCACGGCTGCTGAACGACCCCTACGGCGAGGCCGTCACCCACAGCCACCTCGGCAACCTCTACGAGCACACCGATCCGCGCGCCGCCATCGAGCAGCACCGGCGCTCGCTCGCGATCGGGGACGCGATCGGCGCGGTCATCGTGCAGCACTCGGCGCACTGCAACATCGGCTACGCCCATCTCACCCTCGGCGAGCCGGCCGCCGCCGCCCGGCACTTCGAGGAGAGCCTGCGCATCCTCGGCGGCCACGGCGACTGGCACGGCGAGTCCCAGACCCGGCTCGGCCTGGTCCGCGCGCTGCGCGGGCTGGGACGGACCGAACGGGCGGCCGGGGAGTGCGCCGAACTGCTGCGCCGGGCGGAAGCCCGCACCGACCGCTACATGGGCGGGCTCGCGCTGCACCAGCACGGGCTGCTGCTGCGCGAGCAGGGGCGGCACGCGGAGGCGTACGACGCCTGGCGCGCGGCCCTCGCGGCGCTGGACGGCACCGACGAGCAGGCCGTCCTGGCACAGCTGCGGACCCTGCTCGACGACGGCTCGGCCGGCTCGGCCGGCTGATCGGCCGGCCGGGGAACCCGCCGGTGCGCGAACCGGCTCACTTGGCGTCGGCGTAGCACTCCACCACGGCCGTCGTGAACGGGAACCGCACCGGGGTCTGACCGAAGGTCAGCCGGCCGGCGAGGTCGGCGGACTCGCGGACGGCCCGGACGACGGTGTCGGCCTCCTCGGCCGGGCAGTGCACGATCACCTCGTCGTGCTGGAAGAAGACCAGCTCGGCCCGCAGCGGCGCGCAGGCCCGGCGCAGCGCGGCGAGCAGCAGCAGCGCCCAGTCGGCGGCGCTGCCCTGCACGACGAAGTTGCGCGCGAAGCGGCCCCGCGCGCGGGCGTCGGTGGAGGCGTAGCCGGGGACCCAGGCGTGCGCCCCGGTGTCGTCGTCGTGTGCGGCCGGGACGCCCGCCTCCTCCGCCGCGTCCTCCTCGCCCTGCACGGCGGGCGGCGGACAGGTGCGGCCCAGCCAGGTGCGCACGAGCCTGCCCTCCTCGCCCGCGCGGGCCGCCTCGTCGACGTAGGCGACGGCCTTCGGGAAGCGGCGGCGCAGCGCGGCGAGGTTCTTCAGGCCGTCGCCGGAGGTCTGGCCGTAGACCGCGCCGAGCACGGCGAGCTTGGCCTGGTTCCGGTCGCCGGAGAAGGCCCGGTCGGAGACGGACTGGTAGAGGTCGCTCTCGCGGCCGGCCACCTCCATCAGGCCGGGGTCGCGGGAGATCGCGGCCAGCACGCGCGGCTCCATCTGGTCGGCGTCGGCCACGACCAGCCGCCAGCCGGGGTCCGCGACCACGGCCCGGCGGAGCACCTTGGGGATCTGCAGGGCGCCCCCGCCGTTGGTCACCCAGCGTCCGGTGACCGTGCCGCCGGCGAGGAACCCGGGGCGGAAGCGGCCGTCGCGGACCCAGTCCTGCAGCCAGGACCAGCCGTGGGCCACCCAGATGCGGTACAGCTTCTTGTACTCCAGCAGGGGCTCGACGGCGGGGTGGTCGACGGTCCGGAGCTCCCAACGGCGGGTGGACTTCACCTTGATCCCGGCCTGCGCGAAGGCCTTGACGACGTCGGCCGGCAGGTCGGGCCGCACCCGGCGGCCGAAGGCCGCGGACACCTGGTCGGCGAGCTCGGCCAGGCGGCGGGGCTCGCCGCCGCCCGCGTACCGCTCGCCGAGCAGGTCGTGCAGCAGGCCGCGGTGGACCTCGGCGCTCCAGGGCAGGCCCGCGTGGTTCATCTCGGCGGCCACCAGCATGCCCGCGGACTCGGCGGCGGTCAGCAGCCGCATCCGGTCGGGGTGCGCGGTCCTCTCGTGCCGCCGCAGCTGCTCGGCGTGCACCGCGAGCAGGTCGGGCAGCGGCAGGCGGGCGCCGGCGGGCTCGAACAGCGGGGGCTGGCCGCCCGGTTCGGCCGCGCGCTGCGGCGGATCGGGCGGCACGGGTCCGCCGCGGAGGCGGGCCAGGGCGGCGGCGGCCGAACGCGGCTCGCCGTACCGCCCCTCGTGGCCCAGCAGGAGTGTCTCGGCGCCCTCGACGTCGTAGCACCGCTCCACTCGCACCCCCGTGGCGAGCAGGCGCGGGTAGACCTCGGCGGTCGACCGCCACACCCAGCGCGTCACCTCCGGGCGGCTCCGCACCGCCCCGGCGAGATCGCTCTCCCGCCGCACCGGTCCGGCGGGCAGCCCGTCCGGGCCGAGGGGGGCGACGTCCACGCCGCCGTCCTCGGCCGGCGCGAGCGCCCACCGGTCGGTCATGCCGACGAGTCTGGCAGGAGGGTCTGACAATCGCCCCGGCCCGCGGTTCCACCCGTGGCCGGCGGCTCCGCGCCGGATCGCGGTCACACCGGGCCCGCCGTCCTGCGGCTCACTCCGTCCCGTCGCCCCCGTCGCCCGTCCCGGCCTTCTTCTCCAGCAGCACCGCCAGGACCTTCCCGACGTACTCCTCGGTGCCGGCCTTGGTGACGCCGAGGCCGCTGAGGACTCCCTGGCCGTTCTCGTGCTCCAGCAGGGCGAGCAGGACGTGCTCGGTGCCGATGTAGTTGTGGCCGAGCCGGAGCGCCTCGCGGAAGGTGAGCTCCAGGACCTTCTTGGCCTCGGGGCCGTAGGGGACGAGCTCGGGCACGTCGTCGGCGGCGGGCGGCAGCGCGGCGGTCGCGGCCCCGCGTACGGCGTCCAGGGTGACGCCCTGCGCGGTGATCGCCTTCGCCGCCAGTCCCTCCGGCTCGGCCAGCAGCCCGAGGACCAGGTGCTCGGGCCTGCCCTCGGTGTTGCGGGCGGCCAGCGCCTCGTTGTGCGCGGCCATGACCACGTTCTGCGCGCGGGGGGTGTAGCGGCTGAAGCCCTGGCCGGGGTCCAGGTCGGCGGACTCCTTGGGCACGAACCGCTTCTGCGCCGCCTGCCGGGTCACCCCCATGCTCCGGCCGATGTCGGACCAGGACGCGCCGGAGCGGCGCGCCTGGTCGACGAAGTGCCCGATGAGGTGGTCGGCCACGTCGCCGAGGTGATCCGCCGCGATGACCGCGTCCTGGAGCTGGTCCAGGGGCTCGGTGTGGACCTTCTTGATGGCCTCGATGAGGTCGTCGAGGCGCACGGATGCCGTGATGTTCGGGTTGGTCGCCATGGTGTCAACCCTAGGTTGCGCCCCCAGGGGTGTCAACCGATGGTTGACACTCCTCCGTGCCGTCCGACGGCTCCGCCGGCCCCGCAGCCGGCGAGCCCGCTCGTTGTCCACAGCCTGTGGACGGCCGCGCCCGACTGTCCGCGCGGCATGGCACGATCGACAGCGTGACCAGCACTGCCAGCACCGTCGAGCGGGCCTTCCGGGCCGCCCTCCACGACGACACCGACACCGGGCTCGACACCGGCGCCTCCCTGCTCGCCGCCGACCCGGCCGCGGACGCCGAGCTCGCGCGGCGCGGCGAGGATCTCGTGGCGGCGGCCTGGCGTCGCGGCTGGCAGCCCGCGGACGTCGTGCGGCTGGTGCGGCGGGAGCTGGACGACGTGCACGTGGGCCTGGTGTCCGAGCTGATCAGGGCGCAGGCCGGGCGGGACCGCCCGCGCGGGCGCCGCTGGGCCGCCCAGCTGGAGGCCCTGCCGGCGGAGCCGGGACGCGGGGCCGACCGGTTCTCGCACGCCACGGCCGTCCTGGAGGTGTACCGGCTGCTGCTCCGCCTCCCCGCGCTGGAGCCCTTGGAGGAGGAGCGGCGCCGGGCACCCGGTCCGGGCGCCTCCCGCATGCTGACCCGCATCCGCGCCCTGCTCGCCAAGGCCGAGGCGACCGGCTACCCGGAGGAGGCGGAGGCCCTCAGCGCCAAGGCGCAGGAGCTGATGGCCCGGCACAGCGTCGACGAGGCGCTGCTCGCCGCCGGCGCGCCCGCCCCGGACGCCCCCGGCGCCTGCCGCATCGGGGTCGAACCGCCGTACGAGCAGGCCAAGGCGGTCCTGCTGGACGCGGTGGCCACCGCCAACCACTGCCGCGCGGTGTGGAACGAACCGTTCGGCTTCTCCACGGTCGTCGGCTTCGAGGCGGACCTGGAGGCGGTCGAGCTGCTCTACACCTCGCTGCTGGTGCAGGCCACGCACGCGATGACCCGGGCCGAGGCGCTCCAGCGGGCCGGCGGCCGCAAGCGCACCAAGACCTTCCGGCAGTCGTTCCTCGCGGCCTACGCGCACCGCGTGGGCGACCGGCTCGCGGCGGCCGCCGGGGCCCAGGTGACCCAGGACCTGCTTCCGGTGCTGGCCACGCGCGAGGCGGCCGTCGCGGGCCGGCTGGAGCGCATGTTCCCGCAGACCACCACGACCCGGCTGCGGGGGGTCAGCGACGCCGAGGGCTGGACCGAGGGCGCCCGCGCGGCGGACCGGGCGCAGGTCGCGGCCCGCCCGCGGCTCGAGTGAGCGCCCGGCGGGCCCGCGCACCGATCCCTCAGTCGCCGGCCTGCCGGAACGCGCTGACCGAGGCGTCCGGTCCCTTCCCCTTGGCGGCGACGGGGCCGTACGACCACGGGAAGGAGCGGGTGGCGGAGGAACCGGGCAGGCTGATCTTCACGGTCTTCGCCGCCAGGCTCTTCCCGCCGCCGTCCGCGCCGCGCACGTAACCGATGGAGAACGACGCGGAGTCGCCCTTGGCGAGCTTCAGCTTCTGCGCCTTCGCGCCCGCCAGGACGGGCACGGCGGCGTCCGCGGCGCCGGTGTCCAGCACGACCCCCGGGAAGCGGTCCAGGGTGCAGGGCGCGCTCTGGTTGGTGATGCTGACGGGGATCTCCCCGGTGTCCCCGGCGGCCGGCGCGACGCTCGCCGATCCGATCTGCACGGAGACCCCGCCGATCTCGCAGGCCGAGCCCTTGCCGCCCTTGCTGTTGCTTCCGCCGTCGTCGCAGGCGGTCAGCAGCAGGGCGGCGGCGAGGGCGGTGACGGTGAGCGGAATGGCGCGCATGAGCAGGTCCCTGTCCACGTGGTGACGGTGCCCCTGCATCATCGCCCCTGCGCGCGGGGGCCGTTCACGCGGCCCTGCGCTCGCGCCGCCCGGGACCGGCGCGCACGCCGTGCCGGATTCACCGGATCGTGTGGGTCGCCGGCGCCGACGGCAGCCTTCCGCCCGCCGCCTTGGTGTACGTCTCCCGGCCGGCTCCGCCCGACCAGGTCACCTCCAGCCTCCCGGCGGTCACCGAGTCGACCCTGCCGACGGTCCGCTCCCTGCTGCCGTCGGCACAGGTCAGACGGAGCGTCCGCACGCCGTCCTCGGCGTCCGCGGTACCGCTGCACACGGTCCCGCCGGTCGCGAAGACGCCGGCCTTCCCGCCGGAGACGACCAGGGCCACGATCGCGCCCTTCCCGGTGGTGACCCAGCTTCCCTGCAGCTCGGCGGCCGCACCGGTCAGGACCGGGGAGGCGGTGCGCGCGGGGGCGGCCGTGGCCGTGCCGGGCGCCGCCGAGGGGCGGTGCCCGGCGCCGGAGCCGCCACCACCGCAGGCCGTCAGCGCCAGCACACCCACCAGTCCCGCCGTCAGTGCCGGGGCCCGCCCCCGTGGGGCCGCCGCCCGGACGGTCCCCGATCCACGCGCCGAAGCAGTCGCCGTAGTCACCGGAAGCTCCCAAGCTGTAGCGGCCCGGCCGCCGTCGCCGGGCGGCCCGCAGCGCAAGCTACCAGCCGCTGGCCGGGACTCCGCCGGACTCCGGGCGCGCCTGCCTGCGCGCACGGGCCGCCCGATCGTCGCCCGGCTGGAACAGGAAGGCCGCGCTGTGCGTCCTAGCCGGTGCACGGCCGCTGGGTAAAGCGGACGTCAAGGCTGTAACTGCGGCACCACTCCCCGTGCACGTGCATCTGCTCATGCATATGCAGGTGAACGGGGTTATGATCCGGGTCAGTTGACCAGAGCATCCATGGCCACACCAGCCAGTGCACCACCGGGGAGCGACCTGTGGACCGCGACGCTGACGGCGTGTACGGGGGGTACGACGTGTACAACGGCATGGCTGCCACGCAGCTGGACGGAGTGGCCTGGCAGAAGAGCAGGCACAGCAATTCGCAGGGCTCGTGCGTGGAGTTCGCGCGGCTGCCGGGCGGCGAGGTCGCCGTGCGCAACTCGCGCTTCCCGGACGGTCCGGCGCTCGTCTACACGCGGGCGGAGATCGAGGCGATGCTCCTCGGTGTCAAGGACGGCGAGTTCGACCACCTGGTGGCGAGCTGACCCCTGGCGCAGGGCGGGCGGCCGACCGTCGGCAACGTTGTCGGGCCCCGCGGCGGCCGGCCGCCGGGCGGGGCGGGCGTCCTGCGGCGCGGTGGCGGTTCAGCCCGCCCGGAGCCGGAACATCGCCCAGACCACCTTGCCCTGGAGGCCGCCCGCGAGCGGGTGCCAGCCCCAGCTGTCGGCGAAGGAGTCGACCAGGACCAGCCCGCGCCCCGACTCGGCGGAGAAGTCGTCCGAGTCGCCCGGGACCGGCGTCTCGTGGCTCGGGTCCCGCACGGCGCACACCAGCCGGTCGGCCCAGCGCATCAGCTGCAGCCGCACGGACGCGCTCTGCTCGCCGCCGCGGCCGTGGGCGGCCGGCAGGGCGTGCCGCAGCGCGTTGGTGGCGAGTTCGGACACCACGAGGCATATGTCGTCGAAGCGGTCGCCGACGTCCCACTGGTCCAGGGTGCCGCGGGTGAAGCGCCGGGCCTCGCGCACCGCCTCGTACCGGGCGGGCAGGAGGCAGGAGGCGGCATCGGACACGGCCGCGGGATCCAGCGGCGGAAGGCCCTGCCGTAACGGCTTGAGCATGGTCGATCCATTCGTCCCCATGCGAGGCACTCCCGGGTGTTCGCGGTCGTTGCGATGCAGCGGTGGCGCGGCACCATGGTTTCGGATGCGTAGGGCAGATGCAAGGGCAGATGCACGTGCACGCGACCGAAATACACCTTCCCGTACCGCTTCTTGGCCATTTTTTCTGCCATCTTCACGATGCTTGTCGTCAAAGGTCCCGACCTTTCCAGGTCATGACCCGGCGGAAGCGGCCGACCTCTTTCCGTTTCCGTAACCGTACGAGTACTGCTCGAAGTGTTTTGATGGCAGACTGCGGCCCCTGGAGACGGTTGGGGAGGCTGACGAAGTGAGCGCGGGAGAGCCCGGATCGGTGGTGCGGCGGATGCTGCTCGGCTCGCAACTCAGGCGGCTGCGTGAAGCGCGCGGGATCACGCGCGAGAAGGCGGGGTACTCGATCCGCGCCTCGGAGTCGAAGATCAGCCGGATGGAGCTGGGCCGGGTGAGCTTCAAGACCAGAGACGTCGAGGACCTGCTGACCCTCTACGGCATCACCGACGAGGCCGAGCGCGAGTCACTGCTGTCCCTCGCCCGGGAGGCCAACGTGGCGGGCTGGTGGCACAGTTACACCGACGTGCTGCCCAGCTGGTTCCCCACCTACGTCGGCCTGGAGGGCGCCGCCTCGCTGATCCGCGTCTACGAGGTGCAGTTCGTGCACGGCCTGCTGCAGACCGAGGAGTACGCCCGCGCGGTGGTCCGGCGCGGCATGAGGGGCGCCGGCTCCGCCGACGTCGAGCGGCGCGTCGCGCTGCGCCTGGAGCGGCAGAAGCGCCTGTTCTCCGACAACGCCCCCGAACTGCACATCGTCCTGGACGAGGCCGCCCTGCGCCGCCCCTACGGCGACCGCGAGGTGATGCGCGGCCAGCTCCAGCACCTGATCGACATCTCCGAGCGGCCCAACGTGCGGCTGCAGGTCATGCCGTTCAGCTTCGGCGGCCACTCCGGTGAGAGCGGCGCCTTCACCATCCTCAGCTTCCCCGACGCGGACCTGTCCGACGTGGTCTACCTGGAGCAGCTGACCAGCGCCCTCTACCTGGACAAGCGCGAGGACGTCGCCCAGTACGAGCAGGCCCTGAAGGAGCTGCAGCAGGACAGCCCCGGCCCGGACGAGAGCCGGGACGTGCTCCGCGGTCTGCTGCAGCTCTCCTGACCACATCCGACCCACTCAACTCCCTTGTGTCGCACGTAGGATGACGGCAGATCAGACATGCGCAGATCTGGTGTCCGCTAGCGATTGAGGGTTCACATGTCGTCCTACTTCACCGACCTGGCCCAGCAGTACATCGACGGCGAGTGGCGCCCGGGCACCGGCTCCTGGGACGTCATCGACTTCAATCCCTACGACGACGAGAAGCTGGCCTCGATCACGGTGGCCACCGTCGACGAGGTGGACGAGGCCTACCGGGCCGCCGCCCGCGCCCAGGAGCGGTGGGCCGAGACCAACCCCTACACCCGGCGGGCGGTCTTCGAGCGGGCGCTCAGGCTGATAGAGGACCGCGAGCAGGAGATAGCGGAGCTGATCATCGCGGAACTGGGCGGCACGCGCGTGAAGGCCGGTTTCGAACTGCACCTCGCCAAGGAGTTCCTGCGCGAGTCGATCCACCTCGCGCTGCGCCCCGAGGGCAGGATCCTGCCCTCCCCGACCGACGGCAAGGAGAACCGCGTCTACCGGGTGCCGGTCGGGGTCGTCGGTGTGATCAGCCCGTTCAACTTCCCCTTCCTGCTGTCGCTGAAGTCGGTCGCGCCCGCCCTCGCGCTCGGCAACGCCGTGGTGCTCAAGCCGCACCAGAACACCCCGATCGCCGGCGGCACCCTGCTCGCGAAGATCTTCGAGGAGGCCGGGCTGCCCGGCGGCCTGCTCAACGTCGTCGTCACCGACATCGCCGAGATCGGCGACGCGTTCATCGAGCACCCGGTGCCGAAGGTCATCTCCTTCACCGGCTCGGACAAGGTCGGCCGGCACGTCGCCACCGTCTGCGCCCGGAACTTCAAGCGCTCGGTCCTCGAACTGGGCGGCAACAGCGCGCTGGTGGTGCTGGACGACGCCGACGTCGACTACGCGGTCGACGCGGCGGTCTTCAGCCGGTTCGTGCACCAGGGACAGGTCTGCATGGCCGCCAACCGGGTCCTCGTGGACCGCTCCGTCGCCGAGGAGTTCACCGAGAAGTTCGTCGCCAAGGTCCGCACCCTCAAGGTCGGCGACCCGCGCGACCCGGAGACCGTCATCGGCCCGGTGATCAACTCCACGCAGGCCACCGCCCTGTCGAACACCGTCGAACAGGCGCTCGCCGAAGGCGCCACCGCCCTGGTGCGCGGTGCCACGACCGCCAACCTGGTCGAGCCCACCGTGCTGACCGGCCTCCCCGCCGACTCGGCGCTGCTGCGGCAGGAGGTCTTCGGCCCGGTCGTCTTCCTCGTCCCGTTCGACGGCGAGGACGAGGCGGTCCGGATCGTCAACGACACGCCGTACGGCCTCAGCGGCGCCGTCCACACGGGGGACGTCGAGCGGGGCGTGGCCTTCGCCAAGCGGATCGACACCGGCATGTTCCACGTGAACGACGGCACCGTCCACGACGAGCCGCTCGTGCCGTTCGGCGGCGAGAAGCACTCCGGCATCGGCCGCCTCAACGGCGAGACGACGCTGGAGGCCTTCACCACGGTCAAGTGGATCTCGGTGCAGCACGGCCGCAGCGGGTTCCCGTTCTGACCGCCTCGCGCTTGCGCGGTGCTCCTCCGTGGCGCCGGTCCATTGCGGACAGTCCCTGACCGCGATAGCTCCTAGCGTGGTCGGTGTCGGGGGAACCCAACCCGGCGAACGACCCGAGGAGAGGCGGCACGCCATGGTCATGCACGTTCCGGCGGAAGCGGAGGGCGACGAGCGGGGGGCGCTGCTGGCCTTCCTGGACGAACAGCGCGGCGGCATCCGCCGGGCGCTGCTCGGCCTGACCGAGGAGCAGGCCCGGACCCGTCCGTGCGCCAGCGAGCTGTCCCTGGGGGGCCTGCTCAAGCACGTCGCCGAGGTGGAGCAGAGCTGGCTGGCGCGGGCCAAGGAGGAGCCGCCGGCGGTGCGGCGGGACGAGTCGAACTGGCACGAGACCTTCCAGCTGATCGGCGACGAGACGGTGGCCTCGTGCCTGCGGTACTGGGAGCAGGTGGCCGCCGGGACCGAGGACCTGATCCGGTCCGCGCCCAGCCTGGACGACACCTTCCCGCTGCCGCCCGACCCGTGGTTCCCGCCGGAGGGCCGTGTCTCGCTGCGCTGGCTGTGTCTGCACCTGATCCGCGAGACGGCCCGGCACGCCGGCCACGCCGACATCATCCGCGAGTGCCTGGACGGCAGGACCGCGTTCGAGCTGGTGGCGATGGAACAGGCCGGGTAGCCCAGCCGCACGGCCCCCGCCGAGGAGCCGGCCGCCTGCTGCGGCGACGGCCGGCATCCGCACCACCGGCATCCGCACCACCAGTACCGGCCCGCCCCCGGCGCGTCCGGCCGGCCGGCCCACGGCACCCGCTGCGACCGCTCGCCGCTCCGCTCACCGGCAGGTACGGCAGGGCGCACACGGCACCGGTCAGCAGGGGGGCAGGATCAGCGGCAGCAGGGGGCGGAGCATCCGAGGAGATGCGGCTTGCACCTCACGTGGCGTGAGGCCTCAGCGTGGAGCGCGTACCGACCGAAGGAGCGGAACGTGAGCTACTCCGTGGGACAGGTCGCGGGGTTCGCCGGCATCACGGTGCGCACCCTGCACCACTACGACGAGATCGGCCTGCTGGTGCCCGGCGGGCGCACCCACGCCGGGCACCGGCGCTACACCGACGCCGACCTCGACCGGCTCCAGCAGATCCTGTTCTACCGGGAGCTCGGCTTCCCGCTCGACGAGGTCGCGGCCCTGCTCGACGACCCGGACGCGGACCCGCGCGCGCACCTGCGCCGCCAGCACGAACTGCTGACCGCCCGGATCGAGAAGCTCCAGAAGATGGCCGCGGCCGTGGAGCACGCCATGGAGGCACGCACGATGGGCATCAACCTCACGCCGGAGGAGAGGTTCGAGGTCTTCGGGGACAAGGACCCCGAGCAGTACCGGGAGGAGGCCGAGGAACGCTGGGGCGGCACCGAGGCGTACGCCGAGTCGCAGCGCCGCGCCGCCCGCTACACCAAGGAGGACTGGCGGCGCATCAAGGCCGAGGTCGACGACTGGAGCGAGCGGTACGCCGCCCTGGTGTCCGCCGGTGAGCCGCCGGCCGGGGAGGCCGCCACGGCCATGGCCGAGGAGCACCGGCAGCACATCAGCAGGTGGTACTACGACTGCCCGTACGAGATGCACCGCTGCCTCGCCGAGATGTACGTCTCCGACGAGCGCTTCAAGGCGTACTACGACTCCCTGGGCGCCGGTCTCGCCGAGCACCTGAGGGAGGCCATCCTCGCCAACGCGGCACGGCACACGGCGTCCTGACCTCTCGCGCACGGCGTCCCGGCCCGGACGCGCCCCCGGGGCGCACGTCCGGGCCGGTGCGGGCGCGGCTCCGGCCGCCGCGGCTTCCGGGTCACAGCGGTCACAGCGGTCACCTGGGTCACGGTTTCCTACCGGTCGCCCCGCAGGGCGCCGGAAGACGCCGGTGAAACCCGGGGCGGTCCCCTCACGTTGATAGCTTTGTGCGGCCGTACATGGACGCCGTGACGCCGTAGCCGCTTTCACCCTCAGGAGCCCGGACCCGTGATGACACTCGCCCTCGGCCCGAGCTGGCTGGATCCCAACTACCTGCTCGACACCTACAGCATCTGGGGTCTGCTGCTCGTCGTCTTCGCCGAGTCCGGCCTGCTCATCGGCTTCTTCCTGCCGGGTGACTCGCTGCTGTTCACCTGCGGCCTGCTGATCACCTCGGATCAGCTGGACTTCCCGCTGTGGGGGGCCATCGCCCTCATCTGCCTCGCCGCGGTCCTCGGCGACCAGGCGGGCTACATGTTCGGCAAGAAGGTCGGCCCGTCCCTGTTCAACCGCCCGGACTCCCGGCTGTTCAAGCAGGAGAACGTCACCAAGGCGCACGAGTTCTTCGAGAAGTACGGCCCGAAGTCGCTGGTCCTGGCCCGCTTCGTGCCCATCGTGCGCACGTTCACGCCGATCATCGCGGGCGTCAGCGGCATGCGCTACCGCTCGTTCCTGACCTTCAACGTCATCGGCGGCGTCCTGTGGGGCGCGGGCGTCACCCTGCTCGGCTCCTGGCTCGGCAACATCGAGATCGTCAAGAAGAACATCGAGGCGATCCTCATCCTGATCGTCCTCGTCTCCGTGATCCCGATCGCGATCGAGTTCCTGCGGGCCCGCGGCAAGAACAAGAAGGCCGAGCAGTCGGCTGCGCAGGCCCCGCAGCAGCACCGGGGCGCCCACCAGGAGCAGCCGTACCAGCCGCAGCCCCCGGTCATGGACGACGCCACGACCAGGCTGCGCCGCATCGAGCCGGAGCAGCCGTACCAGCACCCCCGGCAGCAGCAGCACTGGGACCAGGGCGGCCACGACGACCGGTCCTACGACCAGCAGCAGTACCCGCACGAGCAGTACCAGCAGCAGTACCCGCAGCAGCAGTACCAGCAGCAGCAGTACAGCGGGAACCAGCAGTACGGCCGGCAGCAGTACGGCCAGGACGAGTACGGCCGGCAGCAGTACGGCGGTGACCAGTACGGCGGTGACCAGTACAACGGTGACCAGTACAACGGTGACCAGTACGGCACCAACCAGTACGGCGCCGACCAGTACGGCGACGGCCGGTACGACCCGGAGCAGCCCCCCTACGACCACCGCAGCCGCTGACGGACCGCTCAGAACCCCCTGGTCCGCTTGGCGGCCCGGCGCTTGCCCGCTGAGCCGACCCGCAGGAACAGCCGGGAGATCTCCGACCCCAGGTTGACCCCGATGGCGATGGCCATGGCCAGCGACGCGGCCTTGGCCAGCGACACCAGCCCCTTGTCCATCTCGTTCTGCGCCATGGACAGCAGCCCGAAGTAGGTCGCCGACCCCGGCAGCAGCGGCCCGACCGCCGCCGTCGTGTACGGCAGCGCCGAGGCGAACCGGTACCGCGACAGCAGCTGCCCGAACAGCCCCACCAGCCCCGCCGCCACGGCCGTGGAGGCCACCGCCGAGATGTCGCCCACGGAATGCATCGCGCCGTACACCGACCAGGCGACGCCCCCGTTCAGGGTCACCCACAGCACGGTGGAACGTTCCTGCTGGAGCAGCACCGCGAAGGTCAGCGACAGCAGCATGGACGCCCCGATCTGGACCAGCGGCCGCTCGGAGATGCCCAGCGCCGCGTCCGGGTTCAGCTCGCCGCCGATCTTCACGCCGAAGTACAGGACGACCAGCACCCCGACGACGATGCCGACGAAGAAGTACATGACCTCCAGCAGCCGCGCCGACGCGGTGATGTAGAAGCCCGTCAGCCCGTCCTGCACGCCGGCCACCAGCGCCCGCCCGGGCAGCAGCGCGAACAGCCCGCCGGTGATCACGGCCGACGCCTTCACGTCCACGTGCGCCAGCGTCAGCGCCACCCCGATCGCGGCGGGCGGCATCGCGGCCACCGTGAACTGGTAGAACTCCGGCAGCCCGCGGCCCGCGCACAGCCACGCCAGCCGGTCGCCGAGCATGGCGCCGACCGCCGCCGCGAGGAACACGATCGAGTCGCCGCCGACGAGCACGGAGGCCGCACCGGCCAGCAGCCCGCTCGCCAGCGTCAGCGCCCACCCGGGGTACGGGTGCCGGTTGCGGCGGATCTCCGCCAGGCGCCGGTAGGCCTCCTCCAGCGAGACGTGGGTCTCCGGGTCCGTCAGGTCGTCCACGAGCCGGAACACGGCCGCCAGGCGCGTGTAGTCGGTGCCCCGCCGCCGCACCGTCCGGGACGCCGTCACCGGGTCCTCCACCAGGGACGGCTGGTGCGAGATCGACAGCAGCGTGAAGGTGACGGTCGGCTCGCACCGGTCCAGGCCGTAGGACCGGCACACCGCGAACATCGCGGCCTCCACGTCCTCCGCGCCCTCGCCGCCCGCCAGCAGCAGCTCCCCGATGCGCAGGGTCAGGTCCAGCACGCGCGGGACGGCCGGACCGCCCTCCTCCACCCGCTGCACCGGCTCCGGCGCCGGCCGCTCGGCCACCGGCATGCGCAGCATCGTGCGCATCCGGTCCTGCCACGGCGCGTCCTTGACCAGGCTGACCAGCGGCGCCCCGGCGGCCGGCGTGAACGCGGCCGGGGCGCTCCGGGCGCTGTAGGTGCTCGGCGTGCTGAACGCCGACCCCTCCGGCTCGGCGCTCGGCGGCTGCGGCGTCTGAAGCCCCTCCGGCACCGCGAACTCGGAGGTCGTCTCCGGCTCACCGCCGGCCCGGGGGACGTCGAGACCCTGCGGGACGGCGAACTCGGACGTGATCTCCGGGTCCCACCGCGCCTCGTCGGACCGGGGCTTGTGCTCCTCCGTCTCCGTCACTTCGCACCGCTCCCTGCACCACACGTTCCCTTGGCCTCAGTATGCGCACAGCCACCCGGGCGGTCCGCACCGCGTGCGCACATGCGAAACGGGCCGCACGCACCCGCGTGCGGCCCGTTCCCGGCGGCCGGGCTCAGTGGCCGCCCTGCTCCTTGAAGCGCTTGTACGACCGCTCGATCTCCGCCTCGGCCTCCGTGCGGCCGACCCAGTTGGCGCCCTCGACCGACTTGCCGGGCTCCAGGTCCTTGTACACCTCGAAGAAGTGCTGGATCTCCAGGCGGTCGAACTCCGACACGTGGTGGATGTCGCGCAGGTGCTCCACGCGGGGGTCGGTGGCCGGGACGCACAGCAGCTTGTCGTCGCCGCCGGCCTCGTCCGTCATGCGGAACATGCCGATGGCGCGGCAGCGGATGAGGCAGCCCGGGAAGGTCGGCTCGTCCAGGATGACCAGCGCGTCCAGCGGGTCGCCGTCCTCGCCGAGGGTGTTCTCGACGAAGCCGTAGTCGGTCGGGTAGGCGGTCGAGGTGAAGAGGCGACGGTCCAGGCGGATCCGACCGGTCTCGTGGTCCACCTCGTACTTGTTCCGCGAACCCTTCGGGATCTCGATCGTGACGTCGAACTCCACCGGTGGCTCCTCCATGATCAGCACATAGTTCTGGTGGTTAAGTGTCCCTCACGCAGGTGTGTGATCGCGAAAGGGGCTGGTGGTCGTGCCAGAGCTGAGGCCTTGGCGGGCCGCGAGACCGCAGATGGTGCGGATCGCGAGCGCCGTACGACCGCGTCTGGCGCGCGCCGTGGCGGCCGCCGGGCCGCGGATCGCGCGGCTGAGGGCCGTACGGCTCGGGCCTGCCCACCTCCCCCGTCCGCTGACCGTCAGGACCTGGCAGTACACCGCGGGCGCCGCCACCGCCGGCCTGGCGCTGGCCGCCGGCGTGGTGACCGTCGCCGGTCCCTGGGACGCCAACGGTCAGCGTACGGCCGAGCGGAACCGGGCCGCCGCTCTCCAGCGGTCGGGTGGCGCAGATCACGGTCGCTCCGGCGCCGCCGCCGGGGCGGCCCGGCCCGCGCCGAGCGCCCCGCCCGTCCTGACCGGCCTGGGCGACGCCACCGCGGCCGTCGGCACCAAGAGGGCCGCCCCGGACGGGAAGCCGCTCACGGAGGTCCTGGAGCCCGTCCTGGACTCCCCGGCGCTCGGCGACAGCCACGCGGCGGCCGTCGTGGACGTCGCGACCGGCGCCCGCCTGTACGGCGACGGCTCCGGCAAGGCCCTCACCCCCGCCTCCACCACCAAGATCGCCACCGCGGCGGCCGCCCTGTCCGCCCTCGGCCCCGACCACCGCCTCACCACCCGCGCCGCCCTCGAACCCGACACCCGGGAACTCGTCCTGGTCGGCGGCGGCGACCCCACCCTCACCGCGCACCGCGGCGCCGGGGACTCCGCCCGCCCGGGCGCGGCCGGGTCCGGGGAGGGCTGGGCGAGCCTGCGCCGCCTGGCGGCGGACACCGCCGAGGCCCTCCGCCGGCGCGGCATCCGCAGGATCACCCTCTCCTACGACGCCACCCTCTACACCGGCCCCGCCCTGCACCCCATCGGCGTCAACGACAACATCGCCCCGGTCAGCGCCCTGACCGTCGACGAGGGCCGCACCGACGGCTCCGCCGGCGGCCCGGCGCCGCGCGTGAGCGACCCGGCCTCCGACGCGGCGGCCAGGTTCGCGGGCTTCCTGAAGGACGCCGGCATCACCACCACCGCGCCCGGCCCCTCCAAGGCCACCGCGCGCGCGGAGACCCTCGCCACCGTCTCCTCGCCCCCGCTGTCCGCCCTGGTCGAGCGCATGCTGACGAACAGCGACAACGACATCGCCGAGGCCCTGGCCCGCCACACGGCGCTGGCCAGCGGCGAGCCCGCGAGCTTCGACGGCGGCGCCGAGGCGATCGCCAAGCAGCTGCGGGGGCTGGGCCTGCCGATGGGCGGCGCCGCCTTCCACGACGGCAGCGGCCTCGACCGCGACGACCGGCTCACCGCCGACCTGCTCACCGCTCTGCTGGTCAAGGCCGGCGACCCGGCCCGCCCCGGCCTGCGCCCCGTCCTCACCGGCCTGCCCGTCGCCGCCTTCACCGGCACCCTGAGCAGCCGCTACTCCGACGGCGCGGCCGGCGTCGTACGCGCCAAGACCGGCACCCTGACCGGGGTGAACAGCCTGGCGGGCACGGTCGTCGACACGGACGGCCGCCTCCTCGCCTTCGCCTTCCTGGCCTCCGGCACGGCGGACGCCGCCCAGGCCCAGTCGGCCCTGGACGAGGCGGCGACGGCGCTGGCGGGGTGCGGCTGCCGGTAGCGGCGCGGACGCCCGGCCCGGCGCCGGGCGGGCCCGGGGCCGTCGGCCGCCCGGCCCGCACGCCCTGCCCGAAGCCGCACCGCTCACGTACGGTTGACAGCATGACTGGCTTCGGTGGCACCGCATCTCCCGGGATGGTCGACTGGAACCTCGCGGTGGCGACCGCGACACGGCTCGTACGGCCCGGCCCCGACGTCAGCCGCGACGAGGCCAGGGCCGTCGTCGCGGAGCTGCGCCGGCACGCGAAGGCCTCGGAGGAGCACGTCCGCGCCTTCACGCGGCTGGGCGCCGAGGAGGCCCACGACACCCCCGTCCTCGTCGTCGACCGCCCCGGCTGGGTGCGCGCCAACGTCGCCGGCTTCCGGGAGATCCTGCGGCCGCTGCTGGAGAAGATGCAGGAACGCCGGGGCGACAGCCCGGGCAGCGCCGTCTTCGGCGCCGTCGGCGGCAAGGTCACCGGCGTGGAGCTCGGCATGCTCCTGTCGTTCCTGTCCTCCCGCGTCCTCGGCCAGTACGAGACCTTCGCCCCGGCCGGCCGCGACCTGCCGGCCGGCGGGAACGGCGGCGGCCGGCTCCTCCTCGTCGCCCCGAACATCGTCCACGTCGAGCGGGAACTCGACGTCGACCCGCACGACTTCCGGCTGTGGGTGTGCCTGCACGAGGAGACCCACCGCACGCAGTTCACCGCCGTGCCCTGGCTGCGGGACCACCTGGAGGGCGAGATCCAGTCGTTCCTGGCGGAGACCGACGTGGACCCGATGACCTTCCTCGAACGCATCCGGGACGCGGCCCAGTCCCTGGTCGGCGGCCGCCCCGAGGGCGAGGAGGAGGACGGCGGTCGCTCCCTCGTGGAGCTGGTGCAGACCCCCGCCCAGCGCGAGATCCTCGGCCGTCTGACCGCCGTGATGTCCCTGCTGGAGGGGCACGCCGACTACGTCATGGACGGCGTCGGCCCGAGCGTCGTGCCGTCCGTCGCGGAGATCCGGGAGAAGTTCCAGCAGCGCCGCGCGAAGGGCGCCTCCCGGCTCGACCAGGCCCTGCGCAAGCTGCTGGGTCTGGACGCCAAACTCAGGCAGTACCGGGACGGCGAACGCTTCGTCCGGGCCGTCGTGGACGAGGTCGGCGTGGACGGCTTCAACCGCGTGTGGACCTCGCCCAACACCCTGCCCACCAAGGCGGAGATCGCCAAACCGGCGGACTGGGTCGCGCGGGTGCACCGCAGGGCCGAGTCGTGAGCGGCCCGGGGAGGTCGTGAAAGAAATCAGCCGACGGCAGGCGAACGCCCCTTCAATCACCCGTCCGAGGGACCGTGAGCCATGCGTAGGCGTGCAATGCTCGGGGAACGGCCCGCTTCTGTCACCATCTACACACTCTGAGTGACCGTCTCGGGTTCACCCCCCGGAAACTTCATGAAGGGAACCGGACATGGGTCCCCATCCTGCGGTCGCGGCGATACGCCTGGCGGTCCGCCGCGTCCTCCACGACATCCTGAACGACCACGAGACCTCCGACGCGCACCCGGGCCGCCACGGCCCCGGCGGGCACCCCGGCCGGACGGCCGGGCGGACGGCCGGGCGGACGTCCTCCCCGCTCGTCCTCGTCGCGTGCTCCGGCGGCGCCGACTCCATGGCTCTCGCCTCCGCCCTCGCCTTCGAGGCCCCCCGACTCGGCGTCCGCGCCGGCGGGGTCACCGTCGACCACGGCCTCCAGCCCGGTTCCGACCTGCGCGCCGACGAGGTCGTCCTGCGACTGCGCGAGCTCGGCCTCGACCCGGTCGACTCGGTCGCCGTGACCGTCGGCCGCGCGGGCGGGCCCGAGGCCGCCGCCCGCGACGCCCGCTACGCCGCCCTGGACGCCGCCGCCGAGCGCCACGGCGCCGCCGCGGTCCTCCTCGGCCACACCAGGGACGACCAGGCCGAGACGGTTCTGCTGGGCCTCGCCCGCGGCTCCGGCATCCGCTCCCTGTCCGGCATGGCCGCGGTCTCGGGGGCCGGCGGCCGTTACCGGCGCCCGTTCCTGCACCTCGACCGGCAGACCGCCCGCAAGGCCTGCATGGTCCAGTCCCTGCCCGTCTGGGACGACCCGCACAACGCCGACCCCTCCTACACCCGCTCCCGGCTCCGGCACGAGGGCCTGCCCGCCCTGGAGAAGGCCCTCGGCAAGGGCGTCGTGGAGGCGCTGGCCCGCACCGCCCAGCTCTCCCGCGACGACGCCGACGCCCTGGACGCCTGGGCGGGCCAGGCCGAGGCGTCCGTACGGGACGCCGCCGGCCTGCTGGAGTGCGCCAAGCTGTACGCCCTCCCGCCCGCCGTGCGCCGCCGGATCCTGCGCCGCGCGGCCATCGAGGCCGGCGCGCCGGCCGGCTCGCTGTTCGCCCGCCACATCGAGGAAGTCGACCGCCTGATCACCGGCTGGCGCGGCCAGGGAGCCATCAATCTCCCGGGCCGGGTAATCGCCCAGCGGCAGGGTGGCAGACTGGTGATTCGGCAAGGCTGAATCCGACCCCTCCCGGAGCGACCCTCCGGCGGGCCGGGCAGCGCAGGCCGTGCATGCGGCCGTAAGTGCGGGACGACCGAAAGTGATGCGGGTGGACGCGAAAGACATGGGTGCCGACCTCCAGCAGGTGCTCATCACCAAGGAAGAGATCGACGAGAAGCTGGCCGAGCTGGCCGCGAAGATCGACGCGGAGTACGCGGGCAAGGACCTCCTGATCGTCGGCGTCCTCAAGGGCGCGGTGATGGTCATGGCCGACCTCGCCCGGGCGCTGTCCACCCCCGTCACCATGGACTGGATGGCCGTGTCCTCCTACGGCGCGGGCACCCAGTCCTCCGGCGTGGTCCGCATCCTGAAGGACCTGGACACCGACATCAAGGGCCGGCACGTCCTGATCGTCGAGGACATCATCGACTCCGGCCTGACCCTGTCCTGGCTGATCAACAACCTCGGCTCCCGGGAGCCCGCCTCCCTGAAGGTGTGCACGCTGCTGCGCAAGCCGGACGCCGCGAAGGTCGCCATCGACGTGGAGTGGGTCGGCTTCGACATCCCGAACGAGTTCGTCGTCGGCTACGGCCTGGACTACGCCGAGAAGTACCGCAACCTGCCGTTCGTCGGCACGCTCGCGCCTCACGTCTACGGCGGCTGAGCCGGTCGGCCCAAGCCCGGCCGGACATTCGGGAACCCCAGCGGACCCCGTTCCGTTGAAGCATGCAGAGACGGCTTCCCCCGGCGTCGAACCGGCTCCGTGCGGCTTCGGACAACAATGCTGGGGTACCGTCAGAAGAACTGTCTTATCAAACTCACTATGGCAGGAGGGACGGGGCGGCACCGCTCCGTATGGATGGACGTGAAGCGATACTTCCGTGGGCCGGTCATGTGGATCGTGCTGGCCGTCCTTGCCGTGGTCGTGTTGATGCAGGTCGTCGGCTCGTCCGGCGGCTACAAGACGGTGGACACCGGCCAGGTCGTGGCGGCGATCAGCAACAACAAGGTCGACTCGGCCAAGCTCACCACCGGTGACGAGCAGAGCATCAAGGTCACGCTCAAGGACGGCTACAAGGTCGAGGGCAGCTCCAAGATCCAAGCGAGCTACATCGGCGACCAGGGCGTGGCCCTCGCCAGCACCCTGCAGACCAAGTACGAGGACAAGCAGATCCCGGACGGCTACACGGTGTCGCCGTCCAAGCAGAACCCGTTCGTCGGCGTCCTGCTCTCCCTGCTGCCCTTCGTCCTGATCGTGGTCGTCTTCCTGTTCCTGATGAACCAGATGCAGGGCGGCGGCTCCCGGGTCATGAACTTCGGCAAGTCCAAGGCCAAGCTCATCACCAAGGACACCCCGAAGACGACCTTCTCCGACGTCGCCGGCTGCGACGAGGCCGTGGAGGAGCTCCAAGAGATCAAGGAGTTCCTGCAGGAGCCCGCCAAGTTCCAGGCCGTCGGCGCCAAGATCCCCAAGGGCGTGCTGCTGTACGGCCGCCCGGGCACCGGCAAGACCCTGCTCGCGCGCGCCGTCGCCGGCGAGGCGGGCGTCCCCTTCTACTCGATCTCCGGCTCCGACTTCGTCGAGATGTTCGTCGGTGTCGGCGCCTCCCGTGTCCGTGACCTGTTCGAGCAGGCCAAGGCGAACGCCCCGGCGATCGTCTTCGTCGACGAGATCGACGCGGTCGGCCGCCACCGCGGCGCCGGCCTCGGCGGCGGTCACGACGAGCGCGAGCAGACCCTGAACCAGCTGCTCGTCGAGATGGACGGCTTCGACGTCAAGGGCGGCGTCATCCTGATCGCCGCCACCAACCGCCCGGACATCCTCGACCCGGCCCTCCTGCGCCCCGGCCGCTTCGACCGGCAGATCGCGGTCGACCCGCCGGACCTGCAGGGCCGCCTGGAGATCCTCAAGGTCCACCAGAAGGGCAAGCCGGTCGCGCCCGACGTGGACCTGGCCGCCGTCGCCCGCCGCACCCCGGGCATGACCGGCGCCGACCTCGCCAACGTGCTGAACGAGGCCGCGCTGCTCACCGCCCGCGGGGACCAGAAGCTGATCGACAACAAGGCGCTGGACGAGGCGATCGACCGCGTGGTCGCGGGCCCGCAGAAGCGGACCCGGATCATGTCGGACAAGGAGAAGAAGATCACCGCGTACCACGAGGGCGGTCACGCCCTGGTCGCGGCGGCCTCGCCGAACGCCGACCCGGTCCACAAGATCACCATCCTGTCCCGCGGCCGCGCCCTCGGCTACACCATGGTCCTGCCGGACGAGGACAAGTACTCGACCACGCGCAACGAGATGCTCGACCAGCTCGCCTACATGCTGGGCGGCCGGGCGGCCGAGGAACTGGTCTTCCACGACCCGACCACCGGCGCCGCCAACGACATCGAGAAGGCCACCAACCTGGCCCGCGCGATGGTCACCCAGTACGGCATGACCGAGCGTCTCGGCGCCATCAAGTTCGGCGGCGACAACAGCGAGCCCTTCCTCGGCCGTGAGATGGCGCACCAGCGCGACTACTCGGAAGAGGTCGCCGCGCTCGTCGACGAAGAGGTCAAGAAGCTCATCGAGACCGCGCACAACGAGGCGTGGGAGATCCTGGTCGAGAACCGCGACGTGCTCGACAACCTCGTCCTGGCCCTCCTGGAGAAGGAGACCCTGGGCAAGGAGGAGATCGCCGAGATCTTCGCGCCGGTCGTCAAGCGCCCGCCGCGGCCCGCCTGGACCGGCTCCTCCCGCCGCACCCCGTCCACCCGCCCGCCGGTGCTCTCCCCGAAGGAGCTGGCGCTGACCAACGGTGCGAACGGCGCGTCGGCCGCGATCAGCACGGTCAAGTCCACCGCCGCGGAGACGGCCCCGGTGAAGGAGCCGGCGCCGGAGGACCGCCGCCCCGAGTGATCGCCGAGTGATCGGTTTCCGGCCAGCGGGGCCGGAATGACTGCCGCGCCCCCCAGGTTCTAGCCTGGGGGGCGCGGCATTTCGCGTGTCCGCAGACAGAACGCGGGTCAGCCGCGCGTGCGAGGGACAGGAACGAGGAACAGATGACCGACCCGGTGACGCTGGACGGCGAGGGCCCCATCGGCGAGTTCGACGAGAAGCGCGCCGAGAACGCCGTGCGGGAACTGCTGATCGCGGTCGGCGAGGACCCGGACCGCGAGGGCCTGCGGGAGACGCCGGCCCGGGTGGCGCGGGCGTACCGGGAGATCTTCGCGGGCCTGTGGCAGAAGCCCGAGGACGTGCTGACGACGACGTTCGACCTGGGTCACGACGAGATGGTCCTCGTGAAGGACATCGAGGTGTACAGCACCTGCGAACACCATCTGGTGCCGTTCAGGGGCGTCGCCCACGTCGGGTACATCCCGTCCGAGACCGGCAAGATCACCGGCCTGTCCAAGCTCGCCCGCCTGGTGGACGTCTACGCCCGCCGCCCCCAGGTGCAGGAGCGGCTCACCACGCAGATCGCGGACTCCCTGATGGACATCCTGGAGCCGCGGGGCGTCATCGTGGTCATCGAGTGCGAGCACATGTGCATGTCCATGCGCGGCATCCGCAAGCCGGGCGCGAAGACCATAACGTCCGCCGTCCGCGGGCAGCTGCGGGACGCGGCGACCCGGAACGAGGCGATGAGCCTCATCATGGCGCGCTGAACACGCCGGCGAGCGGGCCCGGCGGTCCGGCCGCCCGCGCCGGCGCTCAGGCCACCGGCTCCGCCCCCGTGTGGTTCTGGTCGTCGTCCTCGGGGAGCTTGCAGACCCGCTCGAGGAACAGGGCCGCCGCTATCACGCCGAACCCGGCGAGGACCGAGAAGCCGGCGTAGATCGCCTGGTCCCGGCGGGCCGGGATGTCCAGCAGCTCCAGCAGGAAGACGCCCGTGCCGCCGTACATGCCGGCGACGAGGGCGGCGACCAGGGCGCTGGCCTGGCCGAAGACGACCGCCCGGGCGGCCATCAGCGGATCGACGCCCTTGGCGCCGGGCCGGCGCTCGCGCTGGGCCCGGAGACGGGCCCGCAGCGACAGCGCCGTCGCGAGCAGCACCACCGCGATCAGCGCGAGCACCACGGGTGCGGCCAGGGGGACGCTGGGGAGGGTCCCGATCGAGTTCCAGAGGCGGGCGCCCGCCCAGGACAGGACGCCGGCCACGACGAACACGCCGGCCAGCACCCTGATGCGCAGCTCTCTCACGGTGTCCCTTCAGTTCCCCCGGTCCGTACCGGTGTGCGGTCGCGTCGTGGTGGTCGCGGTCCTGACCCGTCTCGACCTTAACGACTACTCGGGCAGCCGGAGTTCCAGGTCGGTGCGCACGTCCACGCCCTCACGGGTGACGGCCGCCAGCAGGTCGGCCACCGGGCCGCGGCCGGGGAGCTGCGCCTGCGGGTCCACGTCGTGCCAGGGCGCCAGGACGAAGGCGCGCTCGTGCGCCCGCGGATGGGGCAGCGTGAGCTGCGGGTCGTCGGAGGTGAGGTCCGCATAGGCGACGATGTCGACGTCCAGCGTGCGCGGGCCCCAGCGCTCGTCCCGGACGCGGTGGAAGGCCTCCTCGACGGCGTGCGCCCGCTCCAGCAGGGAGGCCGGGGGCAGTGTCGTCCTCAGGACCACGACCGCGTTGAAGTACGAGGGCTGGCTGCCGGGCGCCACGCCCCACGGCTCCGTCTCGTACACCGGGGACACCGCCTTGACCCGGACGCCGGGGGTGTCCTCCAGGGCGTCGACGGCCCCCTGGAGGGTCTCCAGGCGGTTGCCGAGGTTGGAGCCGATCGAGACGACGGCCCGCTGGGGGTTGTGCAGGGTCGTGTCGGCGGCGTCCACCCGCTCGACGACCGAGCTGGGCACCGGCTGGACGGTCGGGTCGCTGTGACCCGGGCGGAAAGGGCGGGTCATACTCGGCTCCGGGAGATGGTGACGGTCACGTCGTCGAAGGGGACGGTGATCGGCGCGTCCGGCTTGTGGACGCAGACCTCCACCTCCTGGACCCCCTCGTGTTTCAGGCAGGTGCCGGCGATCCGCTCGGCGAGCGTCTCGATGAGGTTCACCGGCTCGCCCTCGACCACGGCCACGACCTCCTCGGCGACGATGCCGTAGTGCACGGTCTTCGTCAGGTCGTCGTCGGCCGCGGCCGGCCGGGTGTCCAGGCCGAGGACGAGGTCCACGATGAAGGTCTGGCCCTCCTCGCGCTCCTTGGGGAACACACCGTGGTGCCCGCGGGCCTTCAGGCCGCGCAGCGCGACACGATCCACGCGAATCACTCCTGCAGTCGTCGGTGACGGCCGGTCCGTGCCGCGCGCGGGCGGCACACCGGCCTCGGACGAATCTACCCGCGGGCACGGACGGCGCCGGGCCACGGCGGCGGGCGGCCGGGCCGGGGCCGGCGGGTCCACCCGGTGTTCCCTCCGCGTGACCCGGCCGTGTCACGGACCGGTAGCCGCGTCTACCCCGGGTCAGGTGGTTCCAACCGCGTCCCGCTCCGGCGCGCCGGCCGGCCCGTTCAGGCGAGGGGGCCGTCGTCCGGGTCCACGCCGTTCACGCCGGGTCCGCCGTCGCCGCCGTCCGCGCTCTCGGCGAGGACCGGGGAGGCGTGGTGCGACCAGAGCTTCCAGCCGGACGGGGTGCGCCGGAACACGTTGGTGGCGACGACCAGCTGGCCGAGCAGGGGGCCGAGCTCCCCGTCGCCCTCGGGGGCGGGCCCGCCGCTGAGGATGTTCTCCGTGCAGGTCACGAGCGCGGTGTCGCCCGTGACGGAGACGTGCACGTCGGTGAGGAAGAACTGGATGTAGTCGGTGTTGGCCATGATCAGGGCGTACGACCGGAGGACCTCGCCGCGGCCGGTGAGCACCGGCCAGCCGGGGTGCACGCAGGAGATCACGCCGGTGTCCGCCGGGTCGTGGTAGGTCTCGTCCACGCCCAGGTCGGCAGGGGTGAGCCAGAGGGCGGAGACCTCCTCGAAGTCGCCGCGTTCGAGTGCCTCGTAGAAGGCGGTGTTGGCGGCCTCCACCTGCTCGACGTCGGTGTGGGGGGCGCTCACCGCTCTCCTACCGCCCCGTGCTCGCCCGGGGCGCCGGTGGCATGTCCGGGGCCGTGCGCCCCGTGTACGTCCTGGCCGCCCGGCGCGTGCGGGGCGCCGTGCGCTCCGTGCCCGCTCCGCGCGCCCGGCGCCGGTCCGGCCGCGCGCGCCCCCTCCACGGCGCGGGCCACCCGTACCGCGTCCGCGGTGGCGCGCACCTCGTGCACGCGCACCGCCCAGGCGCCGGCGTGCGCGGCGAGCGCGGAGACGGCGGCGGTGGCGGCGTCGCGCTCCCGGGCCGGCGGGGGAGCCGCTCCGGGCCCGGCGAGGACCCGGCCGAGGAACCGCTTGCGGGAGGCGGCGACCAGCAGGGGGTGGCCCAGGGCGTGCAGGCGGTCGAGGTGGGCGAGGAGGGCGAGGTCGTGCTCGGCCTCCTTGGAGAAGCCGAGTCCGGGGTCGACCACGATGCGCTCGGGGGCGACGCCGCCCGCCGAGACGGCCTCCACGCGCGCGCGCAGTTCGTCCAGGACCTCGGCGACGACGTCCTCGTAGACGCCGCGCACGTTGCCGCCCTGGAGGAAGCCGCGCCAGTGCATGACGACGAACGGGGCGCCCGCGTCGGCGACGACGGGGATCATCGCGGGGTCGGCGAGGCCGCCGCTGACGTCGTTGACCAGGGCGGCGCCGGCGGCGAGGGCCTGTTCGGCGACGGAGGCGCGCATGGTGTCGACGGAGACGGTCACGCCCTCCGAGACGAGGCCGCGCACCACGGGGACGACGCGCCGCAGCTCCTCGGCCTCGTCCACGCGCGTGGCGCCGGGCCGGGTGGACTCGCCGCCGACGTCGACCAGGTCCGCGCCCTCGGCGACGAGGTCCAGGCCGTGCTTGACGGCGGCGGTCGTGTCGAACCAGCGGCCGCCGTCGGAGAAGGAGTCGGGGGTCACGTTCACGACTCCCATGACCGCGCACCGGTCCCATGCCGGAAGGCCGGCCACTCGGCCGCGCCCGCTGAGGTTGTTCATACGTTCAGCGTAGGCCCCGGGGCGGCGGCGGGAACGCGCGGCGGCCCGGGCCGGGCTCCCGGCCCCGGCGGGGGCTGCCCCGCCCGCGCGCCCCGCCCGCGCCCCGGCCGTAGGTGGCGGAGGCGGTCCCGGGGCCGCGCGCAGCGGGCCCGGCCGGGGTCAGGCCGCCCGGGCGTCCCGCTCGCCCATCGCGTGGGCGCACGGTCGCCGGACGGCCGGGCGGCGCCGCCGCAGGAAGCGCGGCAGCGGCAGGGCGAGGTCGACGAAGCCCTCCGCCTGCATGGCGGCGAAGCCGATGCGGGGCAGGTCGGCGGAGGCCCGGTAGACCACGAACCGGGGCTCCCAGCGCGGCTGGAACTTGGCGTTGAACTTGTACAGCGACTCGATCTGGAACCAGCGCGAGAGGAACACCAGCAGCCCGCGCCAGGCCCGCAGCACCGGACCGGCGCCGATCTTCTCGCCGCGTGCGAGGGCGGAGCGGAACATGGCGAAGTTCAGCGAGACCCGGGTGATGCCGAACTTCGGGGCGGCCTGCAGGGCGGCGACGATGAGCAGCTCGTTCATGCCCGGGTCGGCGGCGCGGTCACGGCGCATCAGGTCGAGCGACACGCCGTCCCGGCCCCAGGGGACGAAGTGGAGGATCGCCTTCAAGTCGCCGTACTCGCCGGGCGCGTCGTCCGCCTTGTGGGCGGTGGCGATCAGGCAGTCGGCGTCGGCCGGGTCGCCGATGCGGCCCAGCGCCATGGAGAACCCGCGCTCGGTGTCGGTGCCGCGCCAGTCCTCCGCCGCGCGGCGGATCCGCTCCAGCTCGGCTTCGCCGAGGTCACGGACGCGCCGTACCCGGGTCTCGTAGCCGGCTCGCTCGATGCGCTTGACCATCTGCCGCACGTTGCGCATCGCACGTCCGGCCAGCGAGAAATCCGCCACGTCGACCACCGCCTCGTCGCCCAGTTCCAGGGCGTCGAGGCCGGTCTCGCGGGTCCACACCTCGCCGCCCGTCTCCGAGCAGCCCATGACCGCGGGGGTCCAGGAGTGGGCCCTGGCCTCGTCCATGAAGCGCTCGATGGCGCCCGGCCAGGCCTCGACGTCCCCGATGGGGTCGCCGCTGGCGAGCATCACACCGGAGACGACCCGGTAGGTGACCGCGGCCTTCCCGCTCGGCGAGAACACCACGGCCTTGTCGCGGCGCAGCGCGAAGTGGCCGAGCGAGTCGCGCCCGCCGTGCTTGTCCAGCAGCGCGCGCAGCCTGGCCTCGTCGTCCTCGGTGAGGCGGGCGGCCGGGTGCTCGGGGCGGAAGGCCAGGTAGACCGTGGTGACCGCGGTGAGCCAGCCCAGGGCGCCGAGGGAGAAGGCGACCGTCCAGGAGGTGTTGCCCTGGTAGTCGACCGGGCCTTCGAAGCCGAACAGGCCGTAGACGACGTGCGTCAGCCGATCGGCCAGGCTCGGGTCGCCGATCGTCCGGTTCGGGTGGACGCTGACGATGACGAGTCCGAGGACGAGGGAACCGGCGCTCATGAGCACGAAGTTGGCGAGCGCGCGCCACCTGCTGCGCGGGTCGGGCAGGGCCGCGAACTGGTCGCGGTGGCGCAGCAGCGGGACGAGCAGCGCGACCGCGATCACCACCCCGGCGATCGAGTGCCGGTACGCGAACTGGGCCACCGCGCCCGCGGGCAGCAGCGCGACCGCGGCGCGCCACGCCCTGCGCTTGCGCCGTTTGAGCCCGTGCGCGAGCAGCAGCAGCAGTACGCCCGCGCTGAGCGAGAGCGCCGCGGCGAAGGGCCCGAACGAGCCCGGCAGGACCTCGGCGAGGGCGTGCATACGGCTGTGACGGAAGCGCGGGAACACACCCGCGGCGATGTCCAGGACGCCCACGAGCGCGGCCGCCCTGCCCACCACGGCGGGAACGGCCTCGGGGCGCGGGCCGCGCAGTATGCGCCGCGCCCGGCTTGAGCGGCCCGGAACCCCGCCCGACATTTCCCCATCTACCCTGACAGACATCGCATCCCGTAGTTCTGCGAGAGACCTTGTACCCGGGCCCGTTCGGGCAGCCGGCGACATTGCGCCCTCTAGGACGGTGTCCCGGGGAGAGAGGTTCACTCCCCACCGGAAAGCCGGGTCAAAGGCCGAGGAAAGCCCCGGGCAAGTCCGCGCGGCGGAGCGCGGGGCCGGCACGGGCACGAAACGCAGGCAGGAAGCAGCCATGGGTCTCACGAGCGACAAGGTGCTGGTGCTGGCGATCGCGGTCGCCGTCCTGCTGTTCGCCGGCACGGTGTGGCTGTGGCCGCGCCTCGCGCGGTGGAGCTGGCGGGCCGTCGGCGGACGGGTGGGGCTGCTGCTGGCGACCCAGCTGGCGCTGTTCGCGTCCGTCGGGCTCGCCGCCAACCAGGCCTTCGGCTTCTACGCCAGCTGGGCGGACCTGTTCGGCAAGGAGACCGACCAGGGGATCGTCGTCGACCACTCCGCCAACGGCAGCACCGGGGGCCCGCTCCAGGTGGTGTCCACCTCCAAGGTGCCGGGCGTGCGCGCGGCGCGGCCGGAGACGGGCGGGCAGATCCAGAAGGTCGACATCGTCGGCCGTACGACCCGCATCGCGACTCCGGCGTTCGTGTACCTGCCGCCGGAGTACTTCCAGCCGCAGTACCGCACCCGTACGTTCCCGGTGGCCGTCGTGCTGACCGGATACCCGGGCACGGCACGGGCGCTGGTGGACAAGCTGCACTACCCCAGGACGGCCCAGCAGCTCGCCAAGGACGGGCGGGTGCAGCCGATGATCCTGGTGATGCTGCGGCCGACCGTGGCCCCGCCGCGGGACACCGAGTGCGTGGACGTGCCGGGCGGGCCGCAGGCGGAGACGTTCTTCGCCAAGGACCTGCCGGACGCCGTCCTCACCCACTACCGGGCCGGCAGGCACCCGGGCAGCTGGGGCGTCGTCGGCGACTCCACGGGCGGTTACTGCGCGCTCAAGCTCGCCCTGCACCACCCCCGCGTCTACGCGGCCGGCGCGGGCCTGTCGCCGTACTACAAGGCGCCGACCGACCCCACCACCGGTGACCTCTTCCACGGCGACAGGGCGCTGCAGAACCGCGCCGACCTGCGCTGGTTCCTCGCCCACGAGCCGGCGCCCGACACCTCACTGCTCGTCACCAGCAGCCGGGTCGGCGAGCACAACTACCAGGACACGCTGAAGTTCATGGAGCAGGTGCAGGCCACCGGCCCGACCCGTATCTCGTCGATCATCCTCGACAGCGGCGGCCACAACTTCAACACCTGGCGGCGTGAGATCCCGCCGACGCTCCAGTGGCTCAGCGGACGGCTCACCGACCGCTGAACGGTCTTGGCCCGACTTTGCGTGAGGCCCGTGGTGTGGCTGTGTTTTTTCGGGGCGGAGACCCATGATTCGCTCACGCGCGGTAAGTTTCTGGCCATGCCACGTGGACGCCACCGCCATTCCCCGCCTCTGCACCGGCTGTTGCCCCCGTCGGCGATCGCCGGCGTGTCCCTCGTCTGCGCGCTGGGTCCGTGGGTGTTCTCCGAGGTCACGGTGGTGCGCGCGCTGGCCGCCGCGGCCGCGGCGACCGCGGTCACCGGCGCCGTGGTGATGCGCCGCTGGGACACGCAGGCGGGCAGGCAGGTCGCCGAACTCATGCGCGCGCGTGCGGGCGACGAGTGGCGGTTCGAGGAACGGGTCGCCGAACTGGAGACCGACCTGGAGGAGTCCCGCGAACTGCGCACCAAGCTGGAACAGCGGCTGCGCGCCAAGCGCGCCGAACTGGCCGGCCTGCGCAACGAGCACGCGGCCCTGCTGCGCCGCTACGCCACCGCCGAGACCGAGCGCGCGAGCGCCCTGGAGGGACGCCGGCTGCTGGAACTGGAGACGGCGCCCGAGTCCGCGTCCGAGCCCGGGCCCGCGCCCTCCTCGCCCGCGCTGCCGCCCGGGCGGGCCGCGGGGCCGGAGGCGGCCGACTCCGCGGACTTCGAAGGCCCCGAGGAGGCCGGGGAGCGGGTCGCGGAGTACGCGGCGTTCTCGCCGCAGGGCAGCGGCCTGTACCGGCGGGCCCTCGCGGCCCTGGCCCGGTTCGACCGGGGGGACGGCGCCGCTCCGGCCGCGTACGACGTGGAGCCGACGCCCGACGCGAAGCCCTCGCCCGACGCTAAACCCGCGCCCGAGTCCCGGCCCGGGGCGGTGACCGGGGGCGAGCCGCGGGCAGCCTCGGCGTCCGGCGCCGACGGCGTGCCGGCGGCCGGGACCGGCGGGGCCGAGGCACCCGAGGGGGCCGCACCCGAGGGGACCGGGCCCGTGGCCGCGGAAGTCCCGACCGCCGCGGCCCGAGGCACCGGTGAGGCCGCCGTGTCCGCGGCCGGTGCGCCGCCGGCTCCCGCGGGCGGGCCCGCCGGGACCGCGGCGTCCGCGGCTCCCGTGCCGCCTTCCGCGGGCGGATCCGCCGGGGACCGGCCCGCCGGCCGGCCCGCCGAAGGGGAAGCCGCCGCGGCGGCCGTCACGGACGGCGCCGGCGCCGCTCCGGCGGCCGAGGGCGCCGGAGCGGCGGGACAGCCGCCCGCCGGGCACTTCACCGTGCCGACCGCGGTGGCCGTGGTGCCGGCCGCGCCCGCGCGGCGCCCGGTGGTCGAAGGCGGCTTCGACTTCTTCGGCACCAAGAAGGGCACCCCGAAGGCCGCGCTGGACTCCGTGCAGAACGAGGACCTCGCCGACGTGGTCGGCCCGGAGGCCCTCGCCGTGCACAAGGCCGAGACCGAGGCCGGCTTCAAGCCCGCCGACGCGCGGTCCCGGGGCGTCGGCCAGGTCATCGACCTGACGGCGCACGACGAGACCGAGCACGTCCGTCTCCGGGGGCTGCGCAGCGCGGCCTCCTGAGCCTTCGTCGCATCCGCACGCGGCGCGCCGGGCCCGTCCTCCCGAGGGGAGGGCGGGCCCGGCGCATGTGCCGCGCGGTCAGCCGGAGGTCATCCAGCGGTCCGGGAGGGCGTCCCGGCGGCCCGTCCGGGACCGCTCCGCCTGCTCGTCCCACAGCCGCGCGGCCTCCCCGGCGTCCCGCAGGCGGGCCGTCACGGTCTTGCCGGCGCCGGTGTCCACATGGACGTCGGCGAGTTTCCAGCGGCGCTGCCAGGGCCCCTGGGTGAGCCGCACGCTCTGCACCTTGGCGTGCGGGACCAGAAAGACGCGGCGGCACAGCAGGCCGCTGCGGGCGGCGAACACCGTGCCGGTGACCGCCAGCCGGTGCCCGCGCCACCAGAGCGGCACGCACCACCGGGCCCGGCGCGGCGCCCGCGCGAACTCGCGCGGCACCGTCACGCCGGGAAGCACACGCGCCACCACCGACTCGGCGGCCGCTCGGGGGGCGACCGGGATCAGCACCGAGTTGTCGGAGCCGGCGACGTCGAGTTCCACCCGCACCCAGCCGGGCCGCCGCCACAGCACCGGCTCCACGATCCGCACGGTCTGCACCCGGCCCGGGGGCACCGTCTCGTGCGCGCGGTCGAGCAGTCCGTGGTCGATGCGCAGCCCGTCCGGGGACTCGCTCACCGTCCAGTCGAACTCGGAGACGAACCGGCCCGCGCTCCTGGCGCCGGCCGCTCCGATCAGCGGCAGGGCGGTGGCGAGGACCGTCCACAGGTTGTGGGTGGCGAGCCACAGCACGGCGGGCACGACGAGCGCGGCGCACAGCGAGCCCCAGGTGGCGGCGGTCAGCGCCAGGGAGCGCGCCAGCTCGCGCGGGGGCACCCTCAGCAGCACGCGCGCCGGCGCCTCGCCGACCTCGTGCGCCGTCTCGGGCGCGAAGCCCGCCGCGCGTGCGAGCAGCTCCGCCCGCAGGGCGCGCGCCTCCCGCTCGCCCAGGAAGGCCAGCTCGTCCTTGTCGTCGGCGCCGACGACGTCGATCCGCAGCTTGGCGACGCCGGCCACGCGTGCGAGCAGCGGACGGGAGACGTCCACGGCCTGGATGCGCTCCAGCCGGATGTGCGCGGTGCGCCGGAACAGCAGGCCGGTGCGGATGCGCAGTTCGGTGCCGGTGACCGCGTAGTGCGTGAACCACCAGGACAGGAAGCCGTACAGGCCGGCCACCGGCACCAGGACCGCGAGTCCCGTCAGGAGCATGGCGGTGGTCAGCCGCTCCAGCTGCGCCTGGGTGCCGTTCGGGTCGTGCACCGCCCAGCCGGCCAGCACGGCGAGCGGCGCCCACGCCCGGCGGAAGGGCGTCACCGGGTGCAGCCGGTGCTCGGTGACGGGCGGCCGCCCGGGTATGCCGGCCTCTGCGCCGTCTCCGCGGCCCGGGGACGTCACAGCCCCGCCGATCGGGCCTCGCCCAGCTCGGTGAGCCGGTCGCGCAGCCGTTCCGCCTCGGCCGGCTCCAGGCCGGGGATGGTCGCGTCGGTCGCCGCGGCGGCCGTGTGCAGCTGCACGGTGGCCAGCCCGAAGTGCCGCTCCAGGGGCCCGGAGGTCACCTCCACCAGTTGCATCCGCCCGTACGGCACCACCGTCTCCTCGCGCCACAGGACACCGCGGCTGATCAGCAGGTCGTCGGCGCGCTCGGCGTACCGCCACGAGCGCCAGTTGCGTTCCAGCAGCCGCCAGCCCCAGACGGCCGCCGCCGGCGGCAGCAGCGCCCAGACGGCCCACGCCGGTCCGGCCAGCATCCCGGTCAGCAGCGCCGTGGCGATCGTCAGCACCCCCGTCCACACCACCAGCAGCAGCCGGCGCACGCGCAGCAGACCGGGCTGCAGCCGCCGCCACACCGCCTCGCCCGCCGGCGCCCCGGCCCGTTCCCCGCTCCCCGTCTCCATGAGGCCAGCCTACGTAGGGGAAACTGGGCCCATGACTCCTACGACGGAGACCACGGTCGGAATCGGCGGCGCGGCGGAGAGCACCGACATGGTGCTCAACATCGGGCCGCAGCATCCGTCCACGCACGGCGTGCTGCGGCTCAGGCTCGTGCTGGACGGAGAACGCATCGTGCGCGCGGAGCCGGTGATCGGCTACATGCACCGCGGCGCGGAGAAACTCTTCGAGGCACGCGACTACCGGCAGATCATCGTGCTCGCCAACCGCCACGACTGGCTGTCGGCGTTCTCCAACGAGCTGGGCGTGGTCCTCGCCGTGGAACGCATGCTCGGCATGGAGGTGCCCGAGCGCGCGGTGTGGATGCGCACCCTGCTCGCCGAGCTGAACCGGGTGCTGAACCACCTGATGTTCCTCGGCTCGTACCCGCTGGAGCTGGGCGGGATCACGCCCGTGTTCTACGCGTTCCGGGAGCGCGAGGTGCTGCAGAACGTCATGGAGGAGATCTCCGGCGGACGCATGCACTACATGTTCAACCGCGTCGGCGGTCTCAAGGAGGACCTGCCGGCCGGCTGGACCGCACGCGCGCGGGCGGCCGTCGCGGCCGTGCGCTCGCGCATGGACGTCTTCGACGACCTCGTGCTGGGCAACGAGATCTTCCGGGGGCGCACCCGCGGGGTCGGGGCGCTCACGCCCGAGGCGGTGCACGCCTACGGCGTCAGCGGGCCCATCGCGCGCGCCTCGGGCGTCGACTTCGACCTGCGCCGCGACGAGCCGTACCTGGCCTACGGCGACCTCCAGGACACGCTGAAGGTCGTCACCCGCGGCGAGGGCGACTGCCTGGCACGCTTCGAGGTGCTGCTGGAGCAGACGCACAACGCGCTGGACCTTGCCGACGCCTGCCTGGACCGGCTCGCCGAGCTGCCGCCCGGTCCGATCAACCAGCGGCTGCCGAAGGTGCTGAAGGCGCCCGAGGGCCACACCTACGCGTGGACCGAGAACCCGCTCGGCATCAACGGCTACTACCTGGTCAGCAAGGGCGAGAAGACCCCGTACCGGCTGAAGCTGCGCTCGGCGTCGTACAACAACATCCAGGCGCTGACCGAGCTGCTGCCGGGGACGCTGGTGGCGGACATGGTGGCGATCCTGGGCTCGATGTTCTTCGTGGTCGGCGACATCGACAAGTAGCGGTCCGCGGCCGCGCCGGTCAGCCGGGCCCGGTCCGCGGGCCGCGGGCGGGCGGGTCCGGGGCCAGCGGGTCCGCGATGCCGACCGGCTGGACCAGCCAGCCGAAGTCCCCGAGCCCGCCGGGGGCGGTGAGCTCGGCGGCCTCGCCCGCGCCGGCCAGGGCGCGCACATAGGCGGCGGGATCCGTGGAGGCCAGCGCGAGCGGGGGCCGCGCGCCGGTGATCCCCAGAGCGCGCAGGGCGGCGCGCTGCGTGAGCAGGCGTGCGGCGGGAAGCGCGCGCCCCGCTCCGGCGGGCGCCGGCGCAGCGCGGCCGACCGTCGTCGCGTGGTCCGCGGGCGCGGTCGTCGGGTTCGCGGGTGTCGGCGTCGGTTCTGCGGGTGGCGTCGCGGGGTGGCCGGGGGTGTGGGTGGGGCTCGGGGGCGTGTGCGTCGCCGGGGTAGGAGCGGTCCGGGTGCGCTGGGGCGCGGTCGTCCGGTGTGCGGGTGCCGGTGTCGGGTCTTCAGGAGTCGTCGCGGGGTGACGGGAAGTCTGTGCCGGGTCCGTGGGCGTGTGCGCCCGGCTCGGTGGCGTGTGCGTCGCTGGGGTGGGAGCCGTTCGGGTGCGCTGGGGCGCGGTCGCCGGGTCCGCGGGTGCGGTCGCCGGGTGGTCGGGCGTCTGCGTCGGGTTTGCGGGCGCGGTCGTCGGGTCTGCGGGTGTCGTCGCGGGGTGGCCGGGGGTGTGCGCCGGGCTCGGGGGCGTGTGCGTCGCTGGGGTGGGAGCGGTCCGGGTGCGCTGGGGCGTGGTCGCCGGGTCCGCGGGTGCCGTCGTCGGGTGGTCGGGCGTCGGCGTCGGGTCTGTGGGCGTGGTCGTCGGGTCTGCGGGCGTCGTCGCGGGGTGGCCGGGGATGTTCGCCGGGCTCGGGGGTGTGTGCGTCGCCGGGTGGTCGGGCGTCTGCGTCGGGCACGCGGGAGTCGTCCCGGTGTGCCGGGGCGGCGGCGCGGGGGTGGGCGGCGCGGACGCTGCGCCGGGTGCCGCCGCGCAGGCGTCAAGGGCGACGTGGGCCGTGATGTCGCACGAGCCGTCCGGCACGGGCGCCGTCTCGCGCCCCTCCCGGAAGCCGGTGAGCGTCCCGAACGGGGGGCGCGTGTCCAGGGTGTGCGCGTAGTCCACGGCCACCGCCAGCCCCCGCACCACCCGCGCCACGGCCGACGCCCAGGCCCGGTCCCGGGGCAGTCCGATCTCCGCCCGCAGCCCCTCCTCGGCCGGCAGCGGCCACCAGCGCGCGAGCCACTCGGCGTCCGCGCCCGTCACGGGCTCCCCCAGCCGCTCGGAGCCGTCCTGCGCGACCAGCACCAGCCGGGGCACCCCGGCGCGGTCCACCTCGACGACGTCCACGGGCACGTTGTCCAGCCACTCGTTGGCGAACAGCAGCCCGGTGACGGCCTCCGGGAGCTCGCTGAGCCAGGTGACCCGCGCGTCCAGCCCGGCGGGGCGGCCGGCGAGCTCGACGGCGTACGCACGCGTGCGGGCGGCCACCTCGGGCGGCAGCGCGGCCAGCACACCGGTGACCAGCTCGCCCCGCCCGGCGCCCATGTCGACGAAGTCCAGCCGAGCGGGCCGCCCGAGCGCCTCGTCGACCCGGCACAGCAGCCGGGCCACGGCCCGCGCGAACAGCGCGGAGGCGTGCACGGACGTCCGGAAGTGACCGGCGGGCCCCTCCGGGCGCCGGTAGAAGCCCCCCGGTCCGTACAGCGCGGCCCCGGCCGCCGCGCGCCAGCCGCGCGGGCGGTGGCCGCCGCGGCTGTCCTGCGTCGTCGTCCCGTCCGTCACCGCTCCAGACTAGGCGCACAGATGATCACGGTCTCCACCTTGCGGAGTACGCGCGCCGGGCGCGGATCGGTCCTCCGGTTGACCCCTGCACGCATCCGGTTTCCCTACTCTGGGTTACGTGCAGCGCCTCTATGACTTCCTCCGCCGCCACCCGACCTGGGTCGACGCCTTCTGGGCGGTCGTCCTGTTCGGGCTGTCCGGGATGAGCGTGGTCAATCTCGACGGGGTGCAGGGCCATCACGGCACGATTCCCGCCGGGATGGCCGTGTCCGCCGTCCTGTCCGTCGTCGTGGCGCTGCGCCGCCGTCTTCCCGAGCCGATGCTGCTGCTCGCCCTGGCGACCGGGCTGGCCCAGCTGGTCCTGGACGTGGAGACGATCGCCGCCGACTTCGCCCTGCTGGTGATCACCTACACGGTCGCGATGATCGGGGCGCGCTGGTCGTCGCGGCTGTCGCTCGCCGTCAGCCTCTGCGCGGCGGCCCTCGCCCAGATCCGCTGGCCGGCCCAGCACACCGGGTTCCTCGGGCAGGCCGCCATGGCGGTCTTCCAGACGGTGCCCTTCGCGCTCGCCTGGGTGCTCGGCGACTCCATGCGCACCCGGCGTGCCTACTTCGCCCAGCTGGAGGAGCGCGCGGCCCGCCTGGAGAAGGAGCGCGAGGCGCAGGCGAAGGTCGCGGTCGCCGCCGAGCGCGCCCGGATCGCCCGCGAGCTGCACGACGTCGTCGCGCACAACGTCTCGGTGATGGTGGTGCAGGCCGACGGCGCCGCCTACGTCCTCGACACCGCACCCGACCAGGCCAGGAAGGCCCTGGAGACGATCTCCTCCACCGGCCGTCAGGCCCTCGCCGAGATGCGCCGCCTGCTGGGCGTGCTGCGCACCGGGGAGCACCAGGAGAGCGGCGAGTACGTCCCGCAGCCCGACGTCGAGCAGATCGACGACCTCATCGAGCAGTGCCGCAGCTCCGGCCTGCCCGTCGACTTCAAGGTGGAGGGCACCCCGCGCCCGCTGCCCAGCGGGGTGGAGCTGACCGCGTACCGGATCGTGCAGGAGGCGCTCACCAACACCCGCAAGCACGGCGGGCCCGACGCGGGCGCGAGCGTGCGGCTGGTCTACTTCGACGACGGGCTCGGCCTGCTGGTCGAGGACGACGGCAAGGGCGCCCCGCACGAGCTGTACGAGGAGGGCGGCCTGGACGGCCAGGGGCACGGCCTGATCGGCATGCGGGAGCGGGTCGGCATGGTCGGCGGCACCCTGGACGCCGGTCCGCGTCCGGGCGGAGGATTCCGCATCAGCGCCCTGCTGCCGCTCAAGCCGGCGCACTGACCCCGCCGCACCCCCTGTCGGACACCCGCGCCACCCTGCCGGCGGCCGCCGCAGACGGCACGCGAGCGGCGGAGGCGGCACCCCAACACGGAAGAGGACCCCATGACGATCCGCGTGATGCTCGTCGACGACCAGGTGCTGCTGCGCACCGGGTTCCGGATGGTGCTCGCCGCCCAGCCGGACATGGAGGTCGTCGCGGAGGCGGGCGACGGCGTGGAGGCGCTCCAGGCGCTGCGGTCCACCGCCGTCGACGTCGTCCTCATGGACGTCCGCATGCCGAAGCTGGACGGCGTCGAGGCCACCCGGCGGATCTGCTCCGAGCCCGACCCGCCGAAGGTGCTCATCCTGACCACGTTCGACCTGGACGAGTACGCCTTCTCCGGGCTGAAGGCGGGCGCCTCCGGTTTCCTGCTCAAGGACGTGCCGCCCGGTGATCTGCTGGCCGCCATCCGCGCCGTGCACAGCGGCGACGCGGTCGTGGCGCCCTCCACGACCCGGCGGCTGCTGGACCGCTTCGCGCCGATGCTGCCCTCCGCCGGGAAGGAGCCCCGGCACAAGGAGCTGGAGCGGCTCACCGAGCGGGAGCGCGAGGTGATGGTCCTGGTCGCCCAGGGGCTGTCCAACGGCGAGATCGCCGCCCGGCTGGTGCTGAGCGAGGCGACGGTGAAGACCCATGTCGGCCGCATCCTCACCAAGCTCGGGCTGCGCGACCGGGTGCAGGTGGTCGTGCTGGCGTACGAGACGGGGCTGGTGCGGGCGGGCGGCCACGGCTGACGCGGACCCCGCCGACCGTCACCTCCGTGGACGCCGGATCGGGGCCGCCCCGCCCGAGGGCGCCGGAAAACAGCAGCACCGAGGTTTCCTCGGCCTGCCGCACCGCGGCCTCCTCCCCGACCCCGGGGTGGTACGGCAGCCAGACCCGGAACTGGTGGGTGTGCGGCGTCCCGGGGTGGCACGCGCTCCCAGGGCACCCCGGCCGCCGCTCTGGGCGAGCGGGTGGCCGGCGCGGCGACCACCCCGTCGCCGTGACACGTCCGCCGGTTCCTCATGGTCGCGGGCCTGCGGTGCCGTCTCCGCCGACCAGGCCGGCCGGTCGCGGCGCGTGCCCCGGAAGCCCACGCACCCCAGGATGCGCCGGGCCGTCCCGCAGGCGTTCGCCCGCCGCTCGCGCAGCGTCCGCCCGTCGTCCCGCTCAGCCGTCTTCGTCATGCCGGGATCATGCCCACCCCCGCTGCCGCGGGCACCCGGGTTCTCCCGGAGGCGCCCCGGGTTCTCCCCGGCACCGGCGTCCGGGTTCCCCCCGGGACCGGCGTCCTGTTCTCCCCGGTCTCCCGGCGCGGGCGCCCGGGTTTTGGCCGGCGCGGGCGCCCGGGGGCCTGCCGCGGCGCCGTCCGCCGGAGACGTGGGGAAACCCACAGCCTGTGGACGGCCGGCCGCCGCCACGCCCGATAGCGTTAACATGACGAGAAATCGTCCGGTACCCAGAGCGGACTGGAACGGGAAGGCCGCCGTCGCGTGAGTACAGTCCACCAGCCAGACCTCAAGGACCGCCCCGCGCGGCTCACCGTCGGCGTCGTCGGCGCCGGTCGCGTGGGCCCCGTCCTGGCCGCGTCCCTCCAGCTCGCCGGACACCGCCCGGTGGCCGTCTCCGGAGTCTCCGACGCCTCCCGCAGGCGCGCCGAGACCATGCTCCCGGACGTCCCGCTGGTGTCGCCCGCCGAAGTCCTCGCGCGCGCCGACCTGGTGCTGCTCACGGTGCCCGACGACGCCCTGCCCGGCCTCGTGGCCGGCCTCGCCGGGACCGGCGCCGTCCGCCCCGGCCAGCTCCTCGTGCACACCTCCGGCCGGTACGGCGCGAAGGTGCTCGACCCCGCCCTGCGCGCGGGCGCGCTGCCGCTGGCCCTGCACCCGGCGATGACCTTCACCGGCACCCCCGTGGACGTGCAGCGCCTCGCCGGCTGCTCGTTCGGCGTCACCGCGCCCGAGGAGCTGCGGCTCGCCGCCGAGGCGCTGGTGATCGAGATGGGCGGCGAGCCGGAGTGGATCAGCGAGCAGGACCGCCCGCTGTACCACGCGGCCCTCGCGCTCGGCGCCAACCACCTGGTGACCCTGGTCGCCCAGTCGATGGAGCTGCTGCGCCAGGCCGGCGTGGCGGCGCCCGACCGGATGCTCGGCCCGCTGCTCGGGGCCGCCCTGGACAACGCCCTGCGCTCGGGCGACGCCGCCCTCACCGGGCCGGTCGCGCGCGGCGACGCCGGCACGGTCGCCGCGCACGTCACCGAGTTGCGCAAGCACTCTCCGCAGACCGTGGCCGGCTATCTGGCGATGGCCCGCGCGACCGCCGACCGGGCGCTCGCGCACGGACTGCTGAAGCCGGAGCTCGCCGAGGACCTCCTCGGGGTGCTCGCCGACGCGGGCCACCCCGCCGGCGGCCCAAACGGCGACAGCGGCCCCGACGGCTACGGCGGCCCGAACGGCGACAGGGGCCCGAACGGCGACAGCGGCACCGACGGCACGACCGGCAGCGAGGGGAACGACCGATGACCACCGCCCTGCTCAGCACCGCCGACGAGCTGCACGCGCGTGTGCGTCACGGCCGCCGCGCCGTCGTGATGACCATGGGCGCGCTGCACGAGGGCCACGCGACCCTGATCCGCACCGCACGGCGGATCGCCGGCCCGGACGGCGAGGTCGTCGTCACGGTCTTCGTCAACCCGCTGCAGTTCGGCGCGGGCGAGGACCTGGACCGCTATCCGCGCACCCTGGACGCCGACCTGAAGCTGGCCGAGCAGTCCGGCGCCGACGCGGTGTTCGCGCCCTCCGTGGACGAGGTCTACCCGGGCGGCGAACCCCAGGTGCGCATCTCCGCGGGCCCCATGGGCGAGCGGCTGGAGGGCGCCTCGCGGCCCGGGCACTTCGACGGGATGCTCACCGTCGTCGCCAAGCTGCTGCACCTCACCCGCCCCGACGTCGCCCTGTTCGGGCAGAAGGACGCCCAGCAGCTCGCCCTGATCCGGCGCATGGTGCGGGACCTGAACTTCGGCGTGGAGATCGTCGCCGTGCCGACCGTGCGCGAGGAGGACGGGCTCGCCCTGTCCAGCCGCAACCGCTACCTCTCGCCGGACGAGCGCCGCACCGCCCTCGCGCTGTCCCGTGCCCTGTTCGCGGGCCGCGACCGGCACGCGGCGCAGGAGGCGCTGCGCGCGCGGGCCCGGGAGGTGCCCTCCACGCGCGCCCGTGCCGAGGCGCTGAGCGCCATAGGGGAGTCCCGCGCGGCCGCCGACGCGCACGCGGTGGCCACCGCCGCGCCCGGCGGCCCCGCGGCCGTCCGCGCCGCCGCCCGCCAGGTCCTGGACGAGGCCGCCCGCTTCGACCCGCCGCTCCAGCTGGACTACCTGGCGCTGGTCGACCCCGCCGACTTCACCGAGATCGGCGCCGACTTCACCGGCGAGGCCGTTCTCGCCGTCGCCGCCCGGGTCGGCACCACCCGGCTGATCGACAACCTCCCCCTCACCTTCGGAGCCGCCTCGTGACCAGCACAGGCATACGACTGCACGCGCCCGCCCCCGGCTGGGCCATCTCCGCGGACGTGGTCGTGGTCGGCTCCGGGGTGGCCGGTCTGACCGCGGCCCTGCGCTGCGAGGCCGCGGGCCTGACGACGGTCGTCGTCACCAAGGCCCGCCTGGACGACGGCTCCACCCGCTGGGCGCAGGGCGGCATCGCCGCCGCCCTCGGCGAGGGCGACACACCCGAGGAGCACCTGGCGGACACCCTGGTGGCGGGCGCGGGCCTGTGCGACGAGGAGGCCGTGCGGATCCTCGTCACCGAGGGCCCCGACGCGGTACGGCGGCTCATCGACACCGGCGCCCACTTCGACGAGTCCTCCGACGGCAAGCTGGAACTCACCCGCGAGGGCGGCCACCACCGCCGCCGGATCGCGCACGCCGGCGGGGACGCGACCGGCGCGGAGATCTCCCGGGCGCTGGTGGAGGCCGTCCGCGCGCGCGGGCTGCGCACGATCGAGAACGCGCTGGTGCTGGACCTGCTGACGGACGCCGAGGGCCGTACGGCCGGGGTCACCCTGCACGTGATGGGGGAGGGGCAGCACGACGGCGTCGGCGCGGTGCACGCCCCCGCGGTGGTCCTGGCGACCGGCGGCATGGGCCAGGTGTTCTCCGCGACCACCAACCCGTCCGTGTCGACCGGTGACGGCGTCGCGCTGGCGCTGCGCGCGGGCGCGGAGGTCAGCGACCTGGAGTTCGTGCAGTTCCACCCGACCGTGCTGTTCCTCGGCCCGGACGCCGAGGGCCAGCAGCCGCTGGTGTCCGAGGCGGTGCGCGGCGAGGGCGCCCACCTGGTCGACGGCGACGGCGTGCGCTTCATGCTGGGACGGCACGAACTGGCCGAGCTGGCGCCGCGGGACATCGTGGCCAAGGGCATCATGCGGCGGATGCAGGAGCAGGGCGCCGAGCACATGTGGCTCGACGCCCGGCACTTCGGCGCCGACATGTGGGAGCGCCGCTTCCCGACGATCCTGGCCGCCTGCCGGGCCCACGGCATCGACCCGGTCACCGAGCCCGTCCCGGTCGCCCCGGCCGCCCACTACGCCTCCGGAGGCGTGCGCACCGACGCCCACGGCCGGACCACCGTGCCCGGCCTGTACGCGTGCGGCGAGGTCGCGTGCACCGGCGTGCACGGCGCGAACCGGCTCGCGTCCAACTCCCTCCTCGAAGGGCTCGTGTACGCCGAGCGGATCGCCGCCGACATCGCCGCCGCCCACGCCGTGGACGGCCTCCACGCGCGCGTGCCCGCCCCCGTGCCGGACGCGGGAAGGCCCGCGCACCCGCTGCTGACCCCCGAGGCCCGCTTCGCCATCCAGCGGATCATGACCGAGGGCGCCGGTGTGCTGCGCTCGGCGGAGTCGCTGGAGAAGGCCGCGGACCGGCTCCAGCGGCTGCACGCCGAGGCCCGGGAGGCGCTGGAGCAGAACGGCAAGACCGCCGAGCCCGGCGTGGACACCTGGGAGGCGACGAACCTCCTGTGCGTGGCCCGGGTCCTGGTCGCCGCCGCGCGGCTGCGCGAGGAGACCCGCGGCTGCCACTGGCGCGAGGACCACGCCGACCGCGACGACACCCGCTGGCGGCGCCACATCGTCGTACGGCTCGACCCGGACCACGCGCTGGCCGTACGCACCACCGACACCGCAGACTTCCCCCCGACCCGGCCCGACCAGCGCCCCCAGGAGCAGTGACAGACGTGAGCACCGAGCACCTTCCCCTCGCCCCGACCGGCGGCTGCGGCGACGGCTGCGCCTGCGGCGCGGAGGGCGACGAGGAGTATCCGGAGTGCGGGCTGGACCCCGCGCTCGCCGAGCTGCTGGCCGCCGCCGGGCTCGACCCGGTCGAGGTCGAGGACATCGCCAACCTCGCCGTCCAAGAGGACCTGGACGGCGGCGTGGACGTGACCACCGTCGCCACCATCCCCGAGGACGCGGTGGCCACCGCGGACTTCACCGCGCGCGAGGCGGGCGTCGTGGCCGGCCTGAGGGTCGCCGAGGCCGTGCTCTCCGTGGTCTGCACGGACGAGTTCGAGGTCGAGCGGCACGTGGAGGACGGCGACCGGGTCGAGGCCGGGCAGAAGCTGCTGTCGGTCACCACGCGCACGCGCGACCTGCTCACCGCCGAGCGCAGCGCGCTGAACATCCTGTGCCGGCTGTCCGGGATCGCGACCGCCACGCGCGCGTGGGCGGACGCCCTGGAGGGCACCAAGGCGCGCGTGCGGGACACCCGGAAGACGACGCCGGGCCTGCGCTCCCTGGAGAAGTTCGCCGTCCGCTGCGGCGGGGGCGTCAACCACCGCATGTCGCTGTCGGACGCGGCCCTGGTGAAGGACAACCACGTGGTCGCCGCCGGCGGCGTCGCGCAGGCCTTCCAGGCCGTGCGGGAGGCCTTCCCGGACGTGCCGATCGAGGTGGAGGTCGACACCCTGCACCAGCTGCGCGAGGCCGTGGACGCGGGCGCCGACCTGATCCTGCTGGACAACTTCACGCCGGGCGAGTGCGAGGAGGCCGTCGGCATCGTCGGCGGCCGGGCGCTGCTGGAGGCCTCCGGGCGGCTGACGCTCGCGGGCGCGCGCGCGTACGCCGAGACCGGTGTGGACTTCCTGGCCGTCGGCGCGCTCACCCACTCCTCGCCGGTCCTGGACATCGGCCTGGACCTGCGCGAGGCGGAGTAACGGTCATGCTCCTCACGATCGACGTCGGCAACACGCACACCGTCCTCGGGCTGTTCGACGGCGAGGACATCGTCGAGCACTGGCGCATCTCCACGGACGCGCGCCGCACGGCGGACGAGCTCGCGGTGCTGCTGCAGGGCCTGATGGGCATGCACCCGCTGCTCGGCGAGGAGCTGGGCGACGGCATCGACGGCATCGCCATCTGCGCGACCGTCCCCTCGGTGCTCCACGAACTGCGCGAGGTCACCCGGCGCTACTACGGCGACGTGCCCGCCGTCCTGGTGGAGCCGGGCGTGAAGACCGGCGTGCCGATCCAGTTCGACAACCCCAAGGAGGTCGGCGCCGACCGCATCATCAACGCGGTCGCGGCGAACGAGCTGTACGGCGGGCCGGCGATCGTCGTCGACTTCGGCACGGCGACCACCTTCGACGCGGTCTCCGCGCGGGGCGAGTACGTCGGCGGGGTGATCGCGCCGGGCATCGAGATCTCGGTGGAGGCCCTCGGTGTGAAGGCCGCCCAGCTGCGGAAGATCGAGGTGGCCCGGCCCCGGAACGTGATCGGCAAGAACACCGTCGAGGCCATGCAGGCGGGCATCGTGTACGGCTTCGCCGGCCAGGTCGACGGGGTGGTCAGCCGGATGGCGCGGGAGCTGGCCGACGACCCGGACGACGTCACGGTGATCGCCACGGGCGGGCTCGCGCCGATGGTGCTCGGCGAGTCCTCCGTGATCGACGAGCACCAGCCGTGGCTGACGCTCATCGGGCTGCGGCTGGTGTACGAGCGGAACGTGTCACGGCTGTGAGCCGGGGGGCGCGGCACGCGCGCTGCGCTCCCGGACGCGACCCGGAAGGGTGACCCCGGACGAGGGAAACCGGGAGCGACACGCGGAGCGGCAACGCCGTTATTGATCGCTTTTGTCCGATTAGCGCTAGCGTCGCCGCATGCCCACGCCATACGGATCCCGCGGCGGCATGGTGTTCGGCGCGGAGGAGCTGCGTGTGCTCCGCCGCGCCCTCGCCCTCGCCCTCCACCCCGGCCACGCCTCCGCCGAGGACGTGCAGGACTGCTTCCGCCTCGCCGAGTCCCTCGACGAGGCGGTGCGCGAGGGGGCCAAGCTGCGCGCCTTCCTGCTGGCCGACCTGGGCCGCTACCGGGCCGCGCTGCCGGGCAGCGTCACCGGCTACCTGACCCTGCTGGAGGAGGCGCTCGGGGCCGGGCACCGGCCGACGCCCGGCGATCTCGCCGCGCTCCGGGCGCTGCGCGGCAACCCCGCGGCGGCCGCGCTGCTGGACCGCTGCCGGGCGCTGGCCGAGCAGGACGTGCGGGCCCGGTTCGCGCAGGGCGCGCGGACGGTGCCGGCGCCGGCGGTGCCGCCCGCCCGGACGCGCCTGCTGGCCCTTGCGGGCGGCGCGGGGGAGCCGGGGGTCCGCCAGGGCGAGGAGCGGCCCGCGGCGCCCGCCGAGCCCGCGCGCAAGCCCCGGCCGGGATCCGCCCCGGCGCCCGCCGAGCGGCCCGCTCCGGCGCCGGCCGCCCCGAAGCGGCCCATCCCCACGCCGGGCGAGGTCTTCCCGCGCCGCAAGCCGGCGCGGCCCGAGAAGCCGGAGTCCCGCCGGCTGGCCGCGGGCTGACCTGGCGCCGGCCCCCGCTCCGCCGGGCGGGTGGTTCGCGCACCCCGCCCCTTTCGCCCGGTCCCCCGTGGCTACTCTGGAGGCATGGACTATGTCTCCGCGCTCGTGCCCCCGGTCGTCATGGCCGCGTTGTTCATCGGTGTGGTCAGGGTGATCGTGAAGACCCAGGGCGGGGCCGCCAAGGCCAAGGAGGACGCGGCCGTCGACGCGGCCCTCGCGCAGGCGGAAGGTGCGCGCACCCCCTCCGCCCGCGGCGACGCCTGACCGCTGACCGGCCCCCGGACCGCCGGGGCGTACGGCTTCCGGCACGCCTCTCCGCGCGCCTGCGCGCGCCCCGCTTTCGGGGTCGTATGCACCTTTTGTGGGTGTTTGCGCCTCTAGCGCCTGTTCGGCACGCCGATGTCGGGAACGAGCACTATGGTTCTGAGGTGTGCCTAGGCCCCTGGGAGAACTCGAAGACGCGGTCATGACGCGGGTGTGGAAGTGGAACCGCCCGGTGACCGTCCGAGAAGTCCTGGAAGACCTCCAGCGGGAACGCTCCATCGCGTACACCACCGTGATGACCGTTTTGGACAATCTCCATCAGAAGGGCTGGGTCCGCCGCGAGGCGGAAGGGCGGGCCTATCGATATGAGGCCGTGTCCACACGCGCCGCCTACGCCGCCGCCCTGATGAACGACGCCTGGTCGCAGAGCGACAACCCGGCCGCCGCTCTCGTCGCGTTCTTCGGGATGATGAGCGACGAACAGCGCCAGGCGCTCAGGGACGCCGTGCGCATCGTCCAGGGGCCGGAAGAAACCCGGGAAGCCGCACAAGCCCGCCCGCGGCAAGAGGAAGCCCGTGAAGCCCCGCACGGGGAGAACCCCGGCTCGGCGGAGGGCGCGGACGGGCGATAGCGTCCGCTCATGTCAGCAGAGCGCCCCGAAGTCTCCGCAAAAGCCATCACCGTCCGGCGGGCCCGGACCAGCGATGTCCCCGCCGTGCGCCGCCTCCTCGACGCCTACGTCCGCGACGGCATCCTGCTCGACAAAGCGACAGTCACGCTTTACGAGGACATCCAGGAGTTCTGGGTCGCGGAACGCGACGACAACGCCGAGGTGGTCGGCTGCGGTGCGCTGCACGTCATGTGGGAGGACCTCGCCGAAGTCCGCACCCTGGCGGTGAAGCCCGGCCTCAAGGGGGCCGGCGTCGGCCACCAGGTGCTGGAGAAGCTGCTCCAGACCGCGCGCTGGCTCGGCGTCCGCCGGGTTTTCTGCCTGACCTTCGAAGTGGACTTCTTCGGGAAGCACGGCTTCGTCGAGATCGGGGAGACGCCGGTGGACACCGATGTCTACGCCGAGCTGTTGCGTTCCTATGACGAGGGCGTCGCGGAGTTCCTGGGCCTCGAACGAGTGAAACCGAACACCTTGGGCAACAGCCGGATGCTTCTGCATCTGTGATCGTCATTGACAGGGTGCCCTATGTCCGAAACGCGTACGTTTCCGGGCGGGGCCGGTCCGCTCGGTGACTCCCGGGGGTTTGTGTTTTTCGGGCAAAAGCGGTTTGCTTTCCGACGTACTGCAGTACTGCATATAACAGGGGCGGCGAAACGGCGGACGCCGCACACCCCTGGCCCTCAACGTTATCGATGAAAGGAAATGCGGTGGCACAGAAGGTTCAGGTCCTTCTTGTCGACGACCTCGACGGCGGCGAGGCGGACGAGACCGTGACGTTCGCGCTGGACGGCAAGACGTACGAGATCGATCTCACGACTGCCAATGCGGACAAGCTGCGCAGCCTTCTCGAGCCCTATGTGAAGGGCGGTCGTCGTACCGGTGGCCGTGCCGCCGGCGGACGTGGAAAGGCGCGTGCCGCGTCCGGCGGCAACCAGGACACCGCGGCGATCCGCGCGTGGGCGAAGGAGAACGGTTACGAGGTCAACGACCGCGGCCGGGTGCCCGCGTCCATTCGCGAGGCCTACGAGAAGGCCAACGGCTGATCCCGCCGGCCGGCGGCCGGCCCGGCGCACGCGCGCCGCAGCCGGGCCCGGTGACACAGCGCTGCCACCGTGTCCACGAGTCGTACCAGGTCGGGGGCGCTCCCCTCGCGCCCCACGGCCGGCATGGCCGGCAGCGCGGCATCGGCCACGCACCCCGGCCCAGGGGGCCGCAGCCACACGGCGGCCCCCTGCACCGGTTCCCCGGCCGCCCCCGCGGGCGGCGGCGGGGCCTCCAGCGTGGCGCCCGCGCCCAGGATCCGCAGGTCCAGCGTCACGGCGCCCCACTCCAGCCAGTCCAGCAGGCCCGGCAGCTCCTCCGCGCTGCCCGCGGCCACCAGCAGCCGCATCCGGTCGCCGCTGAGCGCCACCGGAGAGCCCGGCGCCAGGTGGCGCAGTCCCCCCGCGCCCGCCTCGGCCGGTACGTCCAGCACGTCGAACAGCACCCCGGCGCGCAGCCGGAGCGGCCGCCCGGGCACTGTCGGCCAGCCCAGGACGTTCTCGTACCAGAGCCGGGCCCGGTCCTCGGGGCCGGCCGCGCGACAAGCGGCCGCCGGTGCATCCGGACCGAGGGGCCGGCGGGGAAGGGGGAGCGTGGAGGTCGTCGGAACTGAGCCGCGCATGCCCGTGCAACCGCCGGAGCGGCCGCGGAGTTACGCTGGGTGCCCCACCAGCTGCGCACAGTGCCGGGGGCGGGGGCCCGTGAGGCTCGGGGGAGGCGCGAGGTTGTTCGCCCATAGCGGAGGGAACGGGCCCGCACGGCATGGAGTGTCAGTCCCCGCGGGTAAGACATGCCTAGTGGGAGGGGGCGACATGCAGGACGGGCCGTCTCACGTTCGCCATCGGCGTACTGGCGACTGGGGTAACTGCCTGGCCTGCGGGAACATCGTCTCGCACCATCGGGTTGGAGCAGATGTCGGCGTTCGGGGTCAGGAGGCCATCGACGGTGTCGGCAGTTGGAATGAGCGGTCCCCGCTCGCGGGACTAAGCTGCGGAAGGACAGGGAGGGGAAGTTCCCCCCACTGCCTGACCGCTCTGAGGAGCGATTAACGATGTTCGAGAGGTTCACCGACCGCGCGCGGCGGGTTGTCGTCCTGGCTCAGGAAGAAGCCCGGATGCTCAACCACAACTACATCGGCACCGAGCACATCCTCCTGGGTCTCATCCACGAGGGCGAAGGTGTCGCCGCTAAGGCCCTGGAGAGCCTCGGCATTTCGCTTGAGGCGGTCCGCCAGCAGGTGGAGGAGATCATCGGCCAGGGCCAGCAGGCCCCGTCCGGGCACATCCCCTTCACCCCCCGTGCCAAGAAGGTCCTGGAGCTGTCGCTCCGCGAGGCCCTTCAGCTGGGCCACAACTACATCGGCACGGAGCACATCCTGCTCGGCCTGATCCGTGAGGGCGAGGGCGTCGCCGCCCAGGTCCTGGTCAAGCTGGGCGCAGACCTCAACCGGGTGCGGCAGCAGGTCATCCAGCTGCTCTCCGGTTACCAGGGCAAGGAGACCGCCGCCGCGGGCGGCCCGGCCGAGGGCACCCCCTCGACCTCTCTCGTCCTGGACCAGTTCGGCCGGAACCTCACCCAGGCCGCTCGTGAGTCCAAGCTCGACCCGGTCATCGGGCGCGAGAAGGAGATCGAGCGGGTCATGCAGGTGCTGTCCCGCCGTACCAAGAACAACCCGGTGCTGATCGGTGAGCCCGGCGTCGGCAAGACCGCCGTCGTCGAGGGCCTCGCCCAGGCCATCGTCAAGGGCGAGGTGCCCGAGACGCTCAAGGACAAGCACCTCTACACCCTCGACCTCGGCGCCCTGGTCGCCGGCTCCCGCTACCGCGGTGACTTCGAGGAGCGCCTGAAGAAGGTGCTCAAGGAGATCCGCACCCGCGGCGACATCATCCTGTTCATCGACGAGCTGCACACGCTGGTCGGTGCGGGCGCCGCCGAGGGCGCCATCGACGCGGCCTCCATCCTGAAGCCGATGCTGGCCCGCGGTGAGCTGCAGACGATCGGCGCCACCACGCTGGACGAGTACCGCAAGCACCTGGAGAAGGACGCCGCCCTGGAGCGCCGCTTCCAGCCCATCCAGGTCGCCGAGCCGTCCCTGCCGCACACGATCGAGATCCTCAAGGGCCTGCGCGACCGGTACGAGGCGCACCACCGCGTCTCCATCACGGACGAGGCCCTGGTCCAGGCGGCCACCCTGGCCGACCGGTACATCTCGGACCGCTTCCTGCCGGACAAGGCGATCGACCTGATCGACGAGGCCGGCTCCCGGATGCGCATCCGCCGGATGACCGCTCCGCCGGACCTGCGCGAGTTCGACGAGAAGATCGCCGCCGTCCGCCGGGACAAGGAGTCCGCGATCGACTCGCAGGACTTCGAGAAGGCCGCCTCCCTGCGCGACAAGGAGAAGCAGCTCCTGGCCGCCAAGGCCAAGCGGGAGAAGGAGTGGAAGGCCGGCGACATGGACGTCGTCGCCGAGGTCGACGGCGAGCTGATCGCCGAGGTCCTCGCCACGGCCACCGGCATCCCGGTCTTCAAGCTGACCGAGGAGGAGTCCAGCCGCCTGCTCCGCATGGAGGAGGAGCTGCACAAGCGGGTCATCGGCCAGAACGACGCCGTGAAGGCGCTGTCGAAGGCGATCCGCCGTACGCGCGCGGGCCTGAAGGACCCGAAGCGTCCGGGTGGTTCGTTCATCTTCGCCGGCCCGTCCGGTGTCGGTAAGACCGAGCTGTCCAAGGCGCTCGCCGAGTTCCTCTTCGGCGACGAGGACGCGCTGATCTCCCTCGACATGTCGGAGTTCAGCGAGAAGCACACGGTGTCGCGTCTCTTCGGTTCGCCCCCCGGCTACGTGGGCTACGAAGAGGGCGGCCAGCTGACCGAGAAGGTCCGCCGCAAGCCGTTCTCCGTCGTCCTCTTCGACGAGGTCGAGAAGGCCCACCCGGACATCTTCAACTCGCTGCTGCAGATCCTGGAGGACGGTCGCCTGACCGACTCCCAGGGCCGGGTCGTGGACTTCAAGAACACGGTCATCATCATGACGACCAACCTCGGCACCCGGGACATCTCCAAGGGCTTCAACCTGGGCTTCGCCGCCTCGGGCGACACGAAGACCAACTACGAGCGCATGAAGAACAAGGTGTCGGACGAGCTGAAGCAGCACTTCCGCCCCGAGTTCCTCAACCGCGTCGACGACGTGGTCGTCTTCCCGCAGCTGACGCAGGAGGACATCCTGCGGATCGTCGACCTGATGATCGGCAAGGTGGACGAGCGCCTGAAGGACCGGGACATGGGCATCGAGCTCTCCCAGTCCGCCAAGGAGCTGCTGTCCAAGAAGGGCTACGACCCGGTGCTGGGCGCCCGGCCGCTGCGCCGCACGATCCAGCGCGAGATCGAGGACACCCTCTCGGAGAAGATCCTCTTCGGTGAGCTGCGCCCCGGTCACATCGTGGTCGTGGACACCGAGGGCGAGGGCGACGCCGCCACCTTCACCTTCCGGGGTGAGGAGAAGTCGGCTCTGCCGGACGTCCCGCCGATCGAGCAGGCCGCGGGTGGGGCCGGTCCCAACCTGACCAAGGAGTAGGACTCCGGCGCAATCCGCCGAGCGACAGGGGCCGGTGCCTTCGGGCACCGGCCCCTTCCGGCGTTCTCAGAGGCGGTCCAGGGTGACGTCCGCATCGGGGAAGAGGCCGGCGAAGCGGGAGAGCGGGAAGGTGTGCCCGTGCCGGCTCGACAGAAGCACCGTGCGCACTCCCGGCAACCGGGAGGCAAGGCCGGAGAGGTCCTCGGTGCCGAGCATCATGGGCACACGGAGGGTCTCGACACCGGGCAGCTCCGGCATCCGCGCGAGCGAGTCGGGGAAGTCCCGGAGGATGCTCGCGTTCAGGTAGAGGTCGGTCAGTCCCGGAAGCCGGGCGGTCTCCCGCCAGTCGCCGGCAGTCGGCGGTCGCGTCAGCGGCCCGAGGCTCAGCACGTGCAGACCCGTCAGGTCGTGCAGTCCTCGCAAGCCCGTCCGGTCGGTGCTGTGCGCGCCGAGGAAGAGGAACTCCAGCGGTGCGTCGACCGGCAGGCTGTCGGTGAGACTGTCGCCGGGCAGTTCCTGGCTCACCGTGATCGCGGTGAGCGACCGCAGGAAGCGCAGCCCTGCCATATCGGCGAGACCCGAGCAGCCGAACAGCGTGAGCGGCAGAGCGCGCAGTCTCTCCACGCCGTGTGCCGCGGGGCAGTCGTCGACCCACAGCTTGGTCAGCGAGCTGAACGGCGACAGGGCGCCCAGATCGGTGAGGCGGGGGTTCCCCGTGAGACTCAGCGACGTCACCACCTCGGGCGCCGGCGCGGCGGCCAGGATGTCCTCCACCGGGTGTGCGCCCCGGATCGTGAGGCTGGGCCACGGCCGCATCCGGGCCAGAGCCGCGCGCTGCTCCTCCGACTCGCAGATCATCATCAGTTCCGCCCGGGCGAGGTGGTCCAGCACCTCGGTCGCGTACTCCCCGGCGGGAAACCGGCCCCACGTCCCGACGAGCTGCCGCCGCACGCCCAGATCGGGGTGCTCGCGGAAGCGCCGCAGCACCGCCAGGGCCCCGTCGGGTTCCTCCGCCCCGAGGATCGAGGCGGTGACCGTGACGCCCCGCGCCTCCTCGTCCGTGAGCCCCTCGGGCCCCGGCAGCAGTTCCAGCACCAGCGGACCGGCCTCGGCCAGGGCGCGGGCGTCGTCCACCGTACGCGGGGGGATCAGCGCGGCGGCTCGTGCCTCCACCTCGGCCCGCACGCCCGGTTCCAGGGCCGCCGCGTGCTCCAGGCAGGCCAGGGCGAGCAGGGCGCGCCGGGGGGAGTCCCCGGACAGCAGCCGCCGCAGCACCGTCGCCCGTTCCCGCGGCCGGGCGTGAGCCACCGCCATGCGGATGACGTCCTCCCACTGGGTGTCGTCGGCGTGGGCTGTCAGGACGTCCAGGTGGCCCTCCTCCACGGCGTAGCGGGCTCCCAGGTAGTCCTGGAAGGTGCGGTGGACGAAGTCGACCACGCCCTCGGCAGGCTGCCGGAGCAGGCCGCTGCGCAGCAGCAGGTCCCGCAGCACCGTCGCCGCGTCCCCCGGCGCCGACGCGACCGCGGGCAGACAGCGCTCCACGATCCCCTCGGCCGTGCCGAGGTCCATCTCCGTGCGGCCGCTGAGCACCAGCGCGTAGGCCAGCCGCTGGAGCAGTTCCAGCTGCACTTCCTCGCCCAGCTCGGCCTGCAGGCCCCGCTCCCGGTCCCGACGCGCGAGCAGCATGGTGAGAGCGGCGTCGTACAGCTCCTTGCGGCCGGTGGGCAGATAGCCCCGGCGCTCCCGGTGCAGGGCGCAGATCAGGCCGCACATCAGGGGGTTGGTGGCCAGGCGGGCCAGGTCGCGTTTGGTGCGCAGGGCGTCGAGGAGCGGCCCCGCGTACGTCGGGGCCTGCGCCGCCCGGTGCCAGCGGTGGACGAACGTGGCGATCTCCGGGCGGCGCATGGGGGTTAGGGTCAGTTCCCGGAAGCCCTCCTGGGCGAGCCAGTCGGGGCGTACGGCGGTCGGGCGGGAGGTCAGCAGCCAGGCGTTGCCCGGGTAGGCGGCGAGCAGGGCGCGCAGCCAGTCACGGGTGCGGTGGCGGTCGGCGGCCGGGATCTCGTCCAGGCCGTCCACCAGGACCAGGGCGCGGCCCGCCGCCAGCACGCGCTCGCTCCACCCCTCCGGAGGAGTCAGCGGGCAGCTCACCGCCTGGAGGAAGCCGGCCGGGGCCGGGAGCGGGCCGGTGCGGACCAGGGTGCGCAGCGGGAGGACGTACGGGATGCGGTGGCCGTCGCGGGCCGCGGTGACCGCCAGCCACTGCACCAGCGTCGTCTTGCCGGAGCCGGCGTCGCCGCGCAGCAGCACGCGGGAGTCGCCGGCCAGGGCCTCCTCGGCGGACAGCCGCCCGACGGCGGCGGACGGGCGCTCGTGGGGTTCCAGGTCCGCCGCCCGGTCCGGTGCCGCCGTCGCCTCCAGGCTCAGGTAGGCGACCTCCAGCGGCCAGCGGTCGGGGGAGTCGCGCAGGTCGATGCCGTAGATGGTGATGTGGTTGTGGTGCTGGGCGACGTACGGCAGGTAGCGGCGTTCGAAGGCCGTGTCGCGGGTGCCGGGGCGCGCGGTGCGGCCGATCAGCTCGTCGACCTTCGCGATGAGCTCGGCCTGGGCGCGGCTCTGTTCGACCAGGGTGCGGGCCACGAACGTCGAGCGCTGGGTGAAGAACTCCAGGATCTGCAGGCAGGCCCACTCGGTGGCGGAGTCCAGGAAGTGGCGGGCGTCGGCCGACAGGCCGTGGTGGATCATGAAGCCGGACCGGTGGCGCAGCTGTCGGGCCAGTTCGGCGGCGCCGAGGTGCACGGCCTGCACGTCGTCCATGTCGAGGTCGCCGAGGGCGAGCAGACGCCGGGCGAGCACATCGGCGACCGCGGTCTGTTCGTCGCCGGGGAACGGGGGTTCGCCCGGCGACCGGACAGCCCGCGCCACGATCCGCTCGGCCAGCCGGTGGACCTCCTTCTCGGTCAGCGTCCGCTTCTCGCCCCGGAAGGACACGAGCGCCGAGAGCCGTACCGGCTGGTCGACCAGTCCGGCGCCCGGCCCGTCCTGGACGAACAGCTTCCGCACCAGCGGGCCGATCGAGGCGGACGCCAGTTTGCTCCCCAGCAGCGCCGGCTCCACCCGCCACCCCCCCCGTGGTCGTACGGCCACGGCAAGGATACGGCCGCGGCCGCCCCCTGCGCAGCCTCGGGTTACGACAACTGCCCGTCGTAGTCCGGAAGTTTGAAGGTCTTCTCGGCGTGGCCGCCGGACAGGTCCGTGGGGCTGTTGCCGATGTTCGCGATGATCGTGTAGCCCTGCTTCTCGATGTCGGCGCGCTGGGCGGTCTTGTAGGCGGCGACGTCCTGGAACAGGTCCGAGAGCCCGCGGACGTAGAGGCCGGTGACGTCGTAGCCGTCGTGTTCGAGGTTGTACTCGGTGGGCCAGGAGAGGATGCCCGGGCGGGCGGTGACGAAGAAGAGGGAGACGCCGTGCTCCTGGGCGTACGCGGCGACGTCCAGGACGGGCCGGTTGGCCGGCTGGGGGTAGCTGAAGCCGAAGTCGGTCTCCAGCGCGGTGTTGTCGACGTCGAGGACGATGGCCTGCTTCTCGCCCGGCCGGGCGGCGGCGATGCGGGCCTCGAGGTACGGCCGGGCCTGGGCCATGACCGCCCGGCAGTCCTGCTGCCAGGTGGCGTAGTCGACCGAAGCGGCGGAAGCGGCGGAAGCGGCGGAGGCGGCGGAAGCGGCGGAGCCGGCAGCGGCCGGGGCGGCGCCGGGGCTGTGGACGGCGGCGGGAGGTAAGGCGGTGGGGCCGGCCGCGGTCGCCGCCCGGGCCGGGACGGCCAGTGCGGCCAGGGCGGCCACGGAGACGGCGGTCACGGAGATGCGGTGCGCCCAGGGGCGTCTGGTCATCGGGGGGTCCTCTCACGTCCGTACGCGCGTCCGTGCGCGTCTGAATGTCAGGGGCATGATCTGAGGCGAGGGTGGCGCGAGGGGAACCGTAGGGTTACCGGACGGTAGGCGCCTAGAGGCCTGCATCACATTTCTCGGCCGGCCGGACGGGGCGGCCGGTGATAAGCAGCACAGGCGGTAAAGGGCCTACTAAGAGGCATCGTGGGATCATATAGATGGATAAAAGGGACATTCCCCTCCGGGTGGCGCGAAGCGAAAAGGCGCTGTCAGGAGCGGTGACCGCCGGGCTCCGCACCTGTCAAGAAGGTGGTTGGTTTCACCGTCACCTACTACCCGGTGCCGTATTGGGGCGTTTTGGGAGCTCATGGGGTGCTCGGTTACCAAGGGATGGCCGCTTCGGACGTCAGTGCGCCAGGTGGCCGACCTGTTTCCGAGTTCACGAGGTCTCGATGTTCCAGCGCTTCACGTCCCGCTCGTCCCGTCCGTCCTCGCTCCGCACCCGCGTGGCCGTCCTGGCCGCCGGAGTCGGCGCCACGGCCGTGCTGGGGACCGGGGTGGCCGGCGCCGCCGGCGCTCCCGCCGCTTCCTGGGTCGACCCGGTGAAGAAGTACACGCTGTCGGCCGGCTTCGCCCAGTCGGGCAGCCACTGGGTCGCCAAGCACAGCGGCCAGGACTTCGCCGTGCCGACCGGAACCGAGGTCGTCGCCGCGCACGGCGGCACCGTCGTCAAGGCCGGCCCGAACGGCGCCGGCGACGGCCCGGCGTACGGCAACGCCATCGTCATCAAGCACGGCAGCGGCCTCTACTCGCAGTACGCGCACCTGTCCCGGATCGACGTCAAGATCGGCCAGGTCGTCCGCACCGGCCAGCACATAGCCCTGTCCGGCTCCACCGGCAACTCCACCGGGCCGCACCTGCACTTCGAGATCCGCACGACCCCGAACTACGGCTCCGCCATCGACCCGGTCGCGTTCCTGCGCTCCAAGGGCGTGAAGGTCTGACCCGCCGGCCCGGCCGTCCGGACCGCGGTCGTCCGGCTCGGTGGCGGGCCTACCCCTTCGGGCGGGCGTGCTCGTGCGCCTGCGTGACCAGGTCCAGGGCGACTTCGAGAACGGCCTCGCGCTTCTTCTCGGAGTCGCCTTCCAGGTCCTGCAGCACGAACATCCCCGCGTGCAGCGTGAACATCGCGCTGACCGAACGCACCTGGTCGACCAGCTCCGCCTCGGGGTCGATGAGGATGTCCCGCAGGCCGCGCATCCGGTCCTTGAAGGTGTCGCCGATGCGCAGTTCCCGCACCGTCGCCTGGTTCTCCTGCATGAAGCGGAAGAGGGGTTCCGCACCGGCCAGAGCCTCGCTGTACCGCCGTACGATCGCCTGCTTGGTCTCCAGCGTGTGCGGCTGCCCCCGGCCCCACTCGATCAGTTCCTCGATCGGCTGCGTCAGATCCTCGAAGAGGCTGACGATGATCTCTTCCTTGGTCTTGAAGTGGTAGTACAGAGCCGCCTTGGTGACGTCGAGGCGCTCGGCGATCTCCCGCAGGGAGGTCTTCTCGTACCCCTGCTCCGCGAAGAGGGCCAGCGCCACGTCCTGGATGCGCTGGCGGGTGTTGCCGCGGCGCTGCTGCTTGGTGCCGTCCATGGTGACGCCCATCCTCGTACTCCTCGCGCTCCCGCGGAAACTTACTTGACGACCGGCTAGTGACCCGTCTACCTTCCCAGTGTAGTGAACTAGCCGGGCGGCAAGTAAGTGCTAGCCGTCGCTGGGGGAGTGGAAGAACGATGGCGGACACGGTCGAAGACATCACAGAGGGCAAACAGCCCAGAAGCGTGCGGGTGGTGCTGCTCGCACTCATGATCGCGATGATGCTCGCGATGCTGGACAACATGATCGTGGGCACGGCGATGCCCACGATCGTGGGAGAACTCGGCGGCCTGGAGCACCTCTCCTGGGTCGTCACCGGCTACACCCTGGCCACGGCGGCCTCCACCCCGGTGTGGGGCAAGCTCGGCGACATGTACGGGCGCAAGGGCGCGTTCCTCAGCTCCATCGTGATCTTCCTGATCGGTTCGGCGCTGAGCGGCATGGCCCAGGACATGGGCCAGCTGATCGGGTTCCGGGCCGTGCAGGGCCTCGGCGCCGGCGGTCTCATGGTCGGCGTCATGGCGATCATCGGCGACCTGATCCCGCCGCGGGAGCGCGGCAAGTACCAGGGCATGATGGCCGGTGTCATGGCGCTCGCCATGATCGGCGGCCCGCTGGTCGGCGGCACCATCACCGACAACTGGGGCTGGCGCTGGGCCTTCTACATCAACCTGCCGCTCGGCGCGGTCGCCCTCGCGCTGGTCACCGCCGTGCTGCACCTGCCGAGGAAGCGGGCCAAGGCCGGCATCGACTACCTGGGCGTCGTCCTGCTGACCGTCGGCATCACCTCCATCGTGCTGGTCACCACCTGGGGCGGCACCGAGTACGCCTGGACCTCCGCGCGGATCATGGAGCTGATCGGCATCGGCGTGGCCGCGCTGGTCGGGTTCGTGTTCTGGCAGACCCGGGCCACCGAGCCGGTCCTGCCGCTGCACATCTTCCGCAGCCGCAACTTCACCCTGATGTCGCTCATCGGCTTCATCACCGGCTTCGTGATGTTCGGCGCCACCCTGTTCCTGCCGCTGTACCAGCAGTCCGTGCAGGGCGCCTCCGCGACCAACTCCGGTCTGCTGCTCCTGCCGATGCTCGGCGCGATGCTGGTGACGTCGATGGTCGCCGGGCGGATCACCACCAACAGCGGGCGCTACAAGGTCTTCCCGATCGCCGGCGGTGCGCTGATGATCGTCGGCCTGTACCTGCTGTCGCTGATGGACACCGAGACCACCCGGGTCACCTCCGGCCTCTACATGGCCGTGCTCGGCGCCGGCATGGGCTGCCTGATGCAGATCACCATGCTCGTCGCGCAGAACAGCGTGCAGATGAAGGACATGGGCGTGGCCTCCTCGTCCACCACCCTGTTCCGCACGCTCGGCTCCTCCTTCGGCGTGGCCGTCATGGGCGCCCTCTTCAACCACCGGGTGCAGGACGTCATGTCCGAGCGGGCCGGCTCCCTGGGCTCGAAGATCACCGAGAAGTCGGCGCAGCTCGACGCGGCGAGCCTGGCCAAGCTGCCCCAGGAGGCCCGCGAGGCCTACCAGCACGCGGTGTCGTCGGGCACGCACGCGGCCTTCCTGCTCGGCGCCGCGATCGCGGTGCTGGTGCTGATCGCGGCGCTGTTCGTCAAGGAGGTGCCGCTCAAGGGCGGGCCGCAGAAGCCCCCGGCGGACGGTGCGGACGTGCCGCCGGCGCCCGTGGCCGAAGCCGTCTGACCGCGCACCGACGAATCGAAGGCCCCGGTGTCGTCCGCCACCGGGGCCTTCGGCTGCGCGGCGCCGGCCTCACGGTGACCGAGATCTGCAACCTGGTCGGCTTCAGCAGCCTCGGCACGTTCTCCGCCCGGTTCACGACGCGGACCGGGCGGGAGCGGCGGTCGGGAACCGACTTCTCCGTGGGCAGGCGGGCGGGCCGGGGGCGTCTCGGGTGGGCTGCCGCCGCTTGCGGGCCGTCCCCGCCCCGGTGCGGGCGGAGGGCCGTCGAAGGTCTCCGTGCGGCTGGGGCGCCCTTGCCGGTCGGGTCGGCTCCGGCCGATCCTCCCCGCGCGCGGCTCCGGGCGAGTGTCCGGGACTAGGTCGCGTCGGGCAGCGGCAGCATCGGGTAGCTGCCGGTGCTGGTCGGGGCGTGTTCCGGGAGCCAGAGGACGGCCACGGCGCCCTCCGCGGGCAGCTCGGCGGGCGCGCCCGGGGACCGTACGTTGCGGAAGGTCAGGCGGGCGCCGAGGACCCGGGCCTGGCCGGCCGCGATGGTCAGGCCCAGCCCGTGGCCCTGACCCGCGCGGTCCTTGCTGCCGGTGCGGAACCGGCTCGGGCCCTCGGCGAGGAGTTCCTCCGGGAAGCCGGGGCCGTGGTCGCGGACCCGGACGACCCGGCCCTCCACGGTGACCTCGATCGGCGGCCGGCCGTGCCGGGCGGCGTTGGCGAGCAGGTTGAACAGCACCCGCTCCAGCCGCCGCGGGTCGGTGGTGACCTCCGACTCGTGCACCACCCGTACGGTGACGTCCGGGTCCTTGGCCGCCACCCGGCGGGTGACGAACGCGCCGAGCATGATGTCCTGCAGTTCCGCCCGCTCCGAGGCCCCGTCCAGGCGGGCCACCTCCAGGACGTCCTCGACCAGCGTGCGCATCGCCTTCGCGCGGTCCAGGACCAGTTCCGTGGGCCGGCCGGGCGGCAGCAGTTCGGCGGCCGTCAGCAGGCCCGTCACCGGGGTGCGCAGCTCGTGCGCGATGTCGGCGGTGACCCGCCGCTCGGCCTCCAGCCGCTGCCGCAGCGCGTCCGCCATGGCGTCCACCGCGCGCGCGAGATCGTCGGTCTCGTCCCGTACGACCCCGCCGATGGCCTTGCGCACCCGGACGTCGGTCTCGCCCTTGGCGACCCGGTTGGCGGCGGCCGCCGCCTTGCGCAGCCGGCGGGACAGCTGCCCGCCGATCAGCACTCCCAGCGCGCTGCCGCCGAACACGACCGCGACCGAGCCGATCACCAGGGCCTGGTCGAGGTCCGTCATCATGTCGGCGCTGCGGTCCGGCAGGTGCAGGTGCACGGACAGCACATGTCCGTCCTTCACCGGCACGGCCGCCCAGATGTCCGGCACCCCGCCGTGCTCCGAGACGTCGCTGGCCCGGCGGCCGCGCTCGACCTTCTCGCGCAGCGTGGCCGGCAGTTCCGGATCGTCGACCTTGATGTTGGGGAAGATCGGCCCCCGTCTCAGCTCGTAGTTGCGCTGGGCTATCAGGACGCGCTCGTTGGCCAGGTCGCGCGCGTTGTCCAGCATCGAGACGCGGGCCGCGTTGTGCACGACCAGGCTGAGCACGACCGCCACCAGGCCGGCCACCAGCGCGATGGCCGCGCTGAGTTTCCATCTCAGGCCGGTGCGCAGTCCCGCCCGCTCCATGCGCTGGACCGGGTACCGCCACATCCCCCGCATACCGTCGCTCCGCTCAGGCCTTCAGCTTGTAGCCGAAGCCGCGGACCGTCTCGATCCGGTCCTGGCCGATCTTCTGCCGCAGCCGCTGCACATGCACGTCGACGACCCGGGTGTCCCCGCCCCAGCCGTAGTCCCAGACGCGTTCGAGCAGCTTGTCGCGGGAGAGCACGGTGCCCGGCGCGGAGGAGAACTCCAGCAGCAGCCGCATCTCGGTCGGCGTCAGCGCCACCGGCTGCCCGGCCCGGCGCACCTCCATGCCGTCGGTGTCGACCTCCAGGTCCCCGAACGTCAGGGTGCCGCCGGTGACGGAGGACGCGGTCCCTTCCTGCGCGGCCCCGCCGGCGTGCCCGAAACGGCGCAGCACCGCGCGGATCCGGGCGACCAGGACGGCGCCGTCGAACGGCTTGGTCACATAGTCGTCGGCGCCCGCCTCCAGGCCCAGGACGACGTCGATGGAGTCGGCGCGCGCCGACAGCATGATCACCGGCACGGTGGACTCGTCGCGGATGCGGCGGCACAGGCTCACGCCGTCCAGGCCCGGCACCATCACGTCCAGCAGCGCGATGTCGGGGCGGTCCGCCCGGAACGCCTCCAGGCCCGACAGGCCGTCGGGCATGGCGGTGACCGCGAAGCCGTCCCGCTCCAGGGCGAGCTGGGTGGCCTCGCGGATGACGTCGTCGTCCTCGACGAACAGGACGTGGGTCTGGTCTGCCATCCCGGTGCTCTCAGTCCTCAGGGTGTGCGTGTGGGCGGTCAGTTGTCCGGCGCGGACGTCGGGCCCCCGCCGGCGGACTTGCTGTACTCGTTGCGGGTGGGCCTGCCCTGCGCGAACCCGCCCGCCCTCCAGGTGTAGGGGGTGACGACCTCACCGGACGGGCTGGAGATCGGGTCGCCCTTCTCGTAGTACTGCCGGGTCACCGACAGGACGCCCTGGTCGATCTCCGCGTAGACCGGTGACTCCTCGCTCTTGAACACGTTCTTGAACTCGCCGTCCTCGTCCCGGTACACGTACGAGCCGATGCCCACCGCGTCGGTGCAGGTCAGCACGTTGACGACGACGTCGTCCACCGCGGCGCCGGTCAGGTCGCCGTAGGAGACGTCGACCGGGTACTCGTCGCCGTTGCACGGCTTCAGCTCCCGCTTGACCGCCCCCGAGACCTCGGGATCCGTCTTGACCAGCGCCACCGGGTCCACCTGCGGGTACTTGTCGGACGCGCTGGGTGGCGGCGAGGCGACGGATCCCGCCACCGCCGAGGCGTGCGCCGGGCCCTCGTCCCGGGCGCCCGTGCCCCCGCTGCCGCACGCGGCGGCGAAAAGGGCGAGGGCGGCGAGCGCGGTCCCCACCGCGATCACCGCCTGTGTACTGCCTCGGGCCCGCTCGGGCCCGGCCCCGGTCAGGCCGCGCAACGCTCCCGCTCCTCACGCTCCAGCGCGCGTGCGTCCAGATCGCGGGCCTCCAGCTCCTCACGGAGCCGGGCGAGCGCCCGGTGCAGCGTGCTCTTGACCGTACCGGCCGACATGCCGAGGGCAGCGGCCGTCTCCTCGGTGGACATCTGCTCCCAGTGTCGCAGCACCACGACACTGCGCTGCTTCGGTGCGAGCACCTTCATGACGTCCATCAGCAGGGCCCGGTCGGCGTGCTGCTCGGTGGCGTCCTCCACACAGGCGTCCGGCAGCTGCTCGGTCGGCACTTCCTCCAGCTTGCGGGCGCGCCACCATTCGGTCCGCGTGTTGATCATGACCCGGCGCAGGTAGGCGTCGGCGAGCCGCTTGTCGGCGATGCCGTCCCAGCGGCCGTACGTCCGCACCAGCGCGGTCTGCAGCAGGTCCTGGGCGTCGACGGGATCCGGCACCAGCCGGCGGGCGCTGCGCAGCAGCGCGTCCTGCCGGGTGCGGACGTACTCCTCGAACTCGAGCACCTCACCCTGCGCCATGTTCGACCGCCTCCGTTTCCCCGTTGTCTTCCGGCTCGTCGCGGAAGTCCTGCCGTCCCCGTGCCCCTGGTCGCCGGGCACGGAGAAGAAGCTACGGAGCGGTTGTCACGGGGCTGTGCGCGGCAGCCTGCGGCTGGCAATCGGCTGTCCGTCGGTTGTGTAACGGAAGGAGGAAAGGGGTAAAGGCGTCGGCCGTTTCGTCCCGCTATGGGGCGAAACGACCGGCCTGTGGGACGGCAACGGACGCCCCGCGCCTGTCACGTGGCTGTGCGTCAGCCGAGCGGCAGCCGGTACAGGCCGCCGGGCAGCGGCTCCACCAGACCGTCCGCGACCAGCCCGTCCAGGGCGCGGGCGCGCTGCACCGGCTCGTGCCACACCCGGTCCAGCACCGCCTGCGGCACCGGTGCGTGCGCCTCCCGCAGTACGGCCAGCAGCTTGCCGCGCACCTGCCGGTCGGTGCCGGCGTACGTCTGCCCGCGGCGCGGCGGCCCCGAGTGCGCCGGCTTGCCCGCGAGACGCCAGGCGCACTGCCCGGCGATCGGGCACCGCGGGCACTCCTCGTTCTTCGCCGTGCACACCAGCGCGCCCAGCTCCATGGAGGCGGCCGCCCAGCGGGCGGCGGTCCGCTCGTCCTCCGGCAGCAACTCGCGGGCCAGGCGCCGCTCGGCGGCGGTGGTCGCGTTCGGCGGGTACTGCACACCGGTCACCGCACGCGCGAGGACCCGGCGGACGTTGGTGTCCAGCACCGCGTGCCGCTGCCCGTACGCGAACGACGCCACCGCGGCCGCCGTGTACTCGCCGATACCGGGCAGCGCCAGCAGTTGCGCGTGGTCCGCCGGCACGTCCCCGCCGTGCCGTTCCGTTATGGCCACGGCCGCGCCGTGCAGGCGCAGGGCGCGCCGCGGGTAGCCGAGCCGGCCCCAGGCGCGCACCGCCTCGCCCGGCGCCTCCTTGGCGAGGTCGGCGGGGCGCGGCCAGCGCTCCAGCCATTCCTCGTAGACGGGCAGCACCCGGCTCACGGGCGTCTGCTGGAGCATGAACTCGCTGACCATCACGCCCCACGGGCCCGCCTCCGGGCGGCGCCAGGGGAGGTCGCGGGCATGGGCGTCGAACCAGGCGATCACGGGGGCGTGGAGCTTCTCAGTCATGGCCCCTCGATCCTGCCACGGCCGGGCGGCCCGGGGACGGTGACGGCGCGGTCACCGGACGTCGCACAGCGTGAAGAACCGTGCCTGAGACGGCAGTTACCGGGATGATGATCCGGAAAAGTTGACGGACGCGCGGCGGGTGTCGCCAGCAAGCGCGACGATCTCTCGTACAGTTTGCGCCGTGGGATCTCTGCGCAATCCGGTCGGGCCGCTTCCCTCCTCCATCTACTGGCGTAGGAGGGCCGTACTGCTGTCCGTGGTCGCCCTGTTGGCGCTGGTGATCACGTGGATCGTCACCGCCGGCGGCGGGGGCGGCAAGAAGAACGCCGACGGGCCCGACGGCAAGCACCCCACGCACACGATCACTCCGGGACCGTCCGCGTCCGGCCCCGCCTACAGCCAGCACCCGGGCGGGCGCGACGAGTCGGGGGGCGGTGACTCCAGCGGCGCCGGCGGCGGCTCGGGTGCGGGCGGCAGCGGCTCGGCTTCGGGCTCGGGCGGCGGCAGCGGCTCGGGCGGCGCCCCGGGAGCCTCCGGGGCTTCCGGGACCGGCGCCGGCGCAGGCGCCGGCGGCGGCGCCGTCGTCGCGGGCGACGCGCTCCCGGCGTCCTCCACCGTGCCGGACTGCACGTCCTCCGCCGTGGTCCTGAGCCTGCGCAGCGTGCGCAACTCCTACTCGCCGGACCAGACGCCGACGTTCCAACTCGTCGCGAAGAACGGCTCGTCGGCCGACTGCAAGGTCGATCTCGGGCCGAAGAGCGCGGTGTTGACGATCACCCCGGCCGACGGGGACGACGCCTACTGGTCGTCGGCCGACTGCCCCGAGGGAGCGGGGAGCCTGGTGTTCCGGGTGCCGGCCGGCGAGACCATCACGTACACCGTGAAGTGGGACCGCAAGCCGAGCGCCCCGCAGTGCGCGACACCCCCCGCGGGGTCGGCGAAGGCGGGCACGTACCTGCTGGAGGCGAAGGCGCCGGGATTCGCCAGGGCACAGGCTTCGTTCGTGCTGTCGGCGGACTGAGCCGGAGGCGGCGCGGCGCGCCGCCGCGGGCGGGTGCGCGGGGCCGTCCCCGGCCTCGGGCAGGCGGGCGCGCCCGGTCGCGCCGGGCGCCCCGAGGGCACGGGGCGCCGGCCGGACCTCAGACGTACCGCTCCAGGATCGAGGACTCGGCCAGCCGGGACAGGCCCTCCCGCACGCTCCTCGCCCGGGCCTCGCCGACCCCGTCCACGGTCTGCAGGTCGTCGACGCTCGCGGCCAACAGCTTCTGCAGGCCGCCGAAGTGCTCCACCAGGCGGTCGATGATCGCGCCCGGCAGCCGCGGCACCTTGGCCAGCAGGCGGAACCCCCGCGGGGACACCGCGGAGTCCAGGGTCTCGGGGGAGCCCGTGTACCCCAGCGCCCGCGCCACCGTGCCCAGTTCGAGGAGTTCCGCGTGGGTCAGGGCGTCGAGCTCGGCCAGGGCCTCGTCGACGGTGCGCGAGCGCTTCGCCGTCGGTTCGGGCACGTAGTCCCGCACGACCAGCTCGCGGTCGGGCTCGACCCCGGCGATCAACTCCTCCAGCTGGAGGGCGAGAAGACGGCCGTCCGTGCCCAGTTCGACCACGTACTCGGCGATCTCGGTGGCGATGCGGCGGACCATCTCCAGGCGCTGCGCGACCGCGGACACGTCCCGGACCGTCACCAGGTCCTCGATCTCCAGCGCCGACAGCGTGCCCGCGACCTCGTCCAGCCGCAGCTTGTACCGCTCCAGCGTGGCCAGCGCCTGGTTGGCGCGGGAGAGGATCGCCGCCGAGTCCTCCAGGACGCGGCGCTGACCGGCCACATAGAGGGCGATCAGCCGCATCGACTGGGAGACCGAGACCACCGGGAAGCGGACCTGCTTGCTGACCCGGTCCGCCGTGCGGTGCCGCGTGCCCGTCTCCTCCGTGGGGATCGTCGGGTCCGGGACCAGCTGCACGCCCGCGCGCAGGATCTTCGACAGGTCCGACGACAGCACGATGCCGCCGTCCAGCTTGCACAGCTCCCGCAGCCGGGTGGCGGTGAACTCGACGTCCAGCACGAAACCGCCCGTGCACAGCGCCTCGACCGTCTTGTCGGAACCGAGGACGATGAGCCCGCCGGTGTTGCCGCGGAGCACCCGCTCCAGCCCGTCCCGCAGGGGCGTGCCCGGAGCCACGGCGCTCAGGGAGGCGCGCATCAGGCCATCGGCACCGGCACTCCCACCGGACTTTCCGGGAGCTGCTGCCCGGTCGTTGGCTGCCACTGCACTCCTCCGGTCGCAGGTTCTGACGCGCCCCCGGACCCGCACTCGGTTCGTACGGACGGGCGAGACCTGGGCAAAGTCTACCGGCGCTCCTCCGCCTCCCGCGGGGCCTCTCGGCGACGGGAGCGCGGCAGCACCCGCAGCGCGTCCCCCATGTCGGCGACTTCCAGGACCTTCATGCCGGCCGGCACCTTCCCCGGATCGCTCGGCACGAGGGCGTGCGTGAAGCCCAGCCGGTGCGCCTCGGCCAGCCGGCGCTGCACGCCCGTGACCCGTCTGACCTCGCCCGCGAGCCCCACCTCGCCGATCGCCACCAGGTTCTTCGGCAGCGGGGTGTCGCTGGCGGCGGACGCGAGCGCCAGCGCGATGGCGAGGTCGGCGGCCGGTTCCGACAGCTTCACGCCGCCGACCGTCGCCGAGTAGATGTCCCGCTTGCCGAGCGCGCTGATCCGGCCGCGCTGCTCCAGCACGGCCAGCATCATCGACACGCGCGAGGTCTCCAGACCGGACGTCGTGCGGCGGGGCGAGGGGATCTGGGAGTCGACGGTCAGCGCCTGCACCTCGGCCACCAGCGGGCGGCGGCCCTCCAGGGTGACGGTCAGGCAGGTGCCCGGGACCGGCTCGGCGCGGCGGGTGAGGAACAGGCCGCTGGGGTCGGCGAGGCCCGTGATGCCCTCGTCGTGCAGCTCGAAGCAGCCGACCTCGTCCGTCGCCCCGTAGCGGTTCTTCACGCCGCGCACCAGGCGCAGGCGCGCGTGCCGGTCGCCCTCGAAGTGCAGGACGACGTCCACCAGGTGCTCCAGGAGGCGGGGCCCGGCGATCGCGCCGTCCTTGGTGACGTGGCCCACGAGCAGCGTGGACATGCCGCGCTCCTTGGAGGCGCGGATCAGGGCGCCGGCGACCTCCCGCACCTGGGCCATGCCGCCGGGCGCGCCCTCGATCTCCGGGGAGGCCACCGTCTGCACCGAGTCGAGGATCAGCAGGGACGGCTTGACCTCGTCCAGGTGGCCGAGGACGGCGGACAGGTCGGTCTCGGCGGCCAGGTACAGGTGGTCGTCGATGGCGCCGATGCGGTCGGCCCGCAGCCGCACCTGGCTCGCCGACTCCTCGCCGGTCACGTACAGCGTGCGGTGCTCGGCGCCGGCGGACTTGGCGGCCACGTCCAGCAGCAGGGTGGACTTGCCGACGCCGGGTTCGCCCGCGAGCAGCACGACCGCGCCCGGCACGAGGCCGCCGCCGAGCACCCGGTCCAGCTCGGGCACGCCGGTGGGGCGGGCGGTGGCCTGCCGGCCGTCGACCTGGCCGATGGGGAGCGCGGAGGCGCTGACGCGGCCCGGCGCCGTCGTCCGGACCGCGGGCGCGCCGTACTCCTCGACCGTCCCCCAGGCCTGGCACTCGGGGCAGCGGCCGAGCCACTTGGCCGTCTGCCAGCCGCACTCGGTGCAGCGGTAGGACGGGCGGTCCTTGGTGGTCTTGGTACGGGCAGCCATGCGGAAACCGTAGCCCGCGGCACCGACAACGGCTCCGGAGACCGGGTACGGGGGGGCGGGGAAGCCCGGACCGGTGATCCGTTCCCGGCCGTGGACCGCCGGCATCCGGACGCGGAACAAAGAGTTCCTGTCCCCTTATGAGGGATCGTTTCACCCGTAGGGATTAAAAGTGCTCAAGGTTCCCGAACGGGCACTCCACAGCCGCCTACGGTCGCACGAGTGACGAGCAGCAGTCCGGAGACCACCACCCGCACGACCGGCGCGCACCGGGCGCACCGTGAGCCGCGCGACCCGCGGGAAGCGCGGCGTGAGGCCCGCGAGGCCCGTGAGGCTCGCGACCCGCGGGAAGCGCGGGAAGCGCGGCGTGAGGCCCGCGAGGCTCGTGAGGCGCTTGACCGCGCCGCGGCGCGCAGCCTCGCCCAGTGCACGCCGGCGCGCTACGAGCCGTATCTGGACGGCCTGTTCACCTACTGCCTGTCGGTCCTGTGCGACCACGACGCGGCCACCGCCGCCCTCGGCGACGCGCTCGCCCTGGCCGAGCGCCGCGGGCACCGGGCCCCCGGGGCCGCCGAGAACCGCAGGGCCTGGCTGTACGCACTGGCCCGCTGGGCCTGTCTGCGGAAGCTGGCCGAGGCCAAGCAGAAACGTCAGGCCACGCACGCGGCGGGCCGCACCGGCGCCGGCAGGGAGACCGCGCGCGCCGCCGTGAGGGGGACCGGCCCGGAAGCGGGCGGCGCGGGCGGAGCGGCCCCGGGGACGGGCGGCGCGGGAGGCGGCGCGAGCGCCGGCGAACAACCCGCCGCGGGCGCCGGGACCGCGGGCGCCGGGATCGCGGGCGTCGCGCCGGAGGTGCGGGAGCAGCGCCGCCGCGAACTGGCCCTGCTCGCCTGGCCGGAGGCTGCCGGCACCACCCCCGAGCAGCGCGAGGCCCTGGAGCTCGCCGTCCGCCACCGCCTCACCGCCCGCGAGGTCGCCGCCGTCCTCGGCATGGAACCCGGCGCCGCGCGCGAGCTGCTCGCCTCCGCCGCCTGCGAGGTCGAGCGCACCCGCGCGGCCCTCGCCGTGGTCGAGACCGGCGGCTGTCCGGCGGTGTCCCACCTCACCGGCGACAGCCGGCTGGTCCTCAGCGCGGCCGTGCGAGGCGAGCTGGTCCGGCACGTCGACGGCTGCCCGCGCTGCCGCCGCACCGCCGAGCGCGCGGTCCCCGGCCGCTGGCCCGGCGTCACGGTCACGCCCGACCAGCTGCCCGTCCTCAAAGCCCCGCGCGCGGCCCTCCCACAGGCGCCGGCGCACCACTCGCGTGCGCGGGGCGCCGGCGTGCCCCGCTTCGACCGGCGCGGCTTCCCGATGGACCCCAAGGACCGCGCGGCCCGCCGCGACCGCCTGCGCGCGCGTGCCGTCACGACGACGGTGGTCGCCACGGTCGTCGCCGCGCCCGTCCTCGCCCTCTGGGCCGCCTACCGCGACGGGCCGGCCGGGGAGGACGACGGCCGCTCCGCGAGCGCGCGCGAGGCGCAGGGCCCCGACGCGCCGGGCACCGGCCCGGCCGGCGGCTACGAGAACGCGGGGAACGCCCGCGTGAAGCCGGGCGCCCGCGCCGGCGTGGACGGCAGGGCGGACGTCTCCGTGGAGGTGGTCGGCGTCGGCGGGGCGCACGGGAAGGGCGCCGGGCGGCTGGCGGTCGGCGCGGCCAACGACGGGGACACCACCCTGATCACCCTCACCTCCTCCGGCTCCGCGAAGATCCGCTGGTCGCTGTCCACCCCGGCCGCCTGGCTCTACTTCAGCCGGTCCGCGGGGACGCTCGGCCCCGGCGAGACGTCGACGGTGCGGGTCCACGTCGACCACCTGCGCGAGCCGTCCGGCCCCTGGCACGCCCAGGTGGCGGTGGCCCCGGCGGGCGCGGTGGTCGCCATCGACGGCTACGGCTCGGCGCCGGGCCGCCCGGCCCCCCGGCCGTCCTCCGCGCCCGACACGACCGCGCCCGGCACGCCCTCCGCAGAGCCTCCCGCCGGCCCGTCCCCGTCCCCCACGACGCCCAGCCCCACCCCGACGCCCCCGCCCCCTTCGGACCCCGCGACCCCGCCCCCGAGTCCCCCCGGCACCGACCCCGCGAGTCCGCCCGCCGCCTAGACGCCCACCCCGCGCAGCCGCCCGGACCCGTGCGGGCGGGCGCGGGCCCCGGCTACGGCGCCGGGTCCGCCGGATGCGGGGCCACCAGGGGCAGCTGCGACGCCAGCCGCTGCTCGCACAGCTCGACCAGGCGGTCGTAGCCGGCCTTCCCCATCAGCTCCGTCAGCTCGGCCCGGTAGGAGACGTACACCGGCTCGCCCGCACCGTGCGCCGAGGTCGCCGACGTGCACCACCAGTGCAGGTCGTGACCGCCCGGCCCCCAGCCCCGGCGGTCGTACTCGCCGATGGACACCTGCAGCACCCGCGTGTCGTCCGGCCGGTCGATCCACTCGTACGTCCGCCGGATCGGCAGCTGCCAGCACACGTCCGGCTTGGTCTCCAGCGGCTCCCGGCCCTCCCTGAGCGCGAGGATGTGCAGCGAGCAGCCCATGCCGCCCGCGAATCCGGGCCGGTTCTGGAAGATGCAGGACCCCTGGAAGGGCCGTGTCTGCCGGGACCCGTCCTCGTCCTCGGACACCCATCCGTTGCGGGTGCCCTCGGCGTGGTGCTGCCAGATCTCCGGGGTGAGCCGCGCCACATGCCCGGCGACCCGCCGCTCGTCGTCCTCGTCGGAGAAGTGCGCCCCCAGCGTGCAGCACCCGTCGGCCGCCCGGCCCGCCTGGATGCCCTGGCAGCCGCTGCCGAAGATGCAGTTCCAGCGAGAGGTCAGCCAGGTCAGGTCGCAGCGGAAGACCTGCTCCTCGTCCGCCGGGTCGGGGAACTCCACCCAGGCGCGTGCGAAGTCGAGTCCCTTCTCGTCGCTCGCCCTCGCCTCCTCGGCGGCTGCGGCGACCTTCTGCGACTTGTCCGCTTTTTCCGGCTTCACGGACTTCGCCTTTTTCGTCTTTGGCACCCGTCCAGGGTAAGTGGCCCGAGCCCGCCGCGGGCACCGAGGACCGGCGTTCTGGCAGTAGCGTTCCGTCCATGAGACTCGGTGTCCTGGACGTGGGTTCGAACACGGTGCATCTGCTGGTGGTGGACGCCCACCCCGGCGCGTGCCCGCTGCCCGCGCATTCGCACAAGGCCGACCTCCGGCTCGCTCAACTCCTCGACGCCCGCGGCGCCATCGGTGACGAGGGCGTCGACAGGCTGATCGCCGTCGTCCGGGACGCGCTCCAGGCCGCGGAGGACAAGGGCGTGGAGGAGCTGCTGCCGTTCGCGACCTCCGCCGTCCGCGAGGCGGGCAACGCCGACGAGGTCCTCGCGCGCGTGGCCGACGAGACCGGCGTACGGCTCCAGGTCCTCACCGGCGCGGAGGAGGCCCGGCTGACGTTCCTCGCCGTGCGCCGCTGGTTCGGCTGGTCCGCCGGGAAGCTGCTGGTGCTGGACATCGGCGGCGGCTCCCTGGAGATCGCCTACGGGATGGACGAGGAGCCGGACGCGGCCGTCTCCCTGCCGCTCGGCGCGGGCCGCCTGACCGCCGCCCGGCTGCCCGGGGACCCGCCCGACCCCGAGGACGTCCGCGCCCTGCGCCGGCACGTCCGCACCGAGATAGCCCGCACGGTCGGCGAGTTCAGCCGCCTCGGCGCCCCCGACCACGTGGTCGGCACGTCCAAGACCTTCAAGCAGCTGGCCCGCATCGCCGGCGCCGCCCGCAGCGCCGAGGGCCTCTACGTCCAGCGCGAACTCAAGCGCGAGTCCCTGGAAGCCTGGGTTCCGCGCCTGGCCGGCATGACGGCGCAGCAGCGCGCGGAACTGCCCGGCGTCTCGGAGGGCAGGGCGGGCCAGCTGCTCGCCGGTGCGCTGGTCGCCGAGGCCGCGATGGACCTCTTCGGCGTGGAGAGCCTGGAGATCTGCCCCTGGGCCCTGCGCGAAGGCGTGATCCTGCGGCGCCTGGACCACATGGACGCGCCCTGAGCGCCCCCGGGCCGCGGGGCGCCGCGCGCCGGGCCGCGGCCGCCCGCGCGCGCCGGGCGGCAGCCGCCCCCGCGCGCCGGGCCCCGCGCCCGCCCGCACGGCGACCCGCACGGCGCCCCGCATGGCAAACCTCACAACGGCGAACAGGCGCCCGGCACCCGCACCGCTCCACGCCGTAAGGTGACGGACGTGGCTGAACCAACAGACGTGCGCGTCGCGCTGTCGACCGCCTCCGTCTACCCGGAGTCCACGGCGACCGCCTTCGAGATCGCCGCACGCCTCGGTTACGACGGCGTCGAGGTCATGGTGTGGACCGACCCGGTGAGCCAGGACATCGAGGCGCTGCGCCGCCTGTCGGACTACCACGGCATCCCGATCCTGGCCGTCCACGCCCCCTGTCTGCTGATCACCCAGCGGGTCTGGTCCACCGACCCCTGGGTGAAGCTGCAGCGCGCCCGCTCGGCGGCGGAGAAGCTGGGGGCCTCCACCGTCGTCGTCCACCCGCCGTTCCGCTGGCAGCGGCAGTACGCCCGGGACTTCGTCGACGGGATCCGGCGGATGGCGGACGAGACGGACGTGCGGTTCGCCGTCGAGAACATGTACCCGTGGCGCTACCGCGATCGCGAGATGCTCGCCTACGCCCCCGACTGGGACGTCACCAACGACGACTACCGGCACTTCACGATCGACCTGAGTCACACGGCGACGGCCCGGACCGACGCGCTGGACATGGTCGAGCGCATGGGGGACCGGCTCGGGCACGTCCACCTCGCCGACGGCCGGGGCTCCGCCAAGGACGAGCACCTGGTGCCGGGCCGCGGCACCCAGCCCTGCGCCGAACTGCTGGAGCGCCTCGCGCTCACCGGCTTCGACGGCCATGTCGTGATCGAGGTCAACACCCGGCGGGCGATGTCCGGCGCGGAGCGCGAGGCCGACCTCGCCGAGGCCCTGGAGTTCACGCGCAAGCACCTCGCCTCGGCGGCCCTACGGGTGCCGAGGCGATGAGCGGGACCACTCCCCGCCGCCGCGGCCGCCCCCCGCGGACCGAGGCCGCGGGCACCCGCGACCGCATCCTCACCGCGGCCCGCGAGGAGTTCTCCGCGCGCGGGTACGAGAAGACGTCCGTCCGCGGCATCGCCAAGGCGGCCGGCGTGGACCCGGCCCTCGTCCACCACTACTTCGGCACCAAGGAACAGGTCTTCGAGGCCGCCGTCGAGGTCGTCTTCGCCCCCGCCCTGAACGCCCCGAACGCCCTGGCGGACGGCCCGCTGGACGGCGTGGGGGAGCGGCTGACCCGGTTCGTCCTCGGCGTCTGGGAGAACCCGGCGACCCGCACCCCGCTGCTCGCGATCGTGCGTTCGGCCCTCAGCAACGACACCGCCGCCGCCGTCTTCCGCCGCCTGGTCGCCGCCCAGGTGATGCGCCGCATCGCCGCCCAGCTGGACCTCCCGGACGCCGAGCTGCGCGCCGAGCTGGCGGCGGCACAGCTGGTGGGGACGGCGATGATGCGGTACGTGATCAGGCTGGAGCCGCTGGCCTCGGCGGACCTGGAGCGGATCGTCGCGCGGGTGGCCCCGGTGGTGCAGGCCCACCTCACCCGGCCCTGACGGCGGCGGCCCGGGACGGCGCCTGCCGTCCCGGGCCGTTCCCGGCAGCCGTCCGCCCCGTTCCCGGCAGCCGTCCGCCCCGTTCCCGGCGGCCGCCGCCCGCCCCCCGGCCGTCCACGGCCCTGGTACACCCGTCCCGCATTCCGGACAAGCGTGTCCACGCTTCGGAGGGGCGGCGTACGCTCGTGGAGAGTCAGAAGTCCCTGCACTCATTCGCAGAAGGTCTCCCGAGGAGCGAGCGACGATGCCCGAGCTGAGGTCCCGCACAGTCACCCACGGCCGCAACATGGCGGGTGCCCGCGCCCTTATGCGCGCCTCGGGTGTACCCGGTGCGGACATCGGCCGGAAGCCGATCATCGCCGTCGCCAACTCCTTCACCGAGTTCGTGCCGGGCCACACCCACCTGCAGCCGGTCGGCCGGATCGTCAGCGAGGCGATCACGGAGGCGGGCGGCATCCCGCGCGAGTTCAACACGATCGCCGTGGACGACGGCATCGCCATGGGCCACGGGGGCATGCTCTACTCGCTGCCCTCCCGGGACCTGATCGCCGACTCGGTCGAGTACATGGTCGAGGCCCACTGCGCCGACGCCCTGGTCTGCATCTCCAACTGCGACAAGATCACGCCGGGCATGCTGATGGCGGCCCTGCGGCTGAACATCCCGACGGTCTTCGTCTCCGGCGGCCCCATGGAGTCCGGCCGCGCCACCCTCGTGGACGGCACGGTCCGCACCCTCGACCTGGTCGACGCGATCTCCGACGCCGTCAACGACAAGATCTCCGACGAGGACATCCTCCGCATCGAGGAGAACGCCTGCCCGACCTGCGGCAGCTGTTCCGGCATGTTCACCGCCAACTCGATGAACTGCCTCACCGAGGCCATCGGCCTGTCCCTGCCCGGCAACGGCTCGGTCCTCGCCACCCACACCGCCCGCAGGCGGCTCTACGTCGACGCGGCCCGCACGGTCATGGACCTCACCCGCCGCTACTACGAGCAGGACGACGACACCGTCCTGCCCCGCAGCATCGCCACCTTCCAGGCCTTCGAGAACGCCATGGCCCTGGACATCGCGATGGGCGGCTCCACCAACACGATCCTGCACCTGCTGGCCGCCGCCCAGGAGGCGGGCGTCCCCTTCGGGCTGGACGAGATCGACGCCGTCTCGCGCCGCGTCCCCTGCCTGGCGAAGGTCGCCCCCAACGTCGCCAAGGACCGCACGTACTACATGGAGGACGTGCACCGCGCCGGCGGCATCCCCGCCCTCCTCGGCGAGCTGCACCGCGCCGGCCTGCTCAACGAGGACGTCCACGCCGTCCACAGCCCGTCCCTGTCCGACTGGCTGAAGACCTGGGACGTGCGCGGCGGCTCCCCGTCCCCCGAGGCGGTCGAACTGTGGCACGCGGCCCCCGGTTGCAAGCGCTCCGCCGAGGCCTTCTCCCAGTCCGAGCGCTGGGAGGCCCTCGACGACGACGCGGAGAACGGCTGCATCCGCTCCGTCGAGCACGCGTACTCCCGGGACGGCGGCCTGGCGGTCCTCAAGGGCAACCTCGCCGTCGACGGCTGCGTGGTGAAGACGGCCGGCGTGGACGAGTCGATCTGGACCTTCGAGGGACCGGCCGTGGTCTGCGAGTCCCAGGAGGAGGCCGTCCGGCGCATCCTCACCCAGGAGGTCAAGGACGGCGACGTCGTCGTCATCCGCTACGAGGGCCCCAAGGGCGGCCCCGGCATGCAGGAGATGCTCTACCCGACCTCGTACCTGAAGGGCCGCGGCCTCGGCAAGACCTGCGCCCTGATCACCGACGGCCGCTTCTCCGGCGGCACCTCCGGCCTCTCCATCGGCCACGCCTCCCCCGAGGCGGCCTCCGGCGGCGCCATCGCCCTGGTCCAGGACGGCGACCGCATCCGCATCGACATCCCGAACCGCACGGTCGAACTGCTGGTGGACGAGGCCGAACTGGCCCGCCGCGAACAGGCCCTGAACGGCGTCTACGCTCCGCGGAACCGCGACCGCAAGGTCTCCGCCGCCCTGCGCGCCTACGCCGCGATGGCCACGAGCGCGGACAAGGGCGCGGTGCGGGACGTGTCCCGGCTGGGCTGACCGGCCGCGGCGGCCAGGGCGGGGGCCGCCTCCCGGCGGGGGCGGCCCCCGCGCCGCCCGCCCGGGCCGCTCACCAGGCCGACGGGTCCCGGCCGTCCACGGCGAAGACCGTGCCGTCGGGCGCGGCGGCGAGCACGCGCCCGCCCACGACCACCGGGGCGGCAGGGCCGCTCACGACCCGGGAAGAGTCCGCGCCGAGACGGGCGCGCGTCTGCCCGGTGAGCCTCCCCGTCCGCGCGTCCACGGCGAGCAGCCGGCCGTCGCTCGCCGTGACGTACACGTGCCCGCCCTGCGCCACGGGCGCCGACCCGCGGCTCACCGACGTCTCCAGATGCCACAGGCGCCGGCCCGACCCCACGTCCACGGCGTCGAGGGAGCCGCCGGCGGCCAGGACGTACACCACGCCCCCGCGCACGGTCGCGTGCGCGCCGTCGAGGACGCTGGGAAGCGCGACGCGCCGCGTCGCGCCCGTACCGGGGGTGTAGCGGACGATCTCCTGGGCGCCGTAGGCGCTGTCCACGGCCAGGAAGAACACCGAACCGTCCTGCGCGGCGAACGGCTTGAGCCAGCCCCGCAGCCGTGCGTCCCACCGCACCCGGCCCGTCCGCGGGTCCACCGCGGTCACCCGGGTGCTCCTCGCGTCGGCGGACGTACGCGTCGCATAGGCCGACGGGTCCCCGGGGAACGCGGCGAACGACGGCACGCCCGAACCGGGCACCCCGCCGAGCCGGCGCGCGGCGCCCGTCGCGCCGTCCACGCCGGTGACCGTTCCGTCGGCGCCGGTGAGCAGGGCCGTGTCACCGGCGTACCGCACCGTCGTCCCCGCCGGCAGGCGGCGCCGCCAGACCTCCTCGCCGGTGGCCGGATCCAGCCCCGCGAGCCGTGAGCCGCCGTCCGTGTACGGCTGCACCAGCCCGCCGGAGACGACCGGCGGGCCGCTCGTGGAGCGCGTCCCGACCGGGCGCCGCCACAGCAGCCTGCCGTCGGACACGGACAGCGCGAAGACGACGCCCGGCCGCGCGCAGAACAACCGGCCCGCCCCCGCGGCGCACTGAGGCATGCCCGCGCCTGCGGGCACCGGCCGGGCCGTCCAGCTCCCGGAGGCGGCGACCGGGGCGGGCGCGCTCCCCGGCCGGGGCGCCCGCTCGTCGCCGCCGAACGCCCGCACCGAGGCCAGGCCCGCCACCAGCGCCAGCGCGAGGACTCCGGCCCCCACCGCCGCCCGCCCGCCCCGCCGCGGCGCCCGACGCCGTCCGGCCGGCGCGGAAGGGGCGGGAGGGGCGGCGGCGGCCTCCGGCTCGGCCTCCTCCCCGCCCGTCCGCTGCGCCGGCACGAACGCCTGCGTGTCGTACGAGGCCGCCAGCGAGCGCAGCTCCCGCATCAGCTCGTCCGGCGTGGGCCGGTCCTCGGGCTCCTTGGCGAGACAGCGCCGCACCAGCGGCGCGAGGGAGTCCGGCACACCCGTCAGATCGGGCTCGTCGTGCACCACCTGGTACGCGACGACGTACGGGCTGTCCGAGTCGAACGGGCCGCGCCCGGTGGCCGCGTGCACCATGACCGATCCCAGCGCGAACACGTCGGCGGCCGGGCCCACCTCCCGCGGGCGCCGGAACTGCTCCGGCGCCATGAACGGCGGTGTGCCGATCAACTTGCCGGTCTCGGTCCGCAGTTCGCTGTCCTTCGGCCGGGAGATGCCGAAGTCGATGACCTTGGGCCCGTCCTCGGCGAGCAGCACGTTGCTGGGCTTCAGATCGCGGTGCACGACCCCGACCCGGTGGATGTCCCGCAGCGCCTCGGCGAGCCCGGCCATCAGCCGACGCAACTGGGCCGGAGGCATCGGGCCCTTCCGCTTCACATGTTCCGAGAGGGTCGGGCCCGGTATGAACAGCGTGGCCATCCAGGGCCGCCCGGCCTCCGGGTCGGCGTCCACGACGGACGCGGTGAAGGCGCCGCTGACCCTGCGGGCGGCGGCCACCTCCTGCCGGAAACGGCCCCTGAACTCGGGATCGCGGGCGAACTCGGCATGCACGACCTTCACCGCGAGTTTCATCCCGGAGGTGCTGCGCGCCAGGTGCACCACGCCCATGCCACCGGAGCCCAGACAGGACTCCAGACGGTAGTGACCGAGGTACTCGGGAAGTTCCGCTTCCGTATCAGCCCCGGTATTGCGCTGCGGCGCCATGGACCACCCCCGTGCTGTTCGTCCGTGCGCGCGACGCACGGAGCCTAGTCGATGACTCGTACGAGACAGAGGCGGCTTGCTAGCGTCTGCGTGCGAGTCGCACGAAGGCGTTTCGCGCCTGGTTCCAGGCACGCCACGGGGGAGGACTTCTTTCATGTCAGTTGACCGCGCAATCGAGGCCGAGGGCATCGACGGGGGCATCGACGAGGGCATCGACGGGGGCGCCGCGGCGCAGGCGGCGACCGTCCGCACCTACGCCGTCGCCCCCGGCGCCCGGCTGAACGTCCGCAGCGGCCCCGGCACCGGGTACAACCTCGTCCGCGTCCTGCCTGAGGGCGTCCGGGTGCCGATCTACTGCCAGACGCCCGGCACGACGGTGACGGGCGCCTACGGCACGTCGAACATCTGGGACTGCATCGACAGCGGCGAGTACGTCTCGGACGCGTACGTGAACACGGGCGCCGACGGCTACGTCGCGGCCCGCTGCGGCTGACCGTCCGCCCCGCCGGGGGCGGCCTCCCGAAAGGGGCCGCTCCCGCAGGGCTACGGCAGGTGAGGACGCGGCCCCCGCTCGGCCGGCGCGCCGGTGCCCGGCCGGGCGTCGGCGCCGCGGTGCCGGCCGGTCCGGCGCCGGGCGTCGGGGCCGCGGTGTCGGCCGGTCCGCGCCTTCCGGGACGCCGATGCGCCCCTCGGCCTCCGTACGCGGCACCGCGACGGGGAAGCCGAGGACGCCGTCGCCGCGTGCCCCGGCATCTGACCACGGGGGGAGCCCGGTGACCGCAGGGTCACGACCGGCGTGCCGGCCTCCCGCCCCCATGTCCTGGGCGCACCCGCCCCGGCCGGGAGCGGCCTCCCGGCCGGAGCCATAATCGTTCCGTGAGCGACGAAACCGGCACCGCGGACACCTCGGCGGGCCCCGCCGGCAGCGAGCTGCGGGGCGACGGGGCGGCCCCTGGCCCCCGCCCCGAGCCCCTGCGCTTCTTCGGCACCTCCTGGGTGCACCACGACGACGGCTACGCGGCCCGCCGCGCGGCCGTCGCCGCCGGCTCCCTCGCCGCGGCCGCCGTCTCCTGCCTGGTGCTGCGCTTCGCCTACGAGGGCATCCGGATCGCCGGCACCGGCTCCTTCGTGACGGTGCTGGTCACCGCCACGTTCGCGATCTGCAGCGCGCTCGCCTTCCGCAACACCTGGGAGGGCTTCGACAAGCGCCTCGACCCGCAGCGCCAGGCGTCCCTGCGCGGCCTGCTCGCGATCGGCTTCGTCGGCTCCCTCCTGGCCTGGTTCTTCCGCTCCCTCACCGAGGCCCCGGGCGAGAAGCTGCACCGCGAGGAGTACGAGAAGGCGCGCGAGGAGTACGAACGCCGCGCCACCCGCCGCACCGGCAACCCGTCGAAGAGGAAACGCCGCCGGTAGGACCTTCGGGCAGAACCGCCCCGACCTCCTCCTCTCCTTCTTCTCCTCCTCTCCTTCTCCCTCCGTTTCTCCTTCCCCGCGTCCCGGAGCGGCGGTCGGCCCGTGCCGGCCGCCGCTTCCGCATGCGCGCCCCTTCCGCCGCACGCGCGTCCCCCGCCTGCGGATCCGCGGACACACCGCCGGCTCCCCTTGACGCCCCAGACCTGGCGGACGGAGTATTCATCACATGATGAATTGCTCGTCGGACCCGCCGTCCCGGCCCGTCGTCCCCGCCGTCCGCGCCGACGACCTCACCGTCGTCCGCGGCCCCCGCACGGTCCTGCACCACCTCCGCTTCACCGTCCCCCGCGGCCAGATCACCGGGCTGCTCGGCCCCTCCGGCTGCGGCAAGTCCACCCTCATGCGCGCCATCGTCGGCACCCAGGCCGGGGTCACCGGCACCCTCGACGTCCTCGGCCACCCGGCCGGCCACCCGACCCTGCGCAGCCGCATCGGCTACGTCACCCAGGCGCCCTCCGTCTACGACGACCTCACCGTCCGCCAGAACCTCGAATACTTCGCCGCGGTCCTCGACCCCGGCCTCACCCGCACGCGCTCCCGCGGGGAGACGCCCGCCGCCGAACGCCGCCACCAGCACGTCACCCAGGCCATCGCCGACGTCGACCTCACCCGCCACGCCGACACCCTCGCCGGCAACCTCTCCGGCGGCCAGCGCAGCCGCGTCTCCCTGGCCGTGGCCCTCCTCGGCGCCCCGGAACTCCTCGTCCTGGACGAACCGACCGTCGGCCTCGACCCCGTCCTGCGCCGGGATCTGTGGGACCTCTTCCACGACCTCGCCGCCACCCGCGGCGCCACCCTCCTCGTCTCCTCCCACGTCATGGACGAGGCCGAGCGCTGCCACCGCCTCCTCCTGATGCGCGAGGGCGAGATCCTCGCCGACGACACCCCGGACGCCCTGCGCACCCGCACCGGCGCCGACACCGTGGAGGCCGCCTTCCTGCACCTCGTCGACGAGGCAGCCGCCGCGAGCCGCACGAAAGAGAGCACCCGATGAGCCCGACGCCCACGACGACGGCCCCGGCCGCCCCCGCCGCGACCCCCGGCGCGCTCAGCGCCTCCCGCACCACCGCCACCGCGGCCCGGGTCCTGCGCCAGCTCCGCCACGACCCGCGCACCATCGCGCTGATGCTTCTCATCCCGTGCCTGATGCTGATCCTGCTGCGCTACGTCTTCGACGCCAGCCCGCGCACCTTCGACAGCATCGGCGCCTCGCTGCTCGGTGTCTTCCCCCTGATCACGATGTTCCTGGTCACCTCCATCGCCACCCTGCGCGAACGCACCTCCGGCACCCTCGAACGCCTCCTCGCCCTGCCCCTCGGCAAGGCCGACCTCATCGCCGGCTACGCCCTGGCGTTCGGCGCCCTCGCCATCGTCCAGTCCGCCCTCGCCACCGGCCTCGCGGTCTGGTTCCTCGGCCTGGACGTCATCGGCTCCCCGTGGCTGCTCCTCCTCGTCGCCCTGCTCGACGCCCTGCTCGGCACGGCCCTCGGCCTTTTCGTCTCGGCCTTCGCGGCATCCGAGTTCCAGGCGGTCCAGTTCATGCCCGCGGTGATCTTTCCCCAGCTCCTCCTGTGCGGTCTGTTCACACCCCGCTCCGCCATGCACCCCGCCCTGGAGGCCGTCTCGGACGTCCTCCCGATGTCGTACGCCGTCGACGGCATGAACGAGGTCGTCCACCACACCGACATGACCGCCGCCTTCGTCCGGGACGTGCTGATCGTGGCCGGCTGCGCCCTGCTGGTGCTGGCGCTGGGGGCGGCGACGCTGCGCCGCCGGACCGTCTGATCCACCGCACGGCGCGGACGTCCGCCCACCGGACGATCCACCCGCACGTCACCCCGCCGGTGCGAGGATGAGCCGCATGAGCCAGAAAGTCGCAGTCCTCGGCACCGGCAAGATCGGTGAAGCCCTGCTCAGCGGAATGATCCGGGCCGGCTGGTCCCCCGCCGACCTCCTGGTCACCGCCCGCCGCCCGGAACGCGCCGAGGAACTCCGCACCCGCTACGGGGTCACCCCGGTCAGCAACGCCGAGGCCGCCAAGGCCGCCGACACCCTGATCCTCACGGTGAAGCCGCAGGACATGGGCGCCCTCCTGGACGAGCTGGCCCCGCACCTCCCCACCGGCCGCCTGGTCATCAGCGGCGCCGCCGGCATCCCCACCTCCTTCTTCGAGGAGCGCCTGGCCGCGGGCACCCCCGTCGTCCGTGTCATGACCAACACCCCCGCCCTCGTCGACGAGGCCATGTCGGTCATCTCCGCAGGCAGCCACGCCACCGAGCAGCACCTCGCGCACGCCGAGGAGATCTTCGGCGGCGTCGGCAAGACGCTCCGCGTCCCCGAGGCCCAGCAGGACGCCTGCACCGCCCTGTCCGGCTCCGGCCCGGCCTACTTCTTCTACCTGGTCGAAGCCATGACCGACGCCGGCATCCTGCTCGGCCTGCCCCGCGACAAGGCCCACGACCTCATCGTCCAGTCCGCGATCGGCGCCGCCGTGATGCTCCGCGACAGCGGTGAGCACCCGGTGAAGCTCCGCGAGAACGTCACCTCGCCGGCCGGTACGACCATCAACGCCATCCGCGAACTGGAGAACCACGGCGTACGAGCCGCCCTCATCGCCGCCCTGGAAGCCGCCCGCGACCGCAGCCGCGAACTGGCCTCCGGCACGAAGGACTGACCCCGACGGCTCCTGCGGGCGACGGCCCCGCCGCCCGCAGTCCGCGTCCGGCTACCGGGAAGTGCTCAGCGAAGGCTCCGCCGCGGGCGGCAGCAGCCCGATCGCCCGATAGGCCGTATCGACCGTCGGCCGGGCCAACGCCCGCGCCTTCTCCGCTCCGTCCCGCAGCACCCCCTCCACATACGCCGGATCGGCGCACAGCTCCCGGTGCCGGGCCTGCACCGGGCGCAGCACCTCCACCACGGCCTCGGCGGTGTCCTTCTTCAAAGAGCCGTACGAGTCGTGAACGTCCGCCAGTGACTCAGGGTTCCCGCCCGTGCACGCGGCGAGTATCTCCAGCAGATTGGCGACCCCGGGCCGCCCCTCCCGGTCGTACTCCACACCGGTGCCGCTGTCGGTCACGGCCCGCATGATCTTCTTCCGCACCACGTCGGGCTCGTCCAGCAGGTAGACGACCCCCTGCCCCGCGTCCGACTTCCCCATCTTCGATGTCGGGTCCTGCAGGTTCATCACCCGGGCCGCCACCCCCGGAAGCGACGCCTTCGGCACCACGAAGGTGCGCCCGTACCGCTGGTTGAAGCGCACCGCGAGATCCCGCGCCAGCTCCACGTGCTGCGCCTGGTCGTCCCCGACCGGCACCTCGTCCGCGCCGAAGGCCAGGATGTCCGCGGCCATCAGCACCGGATAGGTCAGCAGCGACAGCCGTACGCTCCCGCCGCGCGCCCGCACCCGGGCGGACTTCTCCTTGTACTGGATCATCCGCCGCATCTCACCGTCGCTCGCCACGCACTCCAGCAGATAGGACAGCCGGGTGTGCTCGTCGACGTGGCTCTGCACGTAGAGGGTGCACAGAGCCGGATCCAGGCCGGCGGCCAGCAGCAGCGTCGCTGCCTGCCGGGTGAGCCGGCACACCCGCGCCGGATCGTGGTCCACGGTCAGCGCGTGCAGATCCACGATGCAGAACAGCGAGTCCGCCCGGTGCTGGTCGACCTCGGCCCAGCGGCGCATGGCCCCCAGGTAGTTCCCCAGGGTCGCGTGCCCGGTCGGCTGGATCCCGCTGAAGACCCGCTTCATCTCCACTCCACCTTCTGGTCGGGACCGCCGCCCTCCGCGGCCGGCCCCCGACTCCGGAGGGAGATGCACGAACGGCCGCCGAAGCGGCGGCCGTTGAGCGCATACGTGAGGACGGCCGCCGTCAGGCGGCCCACCAGAGCTGGGTACACGTACGCGTGGTCATGTCGTCCACGGTACGCCTCCAGGGGCCCCCGTACACGTGAGTTGACACGTCTCGGGCCGATCCGTAGGGTTCTCCGAGTTGTCCGACGTGAGCGCCGACCCCGGTCGGTCCCCGGACAGCCATTCCGCAAGCACCACCCACTCCCTCGACGCCCAGGCGCCGACTGCTTTGGCGTGCGTAATTGCGAAATGAGGAATCCGCGTTCGAAAGGACGCAGCTCCCGATTGGCTTCGGGGGCCGGATATCCGCTAAAGTCTCACTCGTCGGAACGGCCCAAGGGCCGGGAAGACAAGCCCGCCTGACTGGGAGTCAGACGCCGAAAGGATCTGATAGAGTCAGAACCGCCGGAAAGGGAAACGCGAGAGCGGGAACCTGGAAAGCACCGAGGAAATCGGATCGGAAAGATCTGATAGAGTCGGAGACACCGAAGGGAAGCGCCCGGAGGAAAGCCCGAGAGG
>NZ_JBEXTB010000016.1:0-133506 GCF_040613915.1 Streptomyces sp. NPDC006193
CCGGGGCCCTCGGCCACGGGGCGGCGGAGACACCGACGGTGCGGGAGCGCCCGGTGCGCGGGCTGCGGCTGGAGTTCGGGGTGGGAGTGGTACGGGTGCCGGCCGGCGGCCGGATCCTGCTGGGGCGTCGCGCCGAGGGCCCCTCGCGGATCCTCGGCGGGCACGCCAACCTCTCCCGCAGCCATGCCACCGTCGGAGTGGACGAGGACGGCACGCCCTGGATCCGCGACGAGGGCTCCACCAACGGCACCTTCCTCGACGGCCGCCCGCTCACCCCCCACGTCACCACCGCTCTCCTGCCCGGGGTCCGGCTGCGGCTGGCGAAGGACATCGAGGCACGGGTCGTCCGGGACGGTGATCGCTGATGCGGTTACCGGACCCCCTCGGCACGTACGACGTGCTGGAGCAGATCGGCAGCGGCGGAGAAGCGGTCGTCTACCGCGCCCGGGACCGCGCGGGCCGCGAATGGGCGCTGAAGATCTACCACGAGCAGGGCGCGGCCGACCGCCTGGTCTGGAGCCGCCTCAAGCTCCTCACCCACCGCGCCCTCATGCAGATCAGCCACACCGGGCAGCTTCAGGACCTGCGCGACTACGAGGTCATGCCGTACTTCCGCGGCCGCAGCCTCCAGGGGCAGGGGCCCATGGCGCAGGACGAACTGCTCGCGGTGGTACGCGAACTCATCGGCGGCATCAACCAGTTGCACACCGCGGACATCGTGCACCGCGACCTGAAGCCGGCCAACATCCTCTACGACCCCGCCGCCCGGGCCGTGAAGATCTCCGACTTCGGCATCAGCCGGGCGCCCCGGCAGCAGACCCGCGTCGCCTACACCGTCGGATACGCGCCGCCGGAGGCGTACGACCCGCTGATCACGCCGGCCTGGGACTGGTGGTCGCTGGGGGCCATCGTCTACGAACTCGCCACCGGGGCCGTGCTGTTCGGCGGTCGCAGTGCCGCTCAGATCAAGGCGCTGGTGCGCGACGGCGAGATCACCCACCTCGACAAGCTGCCGCCGCGGTGGCGCACGCTATGCGCCGGGCTGCTGGTGGCCGACCCCGAGCGCCGGTGGGGGAGCGGAGAGGCCCTCGCCTGGCTGCACGGCGACGACGTGCCGGCCGCGGCGTCCGGCGCCGCCCAGCAGGCCACCGTCCGCGACCCCGGCCCGGCTCCGGCGAGGCCCGCGGCCGACGCCCAGCAGCCGGCGCCCGGCCCGGTCCAGCGGCCTGAGGCGAGCACGTTCGCGTACGACGGGGAGGAGTACCGGTCACCGCTCGGACTGGCCGCCGCACTGAGCCGGCGGCCCAGACGCGCGGCCGAGGAGTTCTTCGGACCGCCCGGCGACGCAGCCGCCCCCGGCACCGCCCCGGGCGCCGGCCCGGCCCGGCTGCGCGCACTGGCCGCCTGGACCGGCAGGCAGCTCCCCGCCCAGGTCGCCTCCACCGGCCAGGATCCGATCGTGCGGCTCAACCACCTGCTGCACTGGCTCGACCCCATGAGCCCGCCGGTCCTGGACGCCGGTCCGCTCCGGCCGGCCGCTCTGGTCCGGCTGTGCGTCCGGGCCGGCCAGACGGGGGCCGACGCCGCCGACCGCCGCGCGATGGCCGTCGTCGCAAGCGGTCAGCTGCTCAGGCAGTGGGCGCGCTGTCCCGGCTTCGAGGCGCTCAAGGGCGTCCACGCCGCGTGGCTGGCGGCCCGGACGGAGTGGGAGGGGGCCGTCGCGGCGCAGAGTCCGCACGTGAGGCGGCGGCTCGAACCCGCGCAGCCGGTCGTGGAAGCGCTGATGCTGCTGGCCCTCCTGCCCTACCCGGGGGCCGAGGACGCGGTGCGGCAACTGGCCCGGCCCGAGGCCGCTCCGCCCGGGGCGGCGGTGGACTGGTACGACGCCCTGGTGCGCCGGTTCGATGCGCGCGGCAGCCTGCTGGGCCTGGTGGCACGGGCGGTGTGCGGGCCCGTGGCGCTGGCGGCGGCGGACGGGGAAACGGCGGCCGAGAAGGCGAAGACACCGAAGACACCGTCCTCCGCCACCGCGCCGAAAGCACCGGAGAAGGCGCACACGCAGCCCGCGTCGCCGCCGGTCCTCGACTTCCACGGCCGGCACCGCACCGGCGCGGCCCTCGCCCAGGCGCTGCGGACGCACAAGGACGAGGCGATGAGCGTCTTCCTCGATGCGTCCGGCGCTCCGCGGGCGGGCGAGCTGGCCGCCTGGCTGCGCACGCTGAAGGAGAGTCCCGAGGGCCGCGTCGACGACCTGGGCACGCTGCTGGGGCAGCGGCTCACCGGCGGAGCCGGCACCGATGTGAAGCTGCTGTACCTGCTGCGCTGGCTCGCACCGGCGGGCGCCGCGCCGTACGGCGGCCGCAACGTCACGGTGCAGGGCGTGATCGACGCCTGCGGGGCCGTCCTCGGCAAGGCGTCCGGGACCAAGGCCCACACCTTCGTGCGGACGCTGGCCGCGCCCCTCGCCCTGGACGCCCTCTCCGGCTTCCGGGCCCTCGCGGCGCTGGGACCGGCGTGGGAGACGCTGGCGCGGTTCCAGCAGACCCTCTGGCGGAGCCTGGGGCGTCACGGGGTGTCCCCGGCCGAGCGCGCCGACCAGGTGCTCGCGGCGGGGCTGCTGCTCGGCCTGGGCACCGACCACGCCTGGCGGACGCTGAGCGAGGCGGCCGGGAAGGAGGACGCCAGGTCCGGGGCGAGGGGCGCGTGGTTCGCACCCGTCCTGGCGGAACTGGGCGGCCACGGTTCGAGACAGGGCGCAGCGGTGGAGGCGGCCCTGCTGCCGCTGGCACGACGGTACGGCGCCGCGCAGCCGGCGAAGTCCGCGGCCGGTGCCACGCCGTCCAAGGCGCAGGCGAGCAAGGCGCAGGCGACCAAATCCCAGGCGACCAAGTCCCAGACGCCCAAGGCCCAGTCCGCGACCGCCGCGCCGGCGAAGCCGCCCCAGGCGAAGGCCCAGCAGCCCAAGTCCCCACAGACCAAGCTCCCGCAGACGAAGGCCGCCCAGGGGAAGACGACGCAGGCCAAGTCCACCCAGGCCAAGACCACCCAGGCCAAGACCACGCAGGCCAAGGCCACGCAGCCGAAGCAGGGGAAGAGCGCTCAGGCGAAAGCCGCCAAGCCCGCACCCGCCCCCTCGAAGTCCCCGCAGCCTAAGTCCCCGCAGCCCAAGTCCCCGCAGCCGAAGGGGCCGCAGCCGAAGGCGAAGAAGGCCCAGTCCGGGCAGACCGCGCCGCACAAGGCGAAGAAGGCGTCCTCCGGAGCCGCACAGGGCAAGAAGGCGCAGTCCGCCGGGGCCGCGCAGCAGAAGACCGCGAACAGTGCCGTGCCGCCCGCTCAGCCAGCCGCCGGGTCCCGGCTGACCGAACTCATCAAGGCCTGGTGGAACGGCCGCACCCAGTGACGTCGGTCAGGGCGTGTCCGCGACCCGGTGCGCGGCCACCACCCGGGCGAGGGGATGCGTGCCGCCCAGGGCGGGGCGCAGATGCTGCTGGAGCCGGGCCAGGCGCTGCGCCGCCCGGATCCGCCGGCCCCGGCCCTCCAGCGCACGGACCCGCCCGTACAGGGCGGCGAAGAAGGCCGGGTGCTGCTGCGCACGGCCCCCCTCGGCGGTGATGTCGAGCGTGATCAGGCGGAACTCCTCGTCGGCCTCCTCCCAGCGGCCCCGTGCCAGCAGCCCCTCCGCCGCCTCCAGCCGCGGCCAGTAGACGGCGGTGAGGCCGTCGGGCACCCCCGTCGGCACGTTCCGCTCGTCCGGGCCGTCGTCCGGGCCGCCGTCCGGGCCGTAGTCCCGGCCGTAGTCCGCTCCCGGCGTGTCCTTCCCCGCCGGACTGACCGACGGCCCCGGTGCGGGCCGCTGGGCCGGCTGCCGGGACGGGCCGCGGGCCGGGAGCCGGGCGAGGTCGTCCAGCGCGGCGAGCACCTCCGGCAGGCGCGGGCGTGCCGCCGGCTCCCGCGCCGTCATGCGCCCCAGCAGGTCGCTCAGCGGGGAGGGGACGTCCGGCCGCCAGTGCGTCACCGGCGGCGGGGTCTCGTCGAGCACCCGCGTCCGGGCGCGTTCGGCGTCCTCGTCGGCGAACGGGGACCCGCCGGCGAGGACCGCGTACAGCGTCACCCCCAGCGAGAACACGTCGGAGCGGGCGTCCCCGGGCCGGCAGGCCGCCTGCTCCGGGGACATGTAGCCGGGTGAGCCCAGCACGCCCGCACCCCGTACGGTGAGCCGCGTCCGCCCGCGTGGCCGGGTGACCAGCCCGAAGTCACAGATCTTGATCAGTCCGGCGGCGCTCAGCAGCAGGTTGGACGGCTTCACGTCGCGGTGCGAGACGCCCGCCCGGTGCGCCGCGAGCAGCCCGGACGCCGTCTGCGCGCCCCAGGCCGCCACCTCGGCCGCCGTGGGCCGCACCGGCGCGGTCATGCGCTCGGCCAGCGACGATCCGGGCACGTGCTCCATCACCAGCAACGGCGTCCCGTCGTGCTCGCCCCGGTCGAACACCGTGACGATGTGGTCGTGGTGGAGGTCGGCGAGGATCTCCACCTCGCGGTCGAAGCGCCTGGCCATCATCCAGCGGCGGTCGGTCGGATCCCCGGGGTCCGTGTGGAGGACCTTCACCGCGACCAGCCGGCGCCGGCCCAGGCGGGTGTCCACGGCCCGGTGGACCGTCCCCTGCCCGCCGTGGCCGAGCTCCCGCTCGATCCGGTAGCGGCCGAGCACCAGCGTTCCCGGTCTCACCGCCTCCGCCTCCCGCGGCGCCGGGCGGGCCGGGACCGGGGCGGGAGCGGGGGCGCGGCCAGCATGGTCGGTTGCCGCGACTCGTCCGCCGCCCCCGGCCCGGGCCGGGGCGGCGGCTCGCCCTCGGCCCCCTCCTCGTAGAGGAACGACCGCCCGCTGAGCACGAGCTGCACCGTGTCGTGCAGCAGCACGACGTGCCGGTGACCGACGGCGCGGAACGTCTCGCGCGGCGCCCGCTCCGTCCGGCCGTCCGGCAGCCGGAGCCGGGTGCCGTTGACGCTGATGTCGCTGACCAGCAGCTTCCCGCCGCAGACGCGCAGCAGCACATGGTCGCGGCTGATCCAGACGCGGGCCGGTGACCGCTGCGGCAGCCACGGCGCCAGCGGTACGCCGGGTTCCCTGCGCGGGTGCCGCCCGACCGCCAGGTCCTGCCCCTCGGTGACCAGGAAGCGGTGGCGCACCGCCCCGTCCACGCGGAGCTTGAGCTGGAGCCGGCGGGGCCGGGGCCCCAGGTCGGTCAGCTCGCTCAGGTGCTCGGGGCACACCACCCGCCCGTTCCGGCCCTGCCGCCGGGGCAGCGTCCCGTGCCCCGCCGGCCCGAACGCGGCGCAGTCCGGCTCCGGGCAGCGCCATCGGCGCAGCAGCAGCCCCGTGCGCGGGCCGGCGCCGTCCCGGCGGTCGTACAGGCCGGCCGCCAGCAGGGCGCTCTCCTCCTCCTTGCGGGACATCTGCCATTCGTCCGGTTCCGGCATGATCCGGCGCCGCACCGAGACGGCGCCGCCGGGACCGGCGAACGGCTCCACGAAGCGGTCGCGGTTGCCGTACAGCCAGGGGTGGCGGCGGTGGAAGTCGAGGAAGCCGTCGTACGTGACCACCTGTGCCGTCGTCGCCTCGGCGGCCTCGATGATCCGGTGGTCGGCCACGTCCCAGACGGCCAGCAGCCCGGCCCGGTGCCAGCCGGCCAGCGTCCGCCGCTCCTCGCGGGTCAGCCGGCCGTCGGTGAGCAGTGACCGGTCGCACACCGCGTACACCTGCGTGGTGTCGTCCCCGGTGAAGGCGGCGAGCCCGTCGAGCAGCGCGAGGAACCGGCCGAGATCCGCGCCCCGGCTGCCGCCCAGCGACGGTTCGCGCACGACATTGGCGACATCCACCACGAAATCGGCCGAGGAGGCGTCCGGTGTGAGCCTGGGTCGGGAGGGCATGGCCGGAGGCTAGCGGGGCGGTGTCCGCGGCGCGGCGTGTTGCGCGGAACCGGTGCAGGCGGAGACGAACCCCTTTTATTTTGACCCAGCTCGACGCGATGGGTACGCTCAGACCTTGTGCCTGGGGTGTGCCCTGGCTCCTGTGCGTGCCTGTGAACCGCACGGCGAGCCGCGACCGGCCACCGTAATCTGCGCCCTTTTCGCCTTGCGGCGGGAGTCTGGCGGATTCGACACACCCGACCGCGTGGGTCGGCGACGTTCCAGGTTAGCTGTACCCATCGGCACACAGAAACCGGAGAAGTAGTGCCTACGATCCAGCAGCTGGTCCGCAAGGGCCGGCAGGACAAGGTCGAGAAGAACAAGACGCCCGCACTCGAGGGTTCGCCCCAGCGTCGCGGCGTCTGCACGCGTGTGTTCACGACCACCCCGAAGAAGCCGAACTCGGCCCTCCGCAAGGTCGCGCGTGTGCGTCTGACCAGCGGTATCGAGGTCACCGCTTACATTCCGGGTGAGGGACACAACCTGCAGGAGCACTCCATCGTGCTCGTGCGCGGCGGCCGTGTGAAGGACCTGCCGGGTGTTCGCTACAAGATCATCCGCGGCTCGCTCGACACCCAGGGTGTCAAGAACCGCAAGCAGGCTCGCAGCCGTTACGGCGCCAAGAAGGAGAAGTAAGAATGCCTCGTAAGGGCCCCGCCCCGAAGCGCCCGGTCATCATCGACCCGGTCTACGGTTCTCCTCTGGTGACCTCCCTGATCAACAAGGTGCTGCTGAACGGCAAGCGCTCCACCGCCGAGCGCATCGTCTACGGCGCCATGGAGGGCCTGCGGGAGAAGACCGGCAACGACCCGGTCATCACCCTCAAGCGCGCTCTCGAGAACATCAAGCCGACCATCGAGGTCAAGTCCCGCCGTGTCGGTGGCGCCACCTACCAGGTCCCGGTCGAGGTCAAGCCCGGCCGTGCCAACACCCTGGCGCTGCGCTGGCTCGTCGGCTACTCCCGCGCCCGTCGCGAGAAGACCATGACCGAGCGTCTGCTCAACGAGCTCCTCGACGCGTCCAACGGCCTCGGCGCCGCTGTGAAGAAGCGCGAGGACACGCACAAGATGGCCGAGTCCAACAAGGCCTTCGCGCACTACCGCTGGTAGTCGCTACCCCATCGAGAACCGAGAGAAGACGAAAGCCTTATGGCTACCACTTCGCTTGACCTGGCCAGGGTGCGCAACATCGGCATCATGGCCCACATCGACGCGGGCAAGACGACCACCACCGAGCGGATCCTGTTCTACACCGGTGTGTCCTACAAGATCGGTGAGGTCCACGACGGCGCTGCCACCATGGACTGGATGGAGCAGGAGCAGGAGCGTGGCATCACGATCACCTCTGCTGCCACCACCTGTCACTGGTCGCTGGAGAACGTCGACCACACCATCAACATCATCGACACGCCGGGTCACGTGGACTTCACCGTCGAGGTGGAGCGCTCCCTGCGCGTGCTCGACGGTGCTGTCACGGTGTTCGACGGCGTCGCCGGCGTCGAGCCCCAGTCCGAGACGGTGTGGCGTCAGGCGGACCGCTACGGCGTTCCGCGCATCTGCTTCGTCAACAAGCTCGACCGCACCGGTGCCGAGTTCCACCGCTGCGTCGACATGATCTCCGACCGTCTGGGCGCGCAGCCGCTGGTCATGCAGCTGCCGATCGGCGCCGAGGCCGACTTCAAGGGCGTTGTGGACCTGGTCCGCATGAAGGCCCTGGTCTGGTCCGCGGAGGCGACCAAGGGCGAGATGTACGACGTCGTCGACATCCCGGCCACGCACACCGAGGCCGCCGAGGAGTGGCGCGGCAAGCTGGTCGAGGCCGTCGCCGAGAACGACGAAGAGATCATGGAGCTGTACCTGGAGGGCGAGGAGCCCACCGAGGAGCAGCTGTACGCCGCGATCCGTCGTATCACCATCGCGTCCGGCAAGGGCACCGGCACCACCGTGACCCCGGTGTTCTGCGGCACCGCGTTCAAGAACAAGGGCGTCCAGCCCCTGCTCGACGCGGTCGTGCGCTACCTGCCGTCCCCGGTCGACATCGAGGCCATCGAGGGCCACGACGTCAAGGACCCGGAGACGGTCATCAAGCGCAAGCCGTCCGACGACGAGCCGCTCGCCGCGCTGGCGTTCAAGATCATGAGCGACCCGCACCTCGGCAAGCTCACCTTCGTCCGCGTGTACTCCGGCCGCCTGGAGTCCGGCACCTCGGTGCTCAACTCCGTCAAGGGCAAGAAGGAGCGCATCGGCAAGATCTACCGCATGCACGCCAACAAGCGTGAGGAGATCGAGTCGGTGGGCGCCGGCGACATCGTCGCCGTCATGGGCCTGAAGCAGACCACCACCGGTGAGACCCTGTGCGACGACAAGTCGCCGGTCATCCTGGAGTCCATGGACTTCCCGGCGCCGGTCATCCAGGTCGCCATCGAGCCCAAGTCGAAGGGCGACCAGGAGAAGCTGGGCGTCGCGATCCAGCGCCTGGCCGAGGAGGACCCGTCCTTCCAGGTCCACTCGGACGAGGAGACCGGCCAGACCATCATCGGCGGCATGGGCGAGCTGCACCTCGAGGTGCTGGTCGACCGTATGCGCCGTGAGTTCAAGGTCGAGGCCAACGTCGGCAAGCCGCAGGTCGCGTACCGCGAGACCATCCGCCAGAAGGTGGAGAAGGTCGAGTACACCCACAAGAAGCAGACGGGTGGTACGGGTCAGTTCGGTCGCGTCATCATCTCGATCGAGCCGATCGAGAGCGGCGACACCTCGTACGAGTTCGTGAACCAGGTGACCGGTGGTCGCATCCCGAAGGAGTACATCCCCTCGGTCGACGCCGGCTGCCAGGAGGCGATGCAGTTCGGTATCCTCGCCGGCTACGAGATGACCGGTGTCCGGGTCATCCTGCTCGACGGCGCCTACCACGAGGTCGACTCCTCCGAGCTCGCCTTCAAGATCGCCGGTTCGCAGGCCTTCAAGGAGGCCGCGCGCAAGGCGAAGCCCGTGCTGCTCGAGCCGATGATGGCCGTCGAGGTCACCACGCCCGAGGACTACATGGGCGACGTCATCGGCGACATCAACTCCCGCCGTGGCCAGATCCAGGCCATGGAGGAGCGGGCTGGTGCCCGCGTCGTGAAGGGCCTCGTGCCCCTGTCGGAGATGTTCGGCTACGTCGGCGACCTCCGCAGCAAGACGTCGGGTCGCGCAAGCTACTCGATGCAGTTCGACTCCTACGCCGAGGTTCCGCGGAACGTCGCCGAGGAGATCATCGCGAAGGCCAAGGGCGAGTGATACGCCGCGTTTAACACGCTGCGTTCACACGCCGTAGGCTTGACTCCGGAGCCTCGTGGGGCACACGGCCGCACACACGGCCGTCTGCCCCCGGTTCCGGGCTTTAACAGCAAAGATCACCTGGCGCCGATGAAGTAAGGCGTACAGAACCACTCCACAGGAGGACCCCAGTGGCGAAGGCGAAGTTCGAGCGGACTAAGCCGCACGTCAACATCGGCACCATCGGTCACATCGACCACGGTAAGACGACCCTCACGGCCGCCATTACCAAGGTGCTGCACGACGCGTACCCGGACCTGAACGAGGCCACCCCGTTCGACAACATCGACAAGGCTCCTGAGGAGCGTCAGCGCGGTATCACCATCTCCATCGCGCACGTCGAGTACCAGACCGAGGCGCGTCACTACGCCCACGTCGACTGCCCGGGTCACGCGGACTACATCAAGAACATGATCACCGGTGCCGCGCAGATGGACGGCGCGATCCTGGTGGTCGCCGCCACCGACGGCCCGATGCCGCAGACCAAGGAGCACGTGCTCCTGGCCCGCCAGGTCGGCGTTCCGTACATCGTCGTCGCCCTGAACAAGGCCGACATGGTGGACGACGAGGAGATCCTGGAGCTCGTCGAGCTCGAGGTCCGTGAGCTCCTCACCGAGTACGAGTTCCCGGGCGACGACGTTCCGGTCGTCAAGGTCTCCGCGCTCAAGGCCCTCGAGGGCGACGAGCAGTGGACCAAGTCGGTGCTCGAGCTCATGAACGCCGTCGACACCGCGATCCCGGAGCCGGAGCGCGACGTCGACAAGCCGTTCCTCATGCCGATCGAGGACGTCTTCACCATCACCGGTCGCGGTACGGTCGTCACCGGCCGTATCGAGCGCGGTGTCCTCAAGGTGAACGAGGAAGTCGAGATCATCGGCATCAAGGAAGAGAAGACCAAGACCACGGTTACGGGCATCGAGATGTTCCGTAAGCTGCTGGACGAGGGCCAGGCCGGTGAGAACGTCGGTCTGCTTCTCCGCGGTATCAAGCGCGAGGACGTCGAGCGCGGCCAGGTCATCATCAAGCCGGGCTCGGTCACCCCGCACACCGAGTTCGAGGCGCAGGCCTACATCCTGTCCAAGGACGAGGGTGGCCGCCACACGCCGTTCTTCAACAACTACCGTCCGCAGTTCTACTTCCGCACGACGGACGTGACCGGCGTGGTGACCCTCCCCGAGGGCACCGAGATGGTCATGCCGGGTGACAACACCGAGATGAAGGTGGAGCTCATCCAGCCCGTCGCCATGGAAGAGGGCCTGAAGTTCGCCATCCGCGAGGGTGGCCGCACCGTGGGCGCCGGCCAGGTCACCAAGATCGTCAAGTAAGCACCGCTTGCTTGAGGGTCGCCTGACCTCACAGGCCTGAGAGGGCCCGTACGACCTGAGTCGTACGGGCCCTCTCGCATGCCCGGAGGCCGCCGCGGGACGGCCTGCGCCGCGGCCCGCGCGGCCGGCCCGCCGACGCGTCCCCCGCGGGCCCTCCGTGCGTGCCCCGAAGCCCCTTGGCGCGTGCCCTCCGCTCGCGCCGGCCCCGGTGCCGGGCCGCCCTCGGAGCAGGGCGGGTGGGGCGGCGGGGGAGACCGGGGGCAGGGAGGCCGGGAGAGGCGAGGGGACCGGGGAGGCGAGGGGACCGGGGAGGCGGGGAGACCGGGGAGGCGGGGAGACCGGGGAGGCGGGGAGACCGGGGAGGCGGGGAGACCGGGGAGGCGGGGTGACGCGTGCGGAGACGACGACGCCCCCGGCTCGCGGGGAGCCGGGGGCGTCGGTGTGGGGGCCGTCAGGGGGTCAGCCGACCGTCCACTTCTGGTTGGCGGCGCCGGTGCACGTCCAGATCTGCAGCTGGGTGCCGTCGGCCGCGGAACCGCCCTTGGTGTCCAGGCACTTGTCCGCGCCGATGTTGGTCAGGTCGTGCGCGGCGGTGTAGGCCCACTGCTGGGCCTTCGAGCCGTTGCAGGTGTAGAGCTGCACCGCGGCGCCGTCCGCGGTGGAGCCGCCGCGCACGTCGAGGCACTTGCCGAGGGCGCGCACGGTGCCGTCGCTGCCGACGGTCCACTTCTGGGCGTCGACACCGGTGCAGTTGTGGAGCTGGATGGGCGTGCTGTCGGCCGACGAGCCGCCGGCGACGTCGACGCACATGCCGCCGATGCCCTTGATGGCGCCGCTGACCGGGGTGTTGCCGCCGCCGGAGCCGCCCGAGCCGCCGGAGGTCGAGACGCGGACGTAGTCCACGACCATCGTCTGCGGGAACTGCGTGTTCGCGTCCGGGCTGCCGGGCCAGTTGCCGCCGACGGCCAGGTTGAGGATCAGGAAGAACGGGTGGTCGTAGACCCACTTCTTGCCGCCCAGGTCGGCCGTGGTGCGGGTCTGGTAGGTCTGCCCGTCGACGGACCAGGTGATCTTCTCGGGGCTCCAGTCGACGGCGAAGACGTGGAAGTCGTCGGCGAAGGCCCGGCCGCCCGGGAGCGTGTAGGCCGCGCCGATGCCGCTGCCGCCGGAGTAGCCGGGGCCGTGGATGGTGCCGTGGACGACGCCGGGCTCGTAGCCGACGTTCTCCATGATGTCGATCTCGCCGCTGTTGGGCCAGCCGACGTTGCCCAGGTCGTTGCCGAGCATCCAGAACGCGGGCCACATGCCCTGCCCCCGCGGCACCTTGATACGGGACTCGAAGTGACCGTAGGCCTGCGTGAAGGTCCGGGCGGTGTTGAGGCGGGCGGAGGTGTACTGGCAGGAGCCGTACCAGCACTGCAGCCCGGAGTCGGTGTTCTTGCGGGCGGTGATGACGAGGTTGCCGTTGCCGTCGAGGGCGGCGTTGTCCCGGCTGTTCGTGTAGTACTGCAGTTCGTTGTTGCCGTTGCCGGAGCCGCCGGTCTCCACGGTCCACTTGGCCGCGTCGGGAGCGCTCCCGGCTGCGCCGTTGAACTCGTCGGACCAGGTCACGGCGTTTGCGGCGGCCGGCGCGGCGTCGGCCCGGTCGGCGGAGGAGCCGAGCGTGGTCAGGGCGAGCGCGGCGGTGACGGAGGCGCAGACCAGCGGGACGAGCCCGCCGAGCGTCCACCGGCGTGCGCGATGAGCAGCCATGGCTGAACACACCTTGTCTGTGGGGATGGTCGTGGGGGGTCGGCCGATCTCGTCGGCCGAGGGGGATGCTACGGACGGTTCACCGTGCAACCAACTGCCCGATTGATCCCTCAACTATCGCTGAGCTGCGCAGACTTGGGCGGGAGGCGCGGACGGCCGGATCGCTTAATGCGCGTTTAAGGCAGCGTTAAGCCGAACCGGACGATGTGACTCCGTGCGGGTCGTCCCCTCGGCGCCGAGGGTGCGTCCCCGCGTCCGGCCCGCCTGCGGGCCGCTTCCACCGCGAGGGCCGCGCGCGGGGCGGCGGGGGAGCGAGCGACGGCTTCGTCGCGCCGGCCGACGGGGACGCCGTCGCAGCCGCGCGGCATCTCCGCAGCGGGCGCCCCGCGGGCCGTGGCGAGGCGGGCCGGCCGGCAGCCGGGCGGTACGCCGGGGGAGGGGGCGTCGCGGCGGGCGGCGACCCGGACGGTACGCCGCGGGCCGGGGGAGGGTGGTTCCGGGCCGCCCCCCCGCCGGGCGTCCCGCTGCGGCGGCGGCTTGCCGGCGTCGGCCCCCGGGTCCGGCGTTTGACCTACGTCACTTCGGGGGTAATCTCTACGGCTCGATTGGCATCCGGCCTGCCCCATATGGCAGACTGTCCGAGTTGCTCGGTCGAGTGTTGATGCTGCGCGCCTCCCGCCGGGAGGACCGGAAGCGAGTCCCACAGTACTCGTCGCCCTAACTGCCTTCGGGCAGCACTGGGGCGGACGTACGGGAATCTTCCGGGAAGCGTGGGCGCGGCACCGGCCAGGCGCCCGGTGGGCCCGAGGCCCCCGGTCCGCGGTTCGGAAGGGCCGTCACAATCCCGCAGGGATGTTCGGACAAGGGACATCTGTGTCAGCGGGAGCGCGACACGCCCGACCGCGTGGGTCGGAGGTGAGAAGGCAGTGGAAGACGAACGCCGGGTTCCAGAGCGTAAGAGAGACAGGACTACTGAGTAGCCATGGCGGGACAGAAGATCCGCATCCGGCTCAAGGCCTACGACCACGAGGTCATCGACTCTTCGGCGAAGAAGATCGTCGAGACGGTGACCCGCACGGGTGCGTCGGTCGCGGGCCCGGTGCCGCTGCCCACTGAGAAGAACGTGTACTGCGTCATCAAGTCGCCGCACAAGTACAAGGACTCGCGCGAGCACTTCGAGATGCGCACGCACAAGCGCCTGATCGACATCCTCGACCCGACCCCCAAGACCGTTGACTCTCTGATGCGACTCGACCTCCCGGCCGGTGTCGACATCGAGATCAAGCTCTGAGGCCGGTGATCTGAAGAGATGGCTAAGCAGATCAAGGGCATCCTGGGCGAGAAGCTCGGTATGACGCAGGTGTGGGACGAGAACAACCGCGTTGTTCCCGTCACCGTCGTCAAGGCCGGGCCGAACGTCGTCACCCAGGTCCGTACGAACGACACCGACGGCTACGAGTCGGTCCAGATCGCCTTCGGCGAGATCGACCCGCGCAAGGTGAACAAGCCCCTCAAGGGCCACTTCGCCAAGGCCGACGTCACCCCGCGTCGTCACCTCGTCGAGATCCGCACCGCGGACGCCTCCGAGTACACGCTCGGCCAGGAGATCACCGCTGAGGTGTTCGAGGCCGGCCAGAAGGTCGACGTCACCGGCAAGAGCAAGGGCAAGGGCTTCGCCGGTGTCATGAAGCGCCACAACTTCGGTGGCCTCGGCGCCGGTCACGGCACCCAGCGCAAGCACCGCTCCCCCGGTTCCATCGGTGGCTGCGCCACCCCGGGCCGTGTGTTCAAGGGCCTCCGCATGGCGGGTCGTATGGGCAACGAGCGGGTCACCACCCAGAACCTGACCGTCCACGCCGTTGACGCGGAGAAGGGTCTGCTGCTCATCAAGGGCGCGGTTCCCGGTCCGAACGGCGGCCTCGTCCTGGTCCGCACCGCGGCCAAGGGGGCCTGAGGTAACCGATGAGCACTGTTGACATCCTTTCGCCGGCGGGCGAGAAGGCCGGTTCCGTCGAGCTCCCCGCGGAGATCTTCGACGCCAAGGTCAGCGTTCCGCTGATCCACCAGGTCGTCGTCGCGCAGCTGGCCGCTGCCCGCCAGGGCACGCACAAGACCAAGACCCGCGGTGAAGTCCGTGGTGGCGGCAAGAAGCCGTACCGCCAGAAGGGCACCGGTCGCGCCCGCCAGGGCTCGACCCGCGCGCCGCAGTTCGCCGGTGGTGGCGTCGTGCACGGTCCCGTGCCGCGCGACTACTCGCAGCGGACCCCGAAGAAGATGAAGGCCGCCGCCCTGCGCGGTGCCCTCACCGACCGGGCGCGCCACAACCGCATCCACGTCGTCTCCGGCGTGATCGAGGGCGAGACCCCGAGCACCAAGGCCGCCAAGAGCCTGTTCGGCAAGATCTCGGAGCGCAAGAACCTGCTCCTGGTCGCCGAGCGCTCCGACGAGGCCGCGTGGCTGTCCGCCCGCAACCTGCCCCAGGTCCACATCCTGGAGCCGGGCCAGCTGAACACGTACGACGTTCTCGTCTCGGACGACGTGGTCTTCACCAAGGCCGCTTTCGAGTCCTTCGTCGCCGGCCCGAAGGCCAACGACACCGAAGGGAGCGAGGTCTGATGGCCATCCGTCACCCCGCTATCGCCTCGAAGGCCGCCAAGGCCGCCAAGGCCGCGCGCGTCGCCAAGGCGCGCCGCCACGCCACCGAGGGCAAGAACACCGTCGAGACCCCGCTGAGCAAGTCGTACACGGACCCCCGTGACGTCCTGCTGAAGCCGGTCGTCTCCGAGAAGAGCTACGCGCTCCTCGACGAGAACAAGTACACGTTCATCGTCGACCCGCGTGCCAACAAGACCCAGATCAAGGAGGCCGTCCAGGCGGTCTTCGACGTCAAGGTCACCGGGGTCAACACGATCAACCGCGCCGGCAAGCGCAAGCGGACCCGTACGGGCTTCGGCCAGCGTGCCGCCACCAAGCGCGCGATCGTGACCCTCGCCGAGGGCGACCGTATCGACATCTTCGGCGGTCCGACCGCGTAAGCGGTCGGGATCGTCCAGATTTCGGAAATCACTTCCGAGGACTGAGAGACAATGGGTATCCGCAAGTACAAGCCGACGACTCCTGGCCGTCGTGGCGCCAGCGTCGCCGACTTCGTCGAGGTCACGCGGTCCACGCCGGAGAAGTCGCTGGTCCGTCCCCTGCACAGCAAGGGCGGCCGTAACAACGCCGGTCGTGTGACCGTTCGCCACCAGGGTGGCGGACACAAGCGCGCCTACCGTGTGATCGACTTCCGTCGTCACGACAAGGACGGCGTGCCGGCGAAGGTCGCGCACATCGAGTACGACCCCAACCGCACCGCGCGCATCGCGCTGCTGCACTACGCGGACGGCGAGAAGCGCTACATCCTCGCCCCGCGCAACCTGCAGCAGGGCGACACCGTGGAGAACGGTCCCGGGGCCGACATCAAGCCGGGCAACAACCTGGCCCTCCGCAACATCCCGGTCGGTACCACGATCCACGCGATCGAGCTCCGTCCCGGTGGCGGCGCCAAGTTCGCCCGCTCCGCCGGTGCCTCCGTGCAGCTGCTCGCGAAGGAGGGCGCCTACGCCCACCTGCGCATGCCGTCCGGCGAGATCCGCCTGGTCGACGTCCGCTGCCGCGCCACCGTCGGCGAGGTCGGCAACGCCGAGCAGAGCAACATCAACTGGGGCAAGGCGGGCCGCAAGCGGTGGCTGGGCGTTCGCCCGACCGTCCGTGGTGTGGTCATGAACCCGGTCGACCACCCGCACGGTGGTGGTGAGGGCCGGACCTCCGGTGGCCGCCACCCCGTGTCCCCGTGGGGCAAGAAGGAAGGCCGTACTCGTTCGCCCAAGAAGGCGTCGAACAAGTACATCGTCCGCCGCCGCAAGACGAACAAGAAGCGCTAAGGACGGGTTGAGATGCCTCGTAGCTTGAAGAAGGGGCCCTTCGTCGACGACCACCTGATGAAGAAGGTGGACGCCCAGAACGAAGCCGGCACCAAGAACGTCATCAAGACCTGGTCCCGTCGCTCGATGATCGTCCCGGCCATGCTCGGCCACACGATCGCGGTGCACAACGGCAAGACCCACATCCCGGTGTTCGTCACCGAGTCGATGGTCGGCCACAAGCTCGGCGAGTTCTCGCCGACCCGCACTTTCCGGGGCCACGTCAAGGAAGACCGGAAGTCGAAGCGCCGCTAAGCGGATCGCATTCAGACACGTAAGTAACTGAAGGGACAACCATGGAAGCCAGGGCCCAGGCGCGGTACATCCGCGTCACGCCCATGAAGGCCCGCCGCGTGGTGGACCTCATCCGTGGCATGGACGCCACGGAGGCCCAGGCCGTCCTGCGATTCGCTCCGCAGGCAGCCTCCGTGCCGGTCGGCAAGGTGCTCGACAGCGCCATCGCCAACGCCGCGCACAACTACGACCACACCGATGTCGACAGCCTCTACATCTCCGAGGCGTACGTCGACGAGGGCCCGACCCTGAAGCGGTTCCGTCCGCGCGCCCAGGGCCGTGCCTACCGGATCCGCAAGCGGACCAGCCACATCACCGTGGTCGTCAGCAGCAAGGAAGGAACCCGGTAATGGGCCAGAAGGTAAACCCGCACGGGTTCCGGCTCGGTGTCACGACCGACTTCAAGTCGCGTTGGTACGCCGACAAGCTGTACAAGGACTACGTCAAGGAAGACGTCGCCATCCGCCGGATGATGACGTCCGGCATGGAGCGCGCCGGCATCTCCAAGGTGGAGATCGAGCGCACCCGTGACCGCGTCCGCGTGGACATCCACACCGCTCGCCCGGGCATCGTCATCGGCCGCCGCGGCGCCGAGGCCGACCGCATCCGCGGTGACCTGGAGAAGCTGACCGGCAAGCAGGTCCAGCTCAACATCCTCGAGGTCAAGAACCCGGAGACGGACGCCCAGCTGGTGGCCCAGGCCGTCGCCGAGCAGCTGTCCTCCCGCGTCTCCTTCCGCCGGGCCATGCGCAAGAGCATGCAGTCCGCGATGAAGGCCGGCGCCAAGGGCATCAAGATCCAGTGCGGTGGCCGTCTCGGCGGCGCCGAGATGTCCCGCTCGGAGTTCTACCGCGAGGGCCGCGTGCCCCTGCACACGCTCCGCGCGAACGTGGACTACGGCTTCTTCGAGGCCAAGACGACCTTCGGCCGCATCGGCGTGAAGGTCTGGATCTACAAGGGCGACGTCAAGAACATCGCCGAGGTCCGCGCCGAGAACGCCGCCGCCCGTGCCGGCAACCGCCCGGCCCGCGGTGGCGCCGACCGCCCGGCCCGTGGCGGCCGCGGTGGCGAGCGGCGCGGCCGCAAGCCGCAGCAGTCCGCCGCGGCTGCCGAGGCCGGCACGGCCGAGGCGCCCGCGGCTGCCGCCGCCGAGCCCAGCGCTGCTGGAAAGGAGAGCTGACCCATGCTGATCCCCCGTAGGGTCAAGCACCGCAAGCAGCACCACCCGAAGCGCAACGGCATGGCCAAGGGTGGCACGCAGGTTGCGTTCGGCGAGTACGGCATCCAGGCGCTGACCCCGGCGTACGTCACGAACCGCCAGATCGAGGCGGCTCGTATCGCCATGACCCGTCACATCAAGCGTGGCGGCAAGGTCTGGATCAACATCTACCCGGACCGCCCCCTGACGAAGAAGCCGGCCGAGACCCGCATGGGTTCCGGTAAGGGTTCTCCGGAGTGGTGGGTGGCCAACGTCAAGCCCGGACGTGTGATGTTCGAGCTTTCGTACCCCAACGAGAAGATCGCCCGTGAGGCGCTGACGCGTGCGGCCCACAAGCTGCCGATGAAGTGCCGGATCGTCAAGCGCGAGGCAGGTGAAGCGTGATGTCGGCCGGTACCAAGGCGTCCGAGCTGCGCGAGCTGGGCAACGAGGAGCTTCTGGCGAAGCTCCGCGAGGCCAAGGAAGAGCTGTTCAACCTCCGCTTCCAGGCGGCGACCGGTCAGCTCGAGAACCACGGCCGTCTGAAGGCGGTCCGCAAGGACATCGCCCGGATCTACACCCTCATGCGTGAGCGTGAGCTCGGCATCGAGACGGTGGAGAACGCCTGATGAGCGAGAGCAACGTGACTGAGAACAAGGAAGCTCGCGGTTTCCGCAAGACCCGTGAGGGTCTGGTCGTCAGCGACAAGATGGACAAGACCGTCGTCGTCGCCGTCGAGGACCGCGTCAAGCACGCGCTGTACGGCAAGGTCATCCGCCGTACGAACAAGCTCAAGGCGCACGACGAGCAGAATGCCGCGGGTGTCGGCGACCGCGTCCTCCTGATGGAGACCCGGCCGCTGTCCGCGACGAAGCGCTGGCGCGTCGTCGAGATCCTCGAGAAGGCCAAGTAATTCCCGCGGGGCAAACCCCGCGGGCCAGTTCCGCCAGGCTCCACCGGGACTGAGCAATCAGTCCCGGTGGGGAACCGGCAGACGATCAGGAGATAGACGTGATCCAGCAGGAGTCGCGACTGCGTGTCGCCGACAACACTGGTGCGAAGGAGATCCTTTGCATCCGTGTGCTCGGTGGCTCCGGTCGCCGCTACGCGGGCATCGGTGACGTCATCGTCGCCACCGTCAAGGACGCGATCCCCGGTGGCAACGTGAAGAAGGGTGACGTCGTCAAGGCGGTCATCGTTCGCACCGTCAAGGAGCGCCGCCGTCCGGACGGCTCGTACATCCGCTTCGACGAGAACGCCGCCGTCATTCTGAAGAACGACGGCGACCCTCGCGGCACCCGTATCTTCGGCCCGGTCGGCCGTGAGCTGCGCGAGAAGAAGTTCATGAAGATCATCTCGCTCGCGCCGGAGGTGCTGTAAGCATGAAGATCAAGAAGGGCGACCTGGTCCAGGTCATCACCGGCAAGGACAAGGGCAAGCAGGGCAAGGTCATTGCCGCTTACCCGCGCGAGGAGCGCGTCCTGGTCGAGGGTGTCAACCGGGTCAAGAAGCACACGAAGGCCGGTCCGACCGCGCGCGGTTCCCAGGCCGGCGGCATCGTGACCACCGAGGCGCCGATCCACGTCTCCAACGTCCAGCTGGTCGTGGAGAAGGACGGCAAGAAGGTCGTCACGCGTGTCGGCTACCGCTTCGACGAAGAGGGCAACAAGATCCGCGTTGCCAAGCGGACGGGTGAGGACATCTGATGGCTACCACCACCACTCCGCGTCTGAAGCAGAAGTACCGCGAGGAGATCGCGGGCAAGCTGCGTGACGAGTTCAAGTACGAGAACGTCATGCAGGTTCCCGGCCTCGTCAAGATCGTGGTCAACATGGGCGTCGGCGACGCCGCCCGTGACTCGAAGCTGATCGAGGGCGCGATCCGCGACCTGACCACCATCACCGGTCAGAAGCCGGCCGTCACCAAGGCCCGCAAGTCCATCGCGCAGTTCAAGCTGCGCGAGGGCCAGCCGATCGGTGCCCACGTCACGCTCCGTGGCGACCGCATGTGGGAGTTCCTGGACCGCACCCTGTCGCTCGCGCTGCCGCGCATCCGCGACTTCCGCGGCCTGTCCCCGAAGCAGTTCGACGGCCGTGGCAACTACACCTTCGGTCTCACGGAGCAGGTCATGTTCCACGAGATCGACCAGGACAAGATCGACCGCGTCCGGGGTATGGACATCACCGTGGTGACCACGGCGACCAACGACGAAGAGGGCCGTGCCCTGCTCCGTCACCTCGGCTTCCCGTTCAAGGAGGCGTGAGCGAGATGGCGAAGAAGGCTCTCATCGCGAAGGCTGCTCGCAAGCCCAAGTTCGGCGTGCGCGCGTACACCCGTTGCCAGCGCTGCGGTCGTCCGCACTCCGTCTACCGCAAGTTCGGCCTCTGCCGCGTGTGCCTCCGTGAGATGGCTCACCGTGGCGAGCTGCCGGGCGTGACCAAGAGCTCCTGGTAATCCCTGCTTTCAGGGATTCTGGGACCTCTCGGTAAGCAACTGGGTCGGCAGGGCCCCCACCTCGTATGCCGTAGGCTTGTGGGGTTGGGCTCTGCCGCCCTGGATCGACTTACTACGCCGTAGGTCCCCGCACCGCACCCGTCCCGTCGAGAAGTACGGGGAGAGGGATGGCGCATATAGGAAACCCCGGCGAGAAAGGCCACAGGCCAATTCATGACCATGACTGATCCGATCGCAGACATGCTGACGCGTCTGCGGAACGCGAACTCGGCGTACCACGACTCGGTGTCGATGCCGCACTCCAAGATCAAGTCTCACATCGCGGAGATCCTCCAGCAGGAGGGCTTCATCACGGGCTGGAAGGTCGAGGACGCCGAGGTCGGCAAGAACCTCGTCCTGGAGCTGAAGTTCGGCCCCAACCGTGAGCGCTCCATCGCGGGCATCAAGCGGATCTCCAAGCCCGGTCTCCGGGTGTACGCGAAGTCCACCAACCTGCCGAAGGTGCTCGGCGGCCTCGGCGTGGCGATCATCTCCACGTCCCACGGTCTGCTCACCGACAAGCAGGCGCAGAAGAAGGGCGTGGGTGGGGAAGTCCTCGCCTACGTCTGGTAACGGAAGGGAACGGAGGAAACAGCTATGTCGCGTATCGGCAAGCTCCCCATCCCGGTTCCCGCCGGCGTGGACGTCACCATCGACGGCCGTACGGTCAAGGTCAAGGGCCCCAAGGGCGAACTGACCCACACCATCGTCGCGCCGATCGAGATCGCTAAGGGCGAGGACGGCACCCTCCAGGTGACGCGCCCGAACGACGAGCGGCAGAGCAAGGCCCTGCACGGCCTGTCCCGCACGCTGGTGGCGAACATGATCACCGGTGTGACCCAGGGATACGTCAAGAAGCTCGAGATCAGCGGTGTGGGTTACCGCGTGACCGCCAAGGGCTCGGACCTCGAGTTCGCCCTCGGTTACAGCCACCCGATCCTGGTCGAGGCCCCCGAGGGCATCTCCTTCAAGGTGGAGACCCCGACCCGTTTCTCGGTCGAGGGCATCGACAAGCAGAAGGTCGGCGAGGTTGCGGCCAACATCCGCAAGCTGCGCAAGCCCGACCCGTACAAGGCCAAGGGCGTCAAGTACGAGGGCGAAGTCATCCGCCGCAAGGTCGGAAAGGCGGGTAAGTAAGCCATGGCATACGGGCAGAAGATCCTCAAGGGCGACGCCTACAAGCGCGCCGCGATCAAGCGCCGTCACATCCGGATCCGCAAGAAGGTGTCCGGTACGGCGGAGCGTCCCCGTCTCGTCGTGACCCGCTCGAACCGTCACATCGTGGCGCAGGTGATCGACGACCTCAAGGGCCACACCCTGGCGTCGGCGTCCACCCTGGACGCGTCGATCCGCGGTGGCGAGGGCGACAAGTCCGCGCAGGCCAAGCAGGTCGGCGCCCTGGTCGCCGAGCGTGCCAAGGCCGCCGGTGTCGAGAAGGTCGTGTTCGACCGCGGCGGCAACCAGTACGCCGGGCGCATCGCCGCTCTGGCGGACGCCGCCCGCGAAGCCGGTCTGCAGTTCTGAGCCGGTTCCGTAGCTAGCGGAAACAGAGAGAGGTAATTCCAATGGCTGGACCCCAGCGCCGCGGCAGCGGTGCCGGTGGCGGCGAGCGGCGGGACCGGAAGGGCCGTGACGGCGGCGCTGCTGCCGCCGAGAAGACCGCGTACGTTGAGCGCGTCGTCGCGATCAACCGCGTCGCCAAGGTTGTGAAGGGTGGTCGTCGCTTCAGCTTCACCGCGCTGGTCGTGGTGGGCGACGGTGACGGCACCGTGGGTGTCGGATACGGCAAGGCCAAGGAGGTGCCGGCCGCCATCGCCAAGGGCGTCGAGGAGGCCAAGAAGCACTTCTTCAAGGTCCCCCGCATCCAGGGCACCATCCCGCACCCGATCCAGGGTGAGAAGGCTGCCGGCGTCGTGCTGCTCAAGCCCGCGTCGCCGGGTACCGGTGTGATCGCCGGTGGTCCGGTGCGCGCCGTGCTCGAGTGCGCCGGTATCCACGACGTGCTGTCGAAGTCGCTCGGCTCCGACAACGCCATCAACATCGTGCACGCGACCGTGGAGGCCCTGAAGGGTCTGCAGCGTCCCGAGGAGATCGCGGCCCGCCGCGGTCTGCCGCTCGAGGACGTCGCTCCCGCGGCTCTGCTGCGTGCGCGTGCCGGGGTGGGTGCGTAATCATGGCGCAGCTCAAGATCACGCAGGTCAAGTCCTACATCGGCAGCAAGCAGAACCACCGTGACACCCTGCGGTCGCTTGGTCTCAAGGGGATCAACACCGTGGTCGTCAAGGAGGACCGCCCCGAGTTCCGCGGAATGGTGCACACCGTCCGCCACCTCGTGACGGTCGAGGAGGTCGACTGATCATGGCGGAGAACAACCCGCTGAAGATCCACAACCTCCGTCCCGCCCCGGGCGCCAAGACCGCCAAGACCCGTGTCGGTCGTGGTGAGGCGTCGAAGGGTAAGACGGCCGGTCGTGGTACCAAGGGCACCAAGGCCCGCTACCAGGTTCCGGAGCGCTTCGAGGGCGGCCAGATGCCGCTGCACATGCGCCTCCCGAAGCTGAAGGGCTTCAAGAACCCGTTCAAGACCGAGTACCAGGTCGTGAACCTCGACAAGCTGGCCGCGCTCTACCCCGAGGGCGGCGAGGTCACCGTCGAGTCGCTGGTGGCCAAGGGCGCTGTTCGCAAGAACAGCCTCGTCAAGGTCCTCGGCCAGGGCGAGATCTCCGTGGCGCTGCAGGTGACGGTCGACGCCGTCTCCGGTTCCGCCAAGGAGAAGATCACCGCCGCCGGCGGTACGGTCACCGAGCTCGTCTGAGTCCTTCCGCAGGCGCCTCGATGACGTAAACGATCCCGACCGGGGATACCTCACGACGAGGTATCCCCGGTCGGTCGTTCCACGGGGGGCAGTGTCGCCGGTAAGGTGGCCTGCACTGTTCTTTTTCGTATTCGTCGAACCTCAGACCGTCACCCTTGACGCAGTTGCGCGGGGGTCGCAGGAGGCACCGTGCTCACCGCGTTCGCCCGGGCGTTCAGGACGCCCGACCTGCGCAAGAAGCTGCTCTTCACGCTGGGCATCATCGTGGTCTACCGGGTCGGTACCCACATCCCGATCCCCGGCGTCAACTACAAGGCCGTCCAGCAGTGTGTGACCGAGGCACAGGGCAACCAGGGCCTCTTCGGCCTCGTGAACATGTTCAGCGGCGGTGCGCTGCTGCAGATCACGGTCTTCGCGCTCGGCATCATGCCCTACATCACGGCCAGCATCATCCTTCAGCTGCTGACCGTGGTCATCCCGCGCCTGGAAGCCCTGAAGAAGGAGGGCCAGGCCGGCACGGCGAAGATCACGCAGTACACCCGCTACCTCACCGTGGCGCTCGCCATCCTGCAGGGCACCGGCCTGGTCGCCACCGCCCGCAGCGGCGCGCTGTTCAACGGCTGCTCCCAGGCCACCGGCATCGTCCCCGACCAGGCGATCTTCACGACGATCACCATGGTCATCTGCATGACCGCCGGCACGGCCGTCGTGATGTGGCTCGGTGAGCTGATCACCGACCGCGGCATCGGCAACGGCATGTCGATCCTGATGTTCATCTCGATCGCCGCGACCTTCCCCTCCGCGCTGTGGGCCATCAAGAAGCAGGGCACCCTGGCCGGCGGCTGGATCGAGTTCGGCACGGTCATCCTGGTGGGCCTGGTCATGGTCGCGCTCGTCGTCTTCGTCGAGCAGGCCCAGCGCCGCATCCCGGTGCAGTACGCGAAGCGCATGATCGGCCGTCGTTCCTACGGCGGCACGTCCACCTACATCCCGCTCAAGGTGAACCAGGCGGGTGTGATTCCCGTCATCTTCGCCTCGTCGCTGCTCTACATCCCGGCCTTGATCGCGCAGTTCGCCGGGGGCAAGTCGGGCTGGAAGACCTGGATCGAGCAGAACCTCACCAAGGGCGACCATCCGATCTACATCACTTCGTACTTCTTGCTCATCGTCTTCTTCGCGTTCTTCTACGTGGCGATCTCCTTCAACCCCGAGGAAGTCGCCGACAACATGAAGAAGTATGGTGGCTTCATCCCGGGCATCCGGGCTGGCCGACCGACCGCTGAGTACCTCAGCTACGTGCTCAACCGGATCACCTGGCCGGGTTCGCTGTATCTGGGTCTGATCGCTCTCGTACCGACAATGGCGTTGGTGGGCTTTGGGGCCAGCCAGAACTTCCCCTTCGGCGGGACCAGCATCCTCATCATCGTGGGTGTCGGCCTCGAGACGGTGAAGCAGATCGAGAGCCAGCTCCAGCAGCGCAATTACGAAGGGTTCCTCCGCTGATGCGTATCGTCCTCGTCGGGCCGCCGGGTGCCGGTAAGGGAACGCAAGCCGTCCGCCTGGCCGAGAAGCTGTCGATCCCGCACATCTCCACGGGCGACCTCTTCCGCGCCAACATCAGCCAGCAGACCGAGCTGGGCAAGCTCGCGAAGTCCTACATGGACGCCGGCAACCTCGTGCCCGACGAGGTCACCATCGCGATGGCCAAGGACCGCATGGAGCAGCCCGACGCCGCAGGCGGCTTCCTGCTGGACGGCTTCCCGCGCAACGTGTCGCAGGCCGAGGCGCTGGACCAGCTGCTCCAGTCCGAGGACATCACCCTGGACGCCGTGCTGGACCTGGAGGTCCCGGAGGACGAGGTCGTCAAGCGGATCGCCGGCCGGCGGGTCTGCCGGAACGAGTCGGCGCACGTCTTCCACGTGACGTACAGCCCGCCGAAGCAGGAGGGCGTGTGCGACGTCTGCGGCGGTGAGCTGTACCAGCGCGACGACGACTCCGAGGAGACGGTCCGCAAGCGGCTGGAGGTCTACCACACGCAGACCGAGCCGATCATCGACTACTACAAGGCGCAGGGCCTGGTCGTGACGATCTCCTCCCTGGGCCCCGTGGACGAGATCACCCGGCGCGCGCTGGAGGCCCTCAAGCGCGAGAAGGCCGAGAAGTAGAGGCCCGGCCCTTCCGGCCGCGGCGCCCTTCCCCCCGGACCCCGGTCCGCCGGGAACCTCCAGGGCGCCGCGGCCGTACTGTTGTACAGGTATCCCAGTCGACGTGAGTGACGGAGAGCGCAGGCCCCCCATGGTGCAGATCAAGACCCCCGAGCAGATCGCGAAGATGCGGGCGGCGGGCCTGGTCGTGGCGGCCATCCACGCGGCCACGCGCGAGGCGGCGGTGCCGGGCGCCACGACGAAGGACCTGGACGAGGTGGCCCGCAAGGTCCTCGCCGAGCACGGCGCGAAGTCGAACTTCCTCGGCTACGGCGGCTTCCCGGCGACGATCTGCACCTCGGTCAACGATGTCGTCGTCCACGGCATCCCCTCCGACGACGTGGTGCTCAAGGACGGCGACATCATCTCCGTGGACTGCGGCGCGGTCGTGGACGGCTGGCACGGCGACGCCGCCTACACGGCGTTCGTGGGCTCCGGACACGCCCCGGAGCTGATCGAGCTCTCCCGGGTGACGGAAGAGTCCATGTGGGCCGGCATCGCGGCGATGAAGCAGGGCAACCGCCTGGTCGACGTCTCCCGGGCGATCGAGACCTACATCCGCCGCCAGCCCAAGCCCGGCGGCGGCCGCTACGGCATCATCGAGGACTACGGCGGCCACGGCATCGGCACCGAGATGCACATGGACCCGCACCTGCTGAACTACGTCGACCGGCGCCGAGGCAAGGGCCCCCGGCTGGTCCCCGGCTTGTGCCTGGCCATCGAGCCGATGGTGTCCCTCGGCACCCCGCGCACCGAGGTCCTCGAGGACGACTGGACGGTCATCACCACGGACGGCACCTGGTCCTCCCACTGGGAGCACTCGGTCGCCCTGACCGAGCAGGGCCCCCTGGTGCTGACGGCCCCCGACGGCGGCCGGGCCAAGCTCGCGGAGTACGGCATCACGGCCGCTCCCGACCCGCTCGCTTAGGGATCACCCCCTTGGGGCAGACTTCCTCGATTCGCCTTTCCGGGTGCGCCGTCGTAGACTGACTCGTCGGCTCTCGTGCACCCGCATGTCCGCATGCGCCCGTGAGGGAACCAGGGGAAGCGCGGGCCGATCAAGGTAGTCGATTCGAAGGGCGAAGCGTGGCCAAGAAGCAAGGTGCCATCGAGATCGAGGGCACTGTCGTCGAGTCTCTTCCGAACGCCATGTTCAAGGTCGAGCTCCAGAACGGCCACCAGGTCCTGGCACACATCAGCGGCAAGATGCGTATGCACTACATCCGCATCCTCCCTGACGACCGGGTCGTGGTGGAGCTGTCTCCGTACGACCTGACGCGTGGCCGGATCGTCTACCGGTACAAGTAGATCTTGCCCGAGCCCCGGGCCCGCCCGGAGCGATGGCACTGACCCGGAGAACCTCACCCCATGAAGGTCAAGCCGAGCGTCAAGAAGATCTGCGACAAGTGCAGGGTGATCCGCCGTCACGGCCGGGTCATGGTCATCTGCGAGAACCCGCGCCACAAGCAGCGCCAGGGCTGACGCACGACCATCACCCTCTGCACCGCTATCGCAGAGATTCGCGCGACGCGAGCTGAAATGTTCATACGCAGGGCCCAAGCCGTCGCGAGCGGCTTGACACCCCCGGTTCGGAGGCCGGGGACCCGGTTCGTACCTAGTACGGCGGCCGGGAGCCGGTTCTGTGGAAGACCTCCGAAGATTCACCAGGAGCCATTGAATGGCACGCGTTTCCGGTGTCGACATCCCGCGCGACAAGCGCGTGGAGATCGCGCTCACCTACGTGTTCGGCATCGGCCGGACCCTCTCGAAGGAGACGCTGGCTGCGACCGGCGTCGACCCGAACACCCGCGTCCGCGACCTGACCGAAGAGCAGCTGGTCGCGATCCGCGAGTACGTCGACAACAACATCAAGACCGAGGGTGACCTCCGTCGCGAGATCCAGGCCGACATCCGCCGCAAGGTCGAGATCGGCACCTACCAGGGTCTCCGTCACCGTCGCGGTCTGCCCGTCCGCGGTCAGCGCACCAGCACCAACGCCCGCACCCGCAAGGGCCCGCGTCGCGCCATCGCCGGCAAGAAGAAGCCGGGCAAGAAGTAGTCCGCAGCGGACATCTGTCCACGGTCTTCGCTGTAGGACCGACCACCTCCCGTAGGAGTTAGTAGATGCCCCCCAAGGGACGTCAGGGCGCCGTCAAGAAGGTGCGCCGCAAGGAAAAGAAGAACGTCGCTCACGGCCACGCCTACATCAAGAGCACGTTCAACAACACGATCGTCTCCATCACGGACCCGTCGGGCAACGTGATCTCCTGGGCCTCCGCCGGCCACGTCGGCTTCAAGGGCTCCCGGAAGTCCACGCCGTTCGCCGCGCAGATGGCCGCCGAGTCGGCCGCCCGCCGCGCGCAGGAGCACGGCATGCGCCGTGTCGACGTGTTCGTCAAGGGCCCGGGCGCCGGTCGTGAGACCGCGATCCGTTCCCTGCAGGCCACGGGCCTCGAGGTCGGCTCCATCCAGGACGTCACCCCGACCCCGCACAACGGCTGCCGTCCGCCGAAGCGCCGCCGCGTCTGACGCCAGGCCGCTTCGATCGGCTCCGGGTTCCGGGCGGCACGGCTCCACAGGGTCGTGCCGCCCGTACCCTTGCAGTACCGCGCCTTCCCGGCGCGGCTTGGTCGGGCGTCATATAGCGGGCGCCCACGACTGAAGGATCTGATCCACACATGCTGATCGCTCAGCGTCCCTCGTTGACCGAAGAGGTCGTCGACGAGTTCCGCTCCCGGTTCGTGATCGAGCCGCTGGAGCCGGGCTTCGGCTACACCCTCGGCAACTCCCTCCGCCGTACCCTCCTGTCCTCGATCCCGGGTGCCGCCGTCACCTCCATCCGGATCGACGGCGTGCTGCACGAGTTCACCACCGTGCCGGGCGTCAAGGAGGACGTCACCGACCTGATCCTCAACATCAAGCAGCTGGTCGTCTCCTCGGAGCACGACGAGCCGGTCGTGATGTACCTGCGCAAGCAGGGCCCGGGTCTGGTCACCGCCGCCGACATCGCGCCCCCGGCCGGTGTCGAGGTGCACAACCCCGACCTGGTCCTCGCCACGCTCAACGGCAAGGGCAAGCTGGAGATGGAGCTGACCGTCGAGCGCGGTCGCGGTTACGTCTCCGCCGTGCAGAACAAGCAGGTGGGCCAGGAGATCGGCCGCATCCCGGTCGACTCCATCTACTCGCCGGTGCTGAAGGTCACGTACAAGGTCGAGGCCACGCGTGTCGAGCAGCGCACCGACTTCGACAAGCTGATCGTCGACGTCGAGACCAAGCAGGCGATGCGTCCGCGCGACGCCATGGCCTCCGCCGGCAAGACCCTGGTCGAGCTGTTCGGTCTCGCCCGCGAGCTGAACATCGACGCCGAGGGCATCGACATGGGTCCGTCCCCGACGGACGCCGCGCTGGCCGCCGACCTGGCGCTGCCGATCGAGGAGCTGGAGCTCACCGTTCGGTCGTACAACTGCCTCAAGCGCGAGGGCATCCACTCGGTGGGCGAGCTCGTGGCCCGCTCCGAGGCCGACCTGCTGGACATCCGCAACTTCGGTGCGAAGTCCATCGACGAGGTCAAGGCGAAGCTGGCCGGCATGGGCCTGGCCCTCAAGGACAGCCCGCCCGGATTCGACCCGACCGCCGCCGCCGACGCGTTCGGCGCCGACGACGACACGGACTCCGGTTTCGTCGAGACCGAGCAGTACTGAGTCGTTCCCGGGGGTGCGAGCCCCCGGGGCCCCCGCCCCTCTCCCCGCGGGAGGGGCTGGTTGTTGCCGGTGAGCAACCGCTCGCCGGGCCCTGACTCCGGTACCTGATACGGCCGGGGCAGATACCAAGGAGAAGAACCATGCCGAAGCCCACCAAGGGCGCCCGTCTGGGCGGCAGCGCCGCGCACGAGAAGCTGCTCCTCGCGAACCTCGCGAAGTCGCTGTTCGAGCACGGCCGCATCACCACCACCGAGGCGAAGGCCCGCCGCCTGCGCCCGTACGCCGAGCGTCTGATCACCAAGGCGAAGAAGGGCGACCTTCACAACCGCCGCCAGGTGCTCCAGGTCATCACGGACAAGAGCGTCGTCCACACGCTCTTCACCGAGATCGGCCCGCGGTACGAGAACCGCCCCGGTGGCTACACCCGCATCACCAAGATCGGTAACCGCCGTGGCGACAACGCGCCCATGGCCGTCATCGAGCTGGTCGAGGCGCTGACCGTGCAGCAGAAGGCCGTGGGTGAGGCCGAGGCCGCCACCAAGCGCGCGGTCAAGGAGGCCGACGAGGCCAAGGCCGAGGAGACCAAGGTCGAGGAGACCGAGGCCGCCGAGGCTCCGGCCGAGGAGTCGAAGGACGCGTAAGCGTGTCGCCGGGGACCGCCCGCCGGCCACCGCGGCACCGCCGTGGCCGGCCGCGCGGCTCCCCGCGCCCCTTCAAGGTCAGAGGCGGGCCCGTTCCTTTCAGGAGCGGGCCCGCTCTCGTGTCGCCGAGAGGATCTGTACGTGAGTGATGAAGCAGCGCCCGGGTTCGTACGCGTCCGCCTCGACCTCTCCTACGACGGCGCCGGCTTCCACGGCTGGGCCAAGCAGGCCGGCGGGAGGCGGACCGTGCAGGGGGAGATCGAGGACGCCCTGCGGACGGTGACGCGGTCGCAGGAGACGTACGAGCTGACCGTGGCCGGGCGGACCGACGCCGGCGTGCACGCGCGCGGGCAGGTGGCGCACGTCGATCTGCCCGCCGGGCTGTGGGCGGAGCACCGGGAGAAGCTGCTCAAGCGGCTCGCCGGGCGGCTGGCGAAGGACGTGCGGGTGTGGCGGCTGTCCGAGGCCCCGGCCGGGTTCGACGCCCGCTTCTCGGCGATCTGGCGGCGGTACGCGTACCGGGTGGCGGACCACCCCGGCGGTGTGGACCCCCTGCTGCGGGGCCATGTGCTGTGGCACGACCGGCCGCTCGACGTGGACGCCATGAACGAGGCCGCGCAGGCGCTGCTCGGCGAGCACGACTTCGCCGCCTACTGCAAGAAGCGGGAGGGGGCCACCACGATCCGCACCCTCCAGGAGCTGAGCCTGGCGCGCGGGGCCGACGGGGTCATCACCGCGACCGTGCGCGCGGACGCCTTCTGCCACAACATGGTGCGCTCGCTGATCGGCGCGCTGCTGTTCGTGGGCGACGGGCACCGCGGGCCCGAGTGGCCCGGGAAGGTGCTGGCCGCGGGCGTACGGGACTCCGCCGTGCACGTCGTGCGGCCGCACGGGCTGACCCTGGAGGAGGTCGGCTACCCGGCCGACGACCTGCTGGCGGCCCGGAGCAGACAGGCCCGGAACAGGCGGTCGCTCCCCGGCGCCGCGGGGTGCGCCGCCTGCTAGGCGTCAGCGCGTCCGCCGGCCATGGCGCCGGGCCGGCGCCGCGCTAGCGGTTCGCGGCGGCCGTCGCCTGGGCCTGGCCGCGGCGGTGGATCTGGTTGACGGTGAACTGGGCCAGGTCGTTGCCGGTGCGGAAGGCCTTGGTGTCCTTGTCGGTGACGTCCTTGCCGCTGGTGAAGCCCGAGATCGTGAAGTAGGCGTAGCGGCCGTAGGCGTTGCGGGTGGAGCGGCAGAACGCCCCGTCGCAGAACGGCTTGACGCCCTTGCCGAACAGCGAGCGCACGATGCTCCTGTCGTCGGTCTGCGCCTTGGCCTTGGCGGCCTTGGCCGCGTCGTCGAAGACGGCGACGCCGACGGTGACCGCGACGCCGCCGTTGGTGTAGGTGGCGCGCATCAGACGGGTGCAGCCGTTGGCGGTGAGGGCCTTGGGCAGGGTGCCCCCGGCGGCGGTGGCGCAGCTGCGGGTGTCGGCCGTGAGCCCCTTCTTGTACACCGTGCCGCCCACGGTCAGCTGCTTGCCCGGGAACAGGGTGTCCGGGCTGAGCGGGGCGGTGTCCTTCTCGGCGCTGGAGATGAAGTCCTCGGGGTCCAGCGGCGGCGGGGCGCTGGTCGGCGCGAAGGACGGCGTCGCGCCGCCGGATCCGGGCAGGGAGGCGCTCGCGGGCAGCTTGCCGGGGCCCGCCTGGGCGCCGCCGCCGTTCGCGGAGACCACGGCCATGGCGACCGCGGTGCCTATCCCGACCGTGGCGAGCACGCCGCCGGCTATGAACAGCAGCTTGCGGCGCTTGTTCCGCGTCTCCGACGCCTCGGCGAGCGCGGCCCAGTCCGGGGATCCGTCGTCGGCGGCGCCGTTCCACGGCTGCTGGGAATGCGGTTTCCAGGGATCCCACTGGTTCTGGGGTCCCCCCTGCCCGTGATTCATGGGGCGCATCTTAGACGGGGGGCGAGGGGTGCCGGACCGCCCGCGGCCGCATGCCGCGTTTGTCCGGGGCCCGGCGGCGGGGGACGGCCGCCGGCGCCGGCGGGGCTCGTTTTGACCCGTACGGGGGCCGCCCGGTAACCTACTTCTTCGTTGTGTATTGGCTTGCTCATTCTCACGGGACGGGCCCTTACACCGGTCCACCGGGCCGATGACCAGCGACCCCACGCACGCGGTTTGCGTCGCCGCCGTGGGTCAAGGCTGTCGTGATCGTTTCGGTGACCTTGTTTAGGACCATTCACTCGAAGCGAAGGCTACGAACCGTGCGTACGTACAGCCCCAAGCCCGGCGATGTGACGCGCCAGTGGCACGTCATCGACGCTCAGGACGTCGTCCTGGGTCGTCTCGCCACCACTGCAGCGACCCTTCTCCGGGGCAAGCACAAGCCGATCTACGCGCCGCACGTCGACGCTGGTGACTTCGTCATCATCATCAACGCCGACAAGGTGCACCTGTCCGGCAACAAGCGGACCCAGAAGATGGCGTACCGCCACTCCGGCTACCCGGGTGGTCTGCGCTCCGTCCGCTACGACGAGCTGCTCGAGAAGAACCCCGAGAAGGCCATCGAGAAGGCCGTCAAGGGCATGCTCCCCAAGAACTCCCTGGGCCGTCAGATGCTCTCGAAGCTGAAGGTCTACAAGGGTGACCAGCACCCGCACGCGGCCCAGCAGCCGGTGCCGTTCGAGATCACCCAGGTCGCGCAGTAAGTCCGGCCACCCCCTAAGACTGAAGAGAATCTGAGGAGAATCGTGGCCGAGACCACTGCCGAGCAGCCGCTCGAAGAGCTTGACATCGACAGCTACACCACCGAGTCCGAGGTCCCCGTCGAGGGCGAGTACACCTCGGAGTCCCTGGCCTCCCGCTTCGGCGAGCCCCAGCCGGCCGCCGGCCTGGGCCGCCGCAAGAACGCCATCGCCCGCGTCCGGATCGTTCCGGGCACCGGCAAGTGGAAGATCAACGGTCGCACCCTCGAGGACTACTTCCCGAACAAGGTGCACCAGCAGGAGGTCAACGAGCCCTTCAAGGTGCTCGAGCTGGAGGGCCGTTACGACGTCATCGCCCGCATCGCGGGTGGCGGTGTCTCCGGTCAGGCCGGTGCGCTCCGTCTCGGTGTCGCCCGTGCGCTGAACGAGGCCGACGTCGACAACAACCGCGGCCCGCTGAAGAAGGCCGGCTTCCTGCGCCGCGACGACCGCGCGGTCGAGCGGAAGAAGGCCGGTCTGAAGAAGGCCCGCAAGGCTCCGCAGTACAGCAAGCGCTAAGCTTCGCTGCCTGCTCGTACGTGGTACGGGCTTCGGCCCCGCGTACTCCGAACGCCCCGGCGGCACGCCACATGTGCCGTCGGGGCGTTCGTTTATCCCAGCCAAGGGCGTATAACGACACAAGACGCTCAAGGGCTTGTGTGATCGGATGCCGGGGCGCCTGCCACCCGAACGGCGCCCGCCCGTTTCCGACATCGACGCTTCCTCAGGAGGACAAGTGGGACGACTCTTCGGCACGGACGGCGTGCGCGGTGTCGCCAACGCGGATCTGACGGCCGAGATGGCGCTCGGCCTCTCCGTCGCCGCGGCGCACGTGCTGGCCGAGGCGGGCACCTTCGAGGGCCACAAGCCGACGGCGGTGGTCGGACGGGACCCGCGCGCGTCCGGGGAGTTCCTGGAGGCGGCGGTCGTGGCGGGCCTGGCCAGCGCCGGCGTGGACGTCCTGCGGGTCGGAGTCCTGCCCACCCCCGCGGTGGCGCACCTCACCGGCGCGCTCGGCGCCGACCTCGGTGTGATGCTGTCCGCCAGCCACAACGCCATGCCCGACAACGGCATCAAGTTTTTCGCCCGGGGCGGCCACAAACTCGCCGACGAGCTGGAGGACCGCATCGAGGCGGTGTACGACGCGCACCGGCACGGCGAGCCGTGGGAGCGGCCGACGGGTGCCGGGGTGGGGCGCGTCCGGTCGTACGAGGAGGGCTTCGAGCAGTACGTCGGCCATCTGCTGGCGGTGCTCCCGAACCGGCTCGACGGCCTGAAGATCGTCCTGGACGAAGCGCACGGCGCGGCCTCGGGGGTCTCGCCGGAGGCGTTCTCCCGGGCGGGCGCCGAGGTCGTCACGATCGGCGCCGAGCCGGACGGGCTCAACATCAACGACGGCTGCGGCTCGACCCACCTGGACCTGCTGAAGGCCGCGGTCGTCGAGCACGGCGCGGACCTCGGCATCGCGCACGACGGCGACGCCGACCGGTGCCTGGCCGTGGACCACACCGGTGAGGAGGTCGACGGCGACCAGATCCTCTCGGTGCTCGCGCTGGCGATGAAGGAGCGCTCCGCCCTGCGGGCCGACACGGTCGTCGCCACGGTGATGTCCAACCTCGGCTTCAAGCTGGCCATGGAGCGCGCGGGCATCCGGCTCGTGCAGACCGCCGTGGGCGACCGGTACGTGCTGGAGGAGCTGAAGGAGCACGGCTACGCCCTCGGCGGCGAGCAGTCCGGGCACGTGATCGTCCTCGACCACGCGACCACCGGGGACGGCACGCTGACGGGGCTGCTGCTGGCCGCGCGGGTCGCCGAGACCGGGCGGACGCTGCGGGAGCTGGCCTCGGTCATGGAGCGGCTGCCGCAGGTCCTGATCAATGTGCCCGACGTGGACAAGTCGCGGGTGAGGACGTCCGCCGACCTCGCCGCGGCCGTCGCGGAGGCCGAGCGGGAGCTGGGGGAGACCGGGCGGGTGCTGCTGCGGCCGTCCGGCACCGAGCCGCTGGTGCGGGTGATGGTCGAGGCCGCGGACATCGAGCAGGCCCGCTCGGTGGCCGGACGGCTGGCCGACGCGGTGAAGTCGGCGCTGGGCTAGGGGGTTTCCCGACCCGTCGTGCCCCGCGTGCCGAAGCGGCCCGCGCCCTGGTGGGCGCGGGCCGTTCAGCTGCCGGAGCGCGTGCGCTTGCGGGTCCAGAAGTACTTCTGGGCCAGCAGGGTGAACGTGCCGGCGAGGACGATGCCGAGCAGGTTCAGCAGGAGCTGCTGGGTGGACCCCCAGGTCTGGCCGGTGTCGCCGTAGCTCAGCGCCACGGCCGCGTTGGCGGCGGCCGGGACGGTGGTCACGGAGATGGCGACGCCGACCAGGGCGCCGGATTTGGCCGACGTCAGGGACAGCGTGCCGGCGGCCCCCGCGAGCACCGCCACGACGAACGAGAACCAGTCCGGGGCGTACACGAAGCCGGTGTTGGGGCGTGCGCCCTCCAGCTCGGCCTCGGAGAACAGGCCGACCGCGTCCATGAAGATGCTGAAGCCGACCGTCACCGCCATCGCCAGCGCGAAGCCCGCCAGCAGGGCGATCAGCGAGCGCAGCGCCAGGCGCGGGGAGCGCTGCACCAGTGCGGTGGCGACGCCGGCCAGGGGACCGAACTCGGGCCCCACGGCCATCGCCCCGACGATCAGGATCGCGTTGTCCAGGACGACGCCGCACGCGGCGATCATGGTGGCCAGGGTGATGAACGCGAGATAGGTGACCGAGAGCGTCGACTCCTCGTGCGTGGCGTCGGTCAGGTGCTCCCACAGCACGGCGTCCGCGGGCTCGCCGGGGGCGTCCCGCTCGGCCTTCTCGGCGCGCTCGGACAGGGAGAGCTCGATGGCGCCGACGGCGATGGAACCGGTGCGGTCCAGCCCCAACCGCTGCAGCTCGCCGATCAGTTCGTCCCCGGCCTCGCGTGCCACGTCGCACATGACCACGTCCCCGGCCGGGTCCCGGGCCGCGCCCGGCAGGACGACCAGGTGCGTGGTGCCGACGGCCCTCTCGATCACCCGGACCACGTCGTCGGTCGTGCCGGCCGGGGTGATCAGACGCAGATGCAGCATGGCGGCAGCGTAGACGTCACAGCTTGCGCAGCCGCAGCCGCTGCACCTTGTGGTCCGCGCCCTTGCGCACGACGAGCGTGGCCCGGCCGCGGGTCGGGGCGATGTTCTCGACCAGATTGGGCTTGTTGATCGTCCGCCAGAGCGTGCGGGCGTAGTCCAGGGCCTCCTCCTCGGAGACCTGCGTGTACTTGCGGAAGTACGAGTTCGGGTTCTGGAAGGCCGTCTGGCGCAGCTTCTTGAAGCGGTTGAGGTACCAGCGCTCGATGTCCTCGGCGCTCGCGTCGACGTACACGCTGAAGTCGAAGTAGTCGGCGAGACCGACCCGGGTGCGGCCGTCCTTGCCGGGCAGGGCGGGCTGGAGGACGTTCAGGCCCTCCACGATCAGGATGTCCGGGCGGCGGACGGTGAGCTTCTCGCCCGGCACGATGTCGTAGATCAGGTGCGAGTAGACCGGCGCGGTCACCTCGTCCTTGCCGGCCTTGATGTCGGCGACGAAGCGGGTGAGGGCCCGGCGGTCGTAGGACTCCGGGAACCCCTTCCGCGACATCAGGCCGCGGGCCTCCAGCTCCCGGGTGGGCAGCAGGAAGCCGTCCGTCGTCACCAGCTCCACCCGCGGATGCTCCGGCCAGCGGGAGAGCAGGGCCTGCAGCAGGCGGGCCACGGTGGACTTGCCCACGGCCACCGAGCCGGCGACCCCTATGACGAACGGGGTGCCGGACTGGGAGCCCTTCTCCCCGAGGAACGTGTTCAGCGCCCCCCTCAGGCCGTCCGTGGCGCCGACGTAGAGGTTGAGGAGCCGGGAGAGCGGGAGGTAGATGTCCCGCACCTCGTCCAGGTCGATCACGTCCCCGAGACCGCGGAGCTTCTCCACCTCCTCGGCGGTGAGCGGCAGCGGCGTCTTGTCGCGCAGCGCGCTCCACTCGGCGCGGGTGAGGTCGACGTAGGGAGTCGCCTCCGGCCTGTGCCGGTGGGCGCTCCGGGGCATCGGGGAGACCGGTGAGATCACAGTCCATTGTTAACGGAGGTTGAACGGGCCGGCGGGGTGGGGTGTGTCACGTGCCCGCCGGGCCCGGGGCGTGCCGCGGGGGCGGGCGGACCGCGTCGGTCCCCCCGCCCCCGCGCCGCGGAGCGTCAGCCGGTCCGGTCGACGAGTCCCTCGGGTACGACCCATCGCGGGTAGCCGAACCGCTCACCCAGGGCGACGAGACCCGGCCGGTCGGCCGGTACGCGGTACGCCTTCACGGCCCGGAGGAACAGCCGGTAGCCGAGGTCCGCGCACGACTCGGTGACCACCCGCTCCAGAGCGGGGACGAGACCGGTCACCGCAGTGCCGTACGCGGGATGCTCGACCGCGAGGCGCAGTCCTTCCGCCACCGGGTGGATCACTCGGAGGACGGCCCGCCGCAGTGCCTCGTCCACCACGGGCCGTGGTGGCGGGGGGACGAACGAGGGGTCGTCCTGGCGCACCCGGGCCAGCCATGTCTCCTCGATCTTCCGCAGCCAGGCGCCGGTGCTCATGCCGTGCTGCCGCGGATCGAAGATCCCGTGGGTGGCGGCGAGCCACACCGTGCGGATCGTCCCGTCCGTCAGCGGGGAACGCAGCAGCCGCTGGACGTCCTGGCCCAGTCGGGCGGCCTTCGAGCGGTCGAACTCGTCGACCGCCGCTCTCGTCATCTCGAGCCACACCGCGACGGGCCCGGCCTCGGGACGGGAGCGGGCGTACTGCCCGTAGAACTCGTCCAGCACCTCCCACCGCGAGGCCAGCCAGGTCAGCCCGAGGTCCGTCACGTAGACGTCCTCCAGGTGCCCGTCCCCGGCAGCGTTCTCGTGCGCAGTCCCGTCAGCCACCGTCACTTCTCCAGATAGGAGGTGTAGACGACCCACTTGCCGTGCGGATGCTGGGCGTTCTTCTTGCCGATGTACTTCAGCTGCACGACGACCCAGTCGGTCTCGACGGCGCTCTTCACCGCTCGAGAGCCGTCGCGTACCCATTTGTCGCCCAGCTGGACCCGCATGTCCCGTACTTCCCAGCGGATGGTCTTCAGATCGGTCCGCGGGTCGAAACGGCCTCCCTTGCCGTACTTCTGGGCCATCTTGGTCTCCCAGGCGCGCAGCTCGGTCACATGGTCCGCGTGGTGCTGCAGCCACTGCGTGATGGCCTTGTCCACGGCTTCGGCGGCGACGCTCTCGCTGGCCCAGCGCGTGGCGATGCCCTTGGTGTTCTGCGGGTCCAGCGCCTTCGCCGCCATCTCGCTGTCCGACTTCTTCACATGCTCGGCGATGGTGTGAGCGCCTTCGACGTCCTCGTCGAGGAGGATGTTCACACAGTTGTGGACCAGGACGCTCTGCGGGCGGGCGCCTGCGGTGCCGACGTAGAACGTGTGCACGCCGTCGACCGTCAGGTCGTACACCTCGCGGGGCGGCAGACCGGCTCGGTCCTTCACGGCCGTCACGGACCGGAACGTGCCGTCCGGCGTGCGCAGGCGGTCGCCGGTGCGCAGCGCGGAGACCTGTGTCCAGCCGCGGTGCCGCACGAAGAAGCGGTGGCCCGCCGTGCTGGACAGCACCCCGCCGGCCACCGTGATGTCCACCAGCCGCCGGGTGTCGTGCCGCATGGTGTCGGTCACCCGCCGTGCGGACGGCCGCCCGGTCTGCGGGTCCGTGGCGCGGACCAGGTCGCCGAGGCGGACGTCGCGGATCGCCTTGCGGGATCCGTCCGCCATGAGGACCGGGGTGCCGCCGGGGAAGCTGTTGCGTGTGCACGCGGTCGTCAGCTCCTCGTAGAGCTCGACCTCCCTCTCGATCGCGGCGACCGCCGCCGTGTCCACGCCTTCGAGGGCCTTCAGCGCCTTGAACGCGTCCCGGACGCCGACGCCGGTGACGAACGCGGCGTCCACGGCGCGCAGCGCTTCCGCGATGGGCCGGATGATCGTGCCGGCGAACAGGGAGACGACGTCCACGGCCGCCCAGGCGCATCCGCCCAGGCTGCCGCCCTCACCGCCGGGGACGACCTTCTGGGCGCACTTGATCCAGCTTCCGAACAGGATGTCGATCGGGTCGACGTTCTCCTGGAACTCGGCGATGGTGATGGTGTGCGAGACCGTCTGGGACAGTTCCTTGGTCTTGACCTCGCCGAGGTAGGCCGTCGCACCGGTCGGGCACATGAACTTCTGCGGGTCCAGGTCCTCCGCGGTGCACAGGTAGAGGTCGAGGACGGCCTTGAACCGGATCTTCGAGGTGATCGTGCAGTCGCCCTTGTAGGCGAGTTTGCTGAGCCAGCTGTCGCAGCTCTTGGACTTGCCGACGACCTCCGGGTCGCCGGTCTTCTCGATGTGGTCGACGACGTAGAAGACGTTGCCGATCGAGCCGTTCTCGTCGGCGACGGTGCCGGTGCCGATCTGTCCGGCCTTCTCCGCCTTCTCGGCCCTGTCGGCTGCCTCCTGGGCCTGTGTGGCGTACGTGTCGGCTTCCTCGGCCGCCTTCTCGGCCTCGGTCGCGGCGGCGTCGGCGCGGGTGGCGGCCGCGCGGGCGTCCTTGGCGTCCTGTTCGGCCCGGGCGGCGGCGGAGCGGGCGGCTTCGGCGTCGAGTTCGGCGGCGTCGGCGGAGTCGCGGGCGTCCTCGGCGTAGCCCTCGGCGTTGCCGGCGGCCTTGTCGGCCGCTGCAGCGTCCTCGGTGGCCTGCTGGTCGTACTCGATGGTGCGGGCCAGGGAGGCCTGCGCCGCTGAGGCGGCCTCGGCGGCGTCGGCCGCGTAGCCGAGGGCCTCCTTGGACCAGGTGCGGGCGTCGGCCGCGTACTTGGCCGCGTTCGCCGCGTGCGTGTAGGCCTCCTTGGCGTCGCCCTTGGCCTGGTCGGCGAGGTTCTTCGCGGCGTCCGCCTCGGCGGCGGCGTTCTTGGCGTGCGCGTCCGCGACGGCCTTCTGCTGCTCCGCGATCGACTTCGACGCCTGCCCGGTCAGCACCACCAGACCGGCGGCGGAGTCGGTGTCGGCATAGCGGGAGCCGAGCTGGACCGCGTCGTTGGCGGGGTCGGCGACCTCCTTGGCCGCCTTCCCGGCGTCCACGGCCGCCTGCGCGGTGACGTGGGCGTAGCCGGCGGCCTTCGCCGCGGCCGCGACCGCGTTGCCGGCCTCCTTGTCCGCCGCGTCGGCCTGCGCCTTGGAGTCCTTGGCGTGTTTCTCGGCCTCGTCGGCGAGCTTCACCGCGGCCCTGGCCTCGGCGGCGGCGTCCTGGGAGGCCTTGATGGCGTCCGCCGCGGCGCTGGTCGCGGTCCTGACCGCCGCGTCGGCCTTCAATTTGTCGGCCTGCGCGGCGTCCGCGTCCGAGCGGGCGCGCTTCGCCGCCGCCTCGGCGCGGGTGGCCGCGGCGTCCGCGTCGGCCGCCGCCTCGGTCGCGGCGTCGGCCTGCGAGCGCGCTCGGGTGGCGGCCGCCTCGGCGTCGTCGGCCGCCTTGTCCGCGGCGTCCGCCGCGGCGCGCGCGTCCTCGGCCGCCTCGCCGGACTCCAGCTTGTCGGCGTAGGCCATCTTGGCGTAGGCCTTGGCGCGGGCCGCCTCCGCCTTCTGTTCGGCCTCCCAGGCGTCGTCGCGCATGGCCTTGGCGTGGTCGCGTGCCTCGACGGCGTCGTCGCGCTTGCTCCCGGCGGTCTTCTCGGCCGCCTCCGCCTTGTCCTTGGCGTCCTTCGCCTTCGTCGCCTCGGACTCGGCGTTCTTGCGGTGCTGGGCGGCCTCGGCCCGCTTGGCCGCGGCCTTCTCCTTCTCCGCCTTGGCGGTCTTCTCCTCGGCCTCAGCGGCGAGCCGCTTGGCGTGCGCGTCGGCGGCGGCCGCCTTGGCGTCGCCCTCGGCCTTCAGCGCGTCGGCGAGCTTGGCCTGCGCGGTCTCCTTGTCCTTCTTGGCGTTGTCGCGGTGGACCTTGGCCGCGTCGGCCGCCGCCTTGGCCTGCCACTCGGCCGTCTCGGCGGCCTTCTTGCGGAACTCCGCCTTGGACTGCGCGGCCTGGGCGAGGGCGCGCTGGGCGATGGCCGCGCTGTCCCCGGCGGAGGCGCGGGTGGCGGCTTCGGCCGTCTCACCGGCCTTCACCAGTGCCGCGAGAGCCGCCGCTACACCCTTGGTGACCTGCGCCTTCTGCTGACCGACCAGAAGACCCCGGCCGCGTGGCGCACCGGCCGCGTCGGCGATGTCGTAGGCGGCCTGGACGGCCGTGTCCGAGGTGGTCGCGGCCTTCTGCGCGGCGGCCGACTGCGCCTTGACCACGGCCAGCTGCTTCGCCGCCCCGGCCTGGGCGGCGGCGACGCCGGCCTTGGCCTTGTCGAACTGCGCCTTGTCCGGGTAACCCGGCTGGTCGTCACCGGTGTGACCGTCGGGCACGATCCGCAGCTTCTGCGCGTCGGATCCGTTGCACGTGGAGAGCAGGGCGTCCTTGCCGTTGTCGAACGCCGCCAGGTTCAGGCACTTGCCCGTGGCGGCGTTGCGCAGCCCGCCCGCGGCGCGGACGTCGAACGTCCACTGCTGGGCCCGGGCGCTGCCGCAGTCCCGGATCTGGATCTTCGTTCCGTTGGCGTCGGCGCCGTTCAGCACCTCCAGGCACTTGCCGGAGTTGACGTTCCGCAGGGTGTGGCCGCCTTCGTAGGAGGCCCACAGCTGCCACTTCTGGGCGCTGCTGTCGTTGCAGGTGTAGATCTGGACGGGGGTGCCGTTCGTCTTGCCGGCTCCCTGGACGTCCAGGCACTTGCCCTTGGCCGCCTCCACCCGGATCTCCAGCGGGGCGTCGCCGATCCAGCCGATGCCTCCGGCGCTCCAGTAGTCCTGCCAGCGCGTCAGGTGATCGGCGGCCCAGGAGTGCCCAAGCATCTCGCCCAGGGCCTTCGCGCCCTTGGACAGGGCGTCGACGGCGGTCTTGTTCGCGTCGACGATCTGGTTGCGCTGGGAGGCCTGGGAGGCGATCTCCTTCTGCCACTCGTCGGCCGCGGCGGCGGTGATGCCGTCCAGCACGCCGTCCGGGTCCAGCGGGTCACGCCAGCCGCACGCCGCGAACCGGGTCTTCACGTCCTCGACCGCGATGCGGTACTCCGGTGTGCCGGGCTGCGGAGCGCTGCGCGGGAAGCCCCCGGAGGCGAGGAAGACGCGGGCGTCGTCGGCGCCCGCGTTCCTGCCGGGGCCGCCGTGCATCCACTCGAACGCGCTGCGCTCGGCGAGCGCCCGGTTCCACTCCTGCTGGGTGGTGCCGGCCGGGTCGGGGTCCTTGCCGTAGAGCGGGGCGCCCACGTCGTCGACGGCCTTCAGGGTCCTGTCGTCGGCCTTCGGAGTGGCGTCGTCGTAGAAGTCGTCGTCGTCCTTCCAGAACCGGTCGGCGATCCAAGGGGTCAGACCGGTCTGCTCGTAGAACCCCTTGCGGCCGTCGTCACCCGTGCCGGGCGGCCAGTGGAAGTCCGTGTCGGTGAATCCGCCGGGGGTGGCCAGCCCGTCGAGGGGCTTCTTCCACCCGTTCTGCAGCGCGGAGAGGGCGCCGAGTTCCCTGTCCGCCGCGTCCCTGTCCTTCTGGTACGCGGCGGCGAGCGGCGTCTGCTCCCAGTTCTTCCTGTCCGCCAGGACGTGGAGCTTGTCCGGCGGCTGGTTGAGGCCGCCCTGCGCGGTCGCGGCCATCGACGGCCCGCCCAGGCGCAGCACGTCGGCCATCAGGCACTGGTCCTGCCGCAGTTGTTCGGCGGCGGTGTCCTCGTACCAGGGGTAGGAGTCGGCGACCGGCTCGGCGGACAGCCGGACGGAACCGGGCTGCACGGCGATCCCGGCCATGACGGCCAGCGCGGCGACGGAGGTGACCGCGGAGGTCAGCCGTCCCGATCGCCGTCCTCCGGGCGGGTGGAACCAAGGTCTGTGGCGCACGGGGACATCCCTTTCTTCGTGCGTCGAGAGGGTGCGGCCCGGGAGACGGCCGAAGAACACGGAGAAGCGGTGGTTCCGGTGAACGCCTCAAGAACGCCCGGTCCAGCGGGCGTCGACACCTGTGGACAGCCGGTACGACGGCATGACGATGAGCTCCCTCCCCCGTGAGCGACGCTGTTCCCCCGGTCGCTCGGTGGCGCGCGTGACGACGGAGAGGTCGGGCTCCGTCCGCGCGCGGCGACACCTTAGGCACGTACCCGTACGCTCGGACAAGTGTTCACATCGGTGGTCCGCGCCACTGGCGTGAACTCGTCGCGCCTCGCCGGGGGACCGCGCCGGCCGGCGGCGCTCACCGAGCCTGCTCAGCGCGACGTCGCCGTGCGCGGCCGTGAAAGGCGAGCAGGGCGGCGCCTGCTGCGGCCCCGGAGGTTGACCGATTGTCGACCTCGGTCCTCGTCCGGGCACAGGGCGTCGGAGACCTTCGTACCCCGGTGGGAATTTCCGATTCCGGGCAGGCGGCGGGGCCTTTCGGCGGGCTTCCGGCCCTAGGCTGCCGTTCATGTGCGGAATCGTGGGATACGTAGGGTCGCGGTCGGCGCTCGAGATCGTGATGGCCGGGCTGAAGCGGCTGGAGTACCGGGGGTACGACTCGGCGGGCGTCGCCGTGCCGGCGGACGGCGGGCTGGCCGCCGCGAAGAAGGCCGGAAAGCTCGTCAACCTGGAGAAGGAGCTGGCCGACCGTCCGCTGCCGACGGGCTCGACCGGCATCGGGCACACGCGCTGGGCCACCCACGGCGGCCCCACGGACGCCAACGCGCACCCCCACCTGGACAACGCGGGCCGGGTCGCGGTGGTCCACAACGGCATCATCGAGAACTTCGCCGTGCTGCGCGCCGAACTGGCCGAGCGGGGCCACCGGCTGAACTCCGAGACGGACACGGAGGTGGTCGCCCACCTGCTGGCCGAGGAGTTCTCGGCGACCGCCGACCTCGCGGAGGCGATGCGCCTGGTGTGCGGGCGGCTGGAGGGCGCGTTCACGCTGGTCGCGGTGCACGCCGACGACCCGGACGTGGTGGTCGGCGCCCGCCGGAACTCGCCGCTCGTGGTGGGCGTGGGGCAGGGCGAGGCGTTCCTGGCCTCCGACGTCGCCGCGTTCATCGAGCACACGCGCTCGGCGATCGAGCTGGGCCAGGACCAGGTGGTGGAGCTGCGCCGCGACGGCGTGACGGTGACCGGCTTCGACGGCCGCCCGGCCGACGTCCGCTCGTACCACGTGGACTGGGACGCCTCGGCGGCCGAGAAGGCCGGGTACGACTACTTCATGCTCAAGGAGATCGCCGAGCAGCCCAAGGCGGTCGCCGACACCCTGCTCGGCCGGATCGACCCGTCCGGTTCGCTGACCCTGGACGAGGTGCGGATCAGCCCCTCCGAACTGCGGGAGATCGACAAGGTCGTCATCGTCGCCTGCGGCACGGCCTTCCACGCCGGTCTGATCGCCAAGTACGCCATCGAGCACTGGACGCGGATCCCGTGCGAGGTGGAGCTGGCGAGCGAGTTCCGCTACCGGGACCCGATCCTGGACGGCCGGTCCCTGGTGATCGCCATCTCCCAGTCCGGGGAGACCATGGACACCCTGATGGCGCTCCGGCACGCCCGCGAGCAGGGCTCCAAGGTGCTGGCGATCTGCAACACCAACGGCTCGACGATCCCCCGCGAGTCGGACGCGGTGCTGTACACCCACGCGGGACCGGAGGTCGCCGTCGCCTCGACCAAGGCGTTCCTCACCCAGCTGGTCGCCTGCTACCTGGTCGCCCTGTACCTCGGCCAGGTGCGCGGCACGAAGTGGGGCGACGAGATCCAGGCCGTGATCAAAGACCTGTCCCGGATCTCGGTGGAGGTCGAGCGGGTCCTCGGGACCATGGAGCCGGTACGGGCGCTGGCGCGGACGCTGGCGACGAAGAACACGGTGCTCTTCCTGGGCCGGCACGTCGGCTACCCGGTGGCCCTCGAGGGCGCGCTCAAGCTCAAGGAGCTGGCCTACATGCACGCCGAGGGCTTCGCGGCGGGCGAGCTCAAGCACGGGCCGATCGCCCTGATCGAGGAGGACCTGCCCGTCGTGGTGATCGTGCCCTCACCCCGCGGCCGGTCCGTGCTCCACGACAAGATCGTGTCCAACATCCAGGAGATCAGGGCGCGCGGGGCGCGGACCATCGTGATCGCGGAGGAGGGCGACGAGGCCGTGGTCCCGTACGCCGACCACCTCATCCGCGTCCCGGCCACCCCCACCCTGCTCCAGCCGCTGGTGGCCACGGTCCCGCTCCAGGTCTTCGCCTGCGAGCTGGCGACCGCGCGCGGCAACGAGGTGGACCAGCCGCGCAACCTCGCCAAGTCGGTCACGGTGGAGTGAGGGACGCGGCGCAGGGGCGGGCGCGCCTTTCGCGGGGGAGCCGCCCGCTCAGTGCACGGAGAAGCCGCCGTCCACGTGGATCGACTGGCCCGTGACATAGGCGGAGGCGCCGCTCGCCAGGAACACCGCCGCCCCCGCGAAGTCCTCGGCGAGGCCGTTGCGGCCCACCATGGTGCGCGCGGCCAGCGCCGCGACCCTCCCGGGGTCGGACGACAGACGCGCGTTCAGCGGGGTCGGCACGAAGCCCGGCACCAGGGTGTTGCAGGTGACGCCGTACGGCGACCAGGCCTCGGCCTGCGAACGGGCCAGCGACTCCAGCGCGCCCTTGGAGACGCCGTACGCGCCGCTGCGCGCGAACGCCCGGTGCGCCTGCTGGGAGCTGATGTGGATGATCCGGCCGAAACCCCGCCCGGCCATGGCGGGCCCGAACCGCCGGCCCAGCAGGAAGGGCGCCTCCAGGTTCACGGCCATGGTGGCGTCCCACACGCCCTCGTCCAGCTCGTCCATCGGCGGACGCGGATTGACGCCCGCGCAGTTGACGAGGATGTCGGGTTCGCCGAAGACGCCGGCGGCCTCCTCGGCCGCCGTGCGCACCCCCGAACGGGTGCTCAGATCCCCGCTCACCCAGGCCGCCCGGCACCCGTCGTCCAGCAACTCCTCGACCGTCGCGGCCAGTTCCCGCTGCCGCCGGGCCACGACGACGACGCGCGCTCCGGCCCGCGCCAGCGCCCCCGCGACGGCCCGCCCGATGCCCGAACTGCCTCCGGTCACCACGGCGGCACGGCCGTCCAGGGAGAAGAGGCCGCTGAGGTAGGCGCGCGAGGAGGACATGCCCGAAGCGTAGGCGACACGGCGTCACCGGACACGGGTCGTAGGGTGCTCGGCATGAGCATCATCGGGGTGGGCATCGACGTGGCCGAGATCGACCGGTTCCGGGTGTCCCTGGAACGGACGCCCGGGCTGGCCGACCGGTTGTTCGTGGAGCGGGAAATGCTGCTGCCGAGCGGGGAGCGGCGGGGCGTCGCGTCGCTGGCGGCCCGGTTCGCCGCCAAGGAGGCGCTGGCGAAGGCGCTGGGGGCGCCGCCCGGGCTGCACTGGACCGACGCCGAGGTGTACGTGGAGGACAGCGGGCAGCCGCGCCTGCGGGTCCGCGGGACCGTCGCCGCGCGGGCCGCGGAGCTGGGCGTGCGGGCCTGGCACGTGTCGCTCAGTCACGACGCGGGCGTCGCCTCGGCCGTGGTGGTCGCCGAGGGGTGACCGGTCCCGCGGCCCGGGTGCGTACGCCCGCCGCTTCGGGGGAGACTCGACGGCATGCGTACTGCGTACAGCGTGGAGACGGTGAGGACGGCCGAACGGGCGCTGATGGCGCGGCTGCCGGAGGGCGCGCTGATGCAGCGGGCCGCCGCCGGGCTGGCCGCCGCCTGCGCCGAACTGCTCGGACGGGTGTACGGCAGCCGGGTGGTGCTGCTCGTCGGCAGCGGCGACAACGGCGGGGACGCCCTGTACGCGGGAGCGCGGCTGGCCCGCCGGGGCGCCGGGGTGACGGCGGTGCCGCTGTCGCCCGGCCGGGTCCACGGCGGGGGCCTCGCCGCCCTGCGGCGGGCCGGCGGCTCGGTCGCCTCCCCCGACGCCGCCGGTGACCTCATCGGGCGGGCCGACCTGGTCGTGGACGGGATCGTCGGCATCGGCGGAAAGGGCGGACTGCGGCCGGACGCCGAGCGGCTCGCCGGTACGGTCGCGCGGTCCGGGGCGGCCGTGGTGGCCGTGGACCTGCCGAGCGGGGTCGACGCGGACACCGGGGAGGTGCGGGGCGCCGCGCTCCGGGCGGACCTGACCGTCACGTTCGGCGCGTACAAGCCGGGACTGCTGGTGGATCCGGCGCGGGAGTACGCCGGGGTCGTGCGCCTCGTCGACATCGGGCTGGCGCCGCCGGGCGGCTCCGCTGTCCTGGAGGCGCTGCAACACGCCGACGTGGCACGCCTGTTGCCGGCGCCGGCCGCGGAGAGCGACAAGTACCGGCGGGGGGTCGTCGGCATCGCCGCCGGGTCGGCGCGGTACCCGGGGGCCGCCGTGCTCGCCGTGTCCGGGGCGCTGCGGGGCGGCGCCGGGGCCGTGCGGTACGTCGGGCCCGCCGGCGAGGCCGTCCTCGCGCGCTTCCCGGAGACCCTGGTCTCCGACGCCGGGCCGGCGCAGGCCGGGCGGGTGCAGGCCTGGGTGGTCGGGCCGGGCGCGGGCGACGACGCGGCGACCGTGGCGGAGGTGCTGGCGGTCGACGTGCCGGTGCTGCTGGACGCGGACGGGCTGCGGCTGGCCGGGCGGGACGCGGTGCGGGGGCGTACGGCGCCGACGCTGATGACACCCCACGCGGGGGAGGCCGCCGCGCTGCTGGGGGTGCGGCGGGAGGAGGTCGAAGCGGCCCGGCTGTCGGCGGTGCGCGAGCTGGCGGCGGCGTACCGGGCGACGGTGCTGCTGAAGGGATCGACGACGCTGGTCGCCGACTGCGAGGGCGGCGCGGTGCGGGTGAACGCCACGGGCACGCCGTGGCTGGCCACCGCCGGGAGCGGGGACGTCCTGTCGGGGCTCGCCGGGTCGCTGCTGGCGGCGGGGCTGGGAGCGGTGGACGCGGGCAGCGTCGGGGCGTACCTGCACGGTCTCGCGGGCCGCTTCGCGTCCGCCGGCGCACCGGCGGGAGCGCACGACATCGCCGCCCGCATCCCGCAGGCCTGGAGAGACACCCACCCCTGACCCCCCGCCGGCCGGCCGGCCCCCCCCACAGCGCCCCCGGCCCCGCAGCCCGAACCCGGGCCAGGGGCGCGGGGAACCGCGCGCCCAGCCACAGGGCCCCGGCCCCGCAGCCGAGGGCATGCCGAACCCCGGTCAGGGGCGCGGGGAACTGCGCGCCCAGCCACCACGGACCTGCACCCGGCCACCGCCAGCCGGCCGCCCTCACAGCGCCCCCGGCCCCGCAGCCGAGGGCATGCCCAACCCTGCCAGGGGCGCGGGGAACTGCGCGCCCAGCCACCACGACCCCGCACCCGATCACCGGCAGCCGGCCGCCCTCACAGCGCCCCCGGGCCGCAGCCGGGGGTGCGCCGAACCCCGGTCAGGGGCGCGGGGAACTGCGCGCCCAGCCACCACGGACCCGCACCCGGCCACCGCCAGCCGGCCAGGCCGGACCACCCGACCGAGGGCATGCCCAACCCTGCCAGGGGCGCGGGGAACTGCGCGCCCAGCCACCACGGAGCCGCACCCGGCCGATGGACGGCCGCCCCCCTCCACCCCCCGGGTGACCCAGCCCGCGCGCCACCCCCACCCCACACCCCCACCGCGTTTGGCTGATCGCATGATCAGCACACGTACCGCGCACCGGACCCTCGCCGCGCTGCTCACCGCCGCGACCGTCCTGCCCGCGGCCGGCGCCACCGCACCCGCGGCCCTCGCCGCCCCCCGCCCGGCCGCGCCGAACCCCCCTGCCCCTCGCCCGGCCGCGCCGAAACCCGCGCCGAAACCCCCCGCGCCGAAACCCCCCGCGTCGAAACCCGCGCCGAAACCCCCCGCGTCGAAACCCCCCGCGCCCGTACCCCTCTCCGACCTCGTCCCCGGCGTTCCCCCCGGTCCCACGCAGCCCTGGCAGATCGACACGCCGGACCAGGCGCTGCCGCCGAGGGTGTACACGCCGAGCGCGGAGGAGGACGCCGTCGAGCCCAGGGACGCGCCGCCGGGGACGTACGACCCCATCGAGTACGTGCCGTTGGGCGACGCCGTCGCCAAGGTGGCGTGCAGCAAGCAGACCGGGCCCTACCAGCGGCAGATCGAGCGGTGGCTGAAGCTGAAGGCCGACGGGAGGCAGTCGGCCTCCGACTGCAGGGCCATCCGCGCGTTCCAGGTCACGCACGGCATCAAGCCGTCCATCGGGTTCGCCGGCCCCGTCACCTGGTCCACCATGATGCTGCTCTCGGCCCGGAAGAACCCGAACGCCGCCGGGAAGTGCCCGGTGCGGTCGTACCGGGTCGCCTGCGTCGATCTGAGCCGGCAGCTCACCTGGGTGCAGAAGGGCGGCAAGGTGCTGTTCGGGCCGGCGCCCATGCGCAGCGGGGGCAAGGGCCACGTCACGCGGAGGGGCTGGCACTCCGTGTACTGGAAGCACAAGAACCACTGGTCGACGCTGTACAACCAGCCCATGCCGTACGCCCAGTTCTTCGACGGCGGCCAGGCCTTCCACGCCGTGTACGGCAGCATCCACACCACCGTCGGCTCCATGGGCTGCGTCAACCTGAAGCTCGCCGACGCCCGCACGCTGTGGGGCGTCCTGAAGAAGGGCGACAAGGTGTACGTGTGGGGGCGGCGGCCGGGTACCTGACGGAGCGCGGGGGCGGCCCCGGGGGGCCGCCGGCGGCCTCTGAGAGACTGAGGGCGCCATGAGTGAGACTGCAGCTGTGCCGAGCGCCCCCCTGCGCGCCCGCGCCGAGATCGATCTGGGCGCCCTGCGCGCCAACGTGCGGGCCCTGCGCGCCCGGGCGCGGGGCGCCGCCGTGATGGCGGTCGTCAAGTCCGACGCGTACGGCCACGGGGCGGTGCCGTGCGCCCGCGCCGCCCTCGCGGCGGGCGCCTCCTGGCTGGGCACGGCCACCCCCGAGGAGGCCCTCGCGCTGCGCGCGGCGGGGCTGCCGGGCCGCATCCTGTGCTGGCTGTGGGTGCCGGGCGGGCCCTGGCGGCAGGCGATCGAGGCCGACATCGACGTGTCGGTGAGCGGCATGTGGGCGCTGCGGGAGGTCACCGCCGCCGCCCGGGAGGCCGGGCGGACGGCGCGCGTGCAGCTGAAGGCCGACACCGGGCTCGGCCGGGGCGGCTGCCAGCCCGGCGAGGACTGGGCCGGCCTGGTCGCGGCGGCCCTGCGCGCCGAGGCCGAGGGGCTGATCCGGGTCACCGGGCTGTGGTCGCACCTGGCGTGCGCCGACGAGCCCGGGCACCCGTCCGTCGCCGCCCAGCTCGCCCGGTTCCGGGAGATGACGGCGTTCGCCGAGCGGCAGGGCGTACGGCCGGAGGTGCGGCACCTCGCCAACTCGCCGGCCACCCTCACCCTGCCCGAGACCCACTTCGACCTGGTCCGCACGGGCATCGCCGTGTACGGCGTCTCGCCCAGCCCGGAGCTGGGCGCCCCGGCCGACTTCGGGCTGCGCCCGGTGATGACGCTCAGCGCCTCGCTGGCCCTGGTCAAGCGCGTCCCCGGCGGACACGGCGTCAGCTACGGCCACCACTACGTCACGCCCGGCGAGACCACCCTCGGCCTGGTGCCGGTCGGCTACGCGGACGGCATCCCGCGGCACGCCTCGGGCAGCGGCCCGGTGCTGGTCGACGGCAAGTGGCGGACGGTCGCCGGGCGCGTCGCCATGGACCAGTTCGTGGTGGACCTGGCCGGCGACGAGCCCCCGGTGGGCGCGGAGGCCGTGCTGTTCGGCCCCGGCGACCGGGGCGAGCCGACCGCCGAGGACTGGGCGCAGGCCTGCGGCACCATCGCCTACGAGATCGTCACGCGCATCGGGACGCGCGTTCCTCGCGTCTATGTGAACGGGGAAGAAGCCGGGTAACCCGTCCGGGGACGGCAACGGGACACCGGGAGCATCCCGCCACGGCCACACCGGTCACGCCGGCCACACCCTGCACCGAACGTCCGTCCACGCGGGCGAACTGCAGTACGACGAGGAGGAGCGGTACGTGAGCGACAGCAGTGCGGAGGCCGTGGCGGACGCCGTCGTCTCGGCGGCCGCCGCCTCCGCCGCGGGGGCGGCCGGGAGCTGGCGCCGGGCCACCGGCCTCGCCGGCGCCGCGCTGGGCGTCCTCGCCGCGGGCGCGGCGGCCGGCGTCGCCATCGAGCGGATGACGGTGGGACGCGAGATGCGCCGCCGGGCCCGGCTGGCACTGGACTCGGCGGGCCCGTACGGCACGCTGCGCGGCACGCCCGGCAAGGCGTACGCCGACGACGGCACCGAGCTGTACTTCGAGGTCGACGAGACCGAGGCCGACCCGCACCAGACCCTGTCCCCGCGCCGGCGCCGGCTCTTCGGCCGCAAGGCGCCCGCCCCGGTGACCGTCGTCTTCTGCCACGGCTACTGCCTCAGCCAGGACTCCTGGCACTTCCAGCGCGCGGCCCTGCGCGGGGTCGTGCGGACCGTGCACTGGGACCAGCGCAGCCACGGGCGGTCCGGGCGGGGCGTGGCCCAGACCCGGGACCGGACGCCCGTCACCATCGACCAGCTCGGCCGCGACCTGAAGGCCGTGCTCGACGCCGCCGTGCCCGACGGGCCGGTCGTGCTGGTCGGCCACTCGATGGGCGGCATGACCGTGATGGCGCTCGCCGCCCAGTACCCCGAGCTGATCCGGGACCGGGTCGTCGCCACCGCCTTCGTGGGGACCTCGCCGGGGCGGCTCGGCGAGGTCAACTTCGGGCTTCCGCTGGCCGGCGTGAACGCGGTGCGCCGGATCCTCCCGGGCGTGCTGAAGGCCCTCGGACAGCAGGCGGAACTGGTGGAGAAGGGACGCCGGGCCACCGCCGACCTGTTCGCCGGGATCATCAAGCGGTACTCGTTCGCGGGGCGGGACGTCGACCCGGCGGTGGAGCGGTTCGCCGAGCGGATGATCGAGTCGACGCCGATCGACGTGGTCGCCGAGTTCTACCCGGCCTTCGCCGACCACGACAAGACCGAGGCGCTCGCCTGCTTCCGGGACATGCCGGTGCTGGTGCTGGCCGGGGTGCGGGACCTGGTCACCCCCAGCGAGCACAGCGAGGCCATAGCCGACCTGCTCCCGGACGCCGAGCTGGTGCTCGTGCCGGACGCCGGGCACCTGGTGATGCTGGAACACGCGGAGGTGGTGACCGACCGCCTCGCCGACCTGCTCACCCGCGCGGGCGCGGTGCCCGCAGGGGCTACCGTAAGTGGCTATGGAACGACCAGCAGCACCGCCCCGCCCCACTGAGACCCGGCTGACCGTCACCTCCCCGGAGCAGATGCGGGAGCTGGGACGCAGGCTCGCCGAGCTGCTGCGCGCCGGCGACCTGGTGATGCTCACCGGGGAGCTCGGCGCGGGCAAGACCACGCTGACGCGCGGGCTCGGCGAGGGCCTCGGCGTGCGCGGCGCGGTCACCTCGCCGACCTTCGTGATCGCCCGGGTGCACCCGTCCCTCGGCGACGGCCCGCCCCTGGTGCACGTCGACGCCTACCGGCTCTCCGGCGGCCTGGACGAGATGGAGGACCTGGACCTCGACGTCTCGCTGCCCGACTCGGTGATCGTCGTGGAGTGGGGCGAGGGCAAGGTCGAGGAGCTGACCGAGGACCGGCTCCACGTCGTCATCCACCGTGCGGTCGGCGACACCACCGACGAGGTCCGGCACGTTACGGTGACCGGGCTGGGGGAGCGGTGGGCCGACGCCGGCCTGGAGACGCTCGCCGGCTGAGCCGCAGCGCTTCCCGACAGGCCGTCGGCACACTGTTGCGCGCGGTGTTCCGGGCGTGGTGACATGGTGTCCCGCCCGGAGTCAGGCCTGCTCGCCTCGCCGCCCCCGCACCGCAGGAGGCGCCCATGACCGCAGCCCGGCCCGCAGCCCGGTCCGCCGGCCGGCCCAGGCCCGCCGTGCCCGCTGCCGTGTCCCTGCGCGACCTGCTGGCGTCGTGCGCGGCGGCGGCCGTGATCTCCAGGCCACCGTGGGAAGCGGCCCCGAAGCCCCCCGCCCCGGCCCCGCCCGGGCAGCCTGACCACGCTGGCACGGGCAGAGCGCGGCTCGGGCGGGATGTCTGCCGAGACGCGTGAAGGTGACGAAGGACGTCCGCGCCTCCCGGTCCGGCGTGCGGACCCGACCCTTCACGGTGGTCCGGGCAGAGCGCTCGGAAGGCGCATGACCCGGCACGCCGCCGGTACGCGGCGGACGTCCGCGCGGCCCCTGGTCCCCGAGCGGACCGGGCCCTTCAGTCCGGCTGAAGCGGCTGCGCCGTTCCCGGCCCTCGGGCCAGGGCGGCGCCCCCTCGCAGTGATCCGGACGCAGCGCCTCGGCGAGGCGTGATCATCGGCACGGTGGTGCCGGCCGAGCGCCGATGTCGTCGCGGCGGTTCGGGCGCAGCGCCCGGTGCTTTGGGATTTCCGGCGCGGGTTTGGTGGCGGGGCGTCTGCGTGGCTTCGGGTTCTGGCTCGGGGCGGCGATCACCGGCACGGTGGTGTCGGTCGAGCGCCGGTGCCGTCGCGGTGGTTCGGGCGCAGCGCCCGGTGTCTTGGGGTCATCGGCGCGGGTGTGGCGGCGGGCGTCTGCGTGGGTTCTGGGCTTCCCACTCGGGGCGGGAGTGCCCCGCGGGGCGGCGATCACCGGCACGGTGGTGCCGGCCGAGCGCCGGTGCCGTCGCGGTGGTTCGGGCGCCGCGCCCGGCGTCTTCGGGTCATCGGCGCGGGTAAGGCGGCCGGGGGTCTGCGTGGGTTCTCGGCCTCCGGCTCGGGGGCGGGAGTGCCCCGCGGGGCGGCGATCACCGGCACGGTGGTGTCAGCGAGCGCCGATGCCGGCGCGGTGGTTCGGGCGCAGCGCCCGGTGCTTTGGGATCCCCGGCGCGGGTTTGGTGGCGGGGCGTCTGCGTGGCTTCGGGTTCTGGCTCGGGGCGGCGATCACCGGCACGGTGGTGCCGGCCGAGCGTCGGTGCCGTCGCGGTGGTTCGGGCGCGGCGCCCGGTGTCTTGGGGTCATCGGCGCGGGTGTGGCGGGCGGGCGTCTGCGTGGGTTCTCGGCCTCCGGCTCGGGGCGGCGATCACCGCACCGGGTGTGCGTGGCGGGCGCCGCGGTTCTCGTCGAACGGCCCGGGAGCCACGGTCACCCGCCGGGGCGCCCGGGCGCGCTCCTCACCGCTCCGCTAGCGGATCACGATGACGCGCACGCCGATCGTCGCGAAGTTCCACATCGCGTCCCCGTCCTCACGGGTCTCCCGGATGCCGCCGGTCCTGACGTTCGGGTCGGCCGTCGTGGCCGTGGCGTCGCCCACCGCCGCGCTGAACCCGATCGCCACCCCGTCCACGCTGGTGAAGCGCACCACGTGCTCGATGGGGAGGCCGTCGGTCCCGGTGACCGCGTTGGAGCGGGAGGTGACCCAGTAGGTGCCCGGCGGAGGGTCGACGCTGCCCGGGCGCACCGGGAAGGTGCGCAGCACCTGGTTGCGCCCGCCGACCAGCCAGACCCGGTCGTCGTCCACCGAGTACACGACGCGTTCACCCGTACCGGAGCCGGCCGGCAGGGCGGTGGGGTCGTGCCGGTCCCGCGGCGCCTTCGGCAGGGCCCCGGCGCTGGCCGCGGGCCTGCCGCCCAGGCTGGCCGGGACGGTCGCCTGGGCCCGGTAGGCGAGGAAGCCCACCGTTGCGACGGCCGCGGCGGTGAGGCCGGCCACGATTGCCGAGCTGGTCCCTGCCACCTGCGCCCACCTCTGTTTCGCACCATATGTCGCATTCTCACCGACCGTAGCAGTCGGTGACCGTCCGCACCGGACGGCCGTGCGCGAGCCGCGAGCGCCGTAGGCTGTTCGCGTGCTCTTGCTCGCTCTGGATACCGCAACACCCGCCGTCACCGTCGCCCTGCACGACGGCACGGACGTCGTCGCCTCGTCGAGCCAGGTGGACGCGCGCCGGCACGGAGAGCTGCTGCTGCCGGCCGTCGACCGCGTCCTGGCCGAGGCCGGGCTGAAGCTGGAGGCGGTCACCGGGATCGTCGTCGGCATCGGCCCCGGCCCCTACACCGGCCTGCGCGTCGGCCTGACGACGGCCGACGCCTTCGGCCTCGCGCTGGGCGTCCCGGTGCACGGCGTGTGCACACTGGACGGCCTCGCCCACGCCGCCGACGTCGACGAGGGCCCCTTCGTCGTGGCGACCGACGCCCGGCGCAAGGAGGTCTACTGGGCCACGTACGCCGACTCCCGCACCCGCCTCACCGACCCGGCCGTCGACCGCCCCGCCGACATCGCCGAGCGGGTCGCGGGGCTCCCGGCGGTCGGCGCGGGCGCGCTGCTCTACCCGGACACGTTCCCGGTCGCCCGCGGGCCCGAGCACGTGTCCGCCGCCGCCCTCGCCTCGCTCGCCGTCGAGAAACTCGCCGCGGGCGAGGAACTCCCGGCGCCCCGGCCGCTGTACCTGCGCCGGCCGGACGCCCAGGTCCCCAAGAACTACAAGGTGGTCACCCCGAAGTGACACAGCCGGCACCCCCCCGACTGCGCGAGATGCGCTGGTGGGACATCGACCCGGTCCTGGAGCTGGAGAAGGACCTGTTCCCCGAGGACGCCTGGTCCCGGGGCATGTTCTGGTCCGAGCTGGCCCATGCCCGGGGGCCCGAGGCGACCCGGCGCTACCTCGTCGCCGAGACCGGCGGCCGGATCGTGGGCTACGCGGGCCTCGCCTCCTCCGGCGAGCTGGCCGACGTCCAGACGATCGCCGTGGCCCGCGACCACCAGGGCACCGGCCTCGGCGCCCGCCTGCTCACCGAGCTGCTGCGCGCCGCGACCGCGTTCGAGTGCCAGGAGGTGATGCTCGAGTGCCGGGTCGACAACGTCCGCGCCCAGAAGCTCTACGAGCGCTTCGGCTTCGCCCCCATCGGCTTCCGGCGCGGCTACTACCAGCCGGGGAACGTGGACGCCCTGGTGATGCGCCTGACCACAGCGCCCGACGGCGGCTTCGCCGCGGGCGCCCCATCCGGACAAGGAACCGAGATCAATGGCTGACGAACCCCTCGTCCTCGGCATCGAGACTTCCTGTGACGAGACCGGCGTCGGCATCGTCCGCGGCACCACCCTGCTGGCGGACGCCGTCGCCTCCAGCGTGGACGAGCACGCCCGCTTCGGCGGTGTCGTGCCGGAGGTGGCGTCCCGGGCGCACCTGGAGGCGATGGTCCCGACCATCGACCGCGCGCTGAAGGAGGCCGGGGTCAGCGCCAGGGACCTGGACGGCATCGCCGTCACCGCCGGTCCCGGTCTGGCCGGCGCCCTGCTCGTCGGCGTCTCGGCGGCCAAGGCGTACGCCTACGCCCTGGGCAAGCCGCTGTACGGCGTCAACCACCTCGCCTCGCACATCTGCGTCGACCAGCTGGAGCACGGCCCGCTGCCCGAGCCGACGATGGCCCTGCTGGTCTCCGGCGGCCACTCCTCGCTGCTGCTGTCCGCGGACATCACCTCCGACGTCCGGCCGATGGGCTCCACCATCGACGACGCCGCGGGCGAGGCCTTCGACAAGATCGCCCGCGTGCTGGACCTGGGCTTCCCCGGCGGTCCGGTCATCGACCGGTACGCGAAGGAGGGCGACCCGGAGGCGATCGCCTTCCCGCGCGGCCTCACCGGTCCGCGCGACCCGGCGTACGACTTCTCCTTCTCCGGCCTGAAGACCGCCGTGGCCCGCTGGGTCGAGGCCAGGCGCGCGGCCGGCGAGGAGGTCCCGGTCCGCGATGTGGCCGCCTCCTTCCAGGAGGCCGTCGTCGACGTGCTGACCCGCAAGGCCGTCCGCGCCTGCAAGGACGAGGGCGTCGACCACCTGATGATCGGCGGCGGCGTCGCCGCCAACTCCCGTCTGCGCGCGCTCGCCCAGGAGCGCTGCGACGCGGCCGGGATCCGTCTGCGCGTCCCGCGGCCCAAGCTGTGCACGGACAACGGCGCGATGGTCGCCGCGCTCGGCGCCGAGATGGTCGCCCGCGGCCGGGCCGCCTCCGACTGGGACCTGTCGGCCGACTCCTCCCTCCCGGTGACCGATCCGCACGTGCCCGGCCGGGACCACGGCCACGACCACGTGCACGAGGCCGGCGAGGAGAACCTCTACTCGTGACCGTCGCCCTGATGTGGGAGGCCCGGGCCGTCGAGGGCCGGGGCGGGGAGCTGCTGGACTGGGTGCGCGGGCAGCGGCTCGCCGCCGATCCGCTGCGCCGGGAGACGTTCCGCGCGCCCCAGGACCGGGTGCTGGTCATCACGTGGTGGGACGCGCCGTACGACGCCGAACTGCCCGAACTGCCCGAGCCGGACGACGGTCTGGTGACGCGTGCCGTGCACCGGTGGCGGTTCGAGGCGGTGGCGGACCGCTGAGGTTGCGCGGGCACCCCCGGTCTGGGCTATGATCATCACACAGCGAACGGCCGGAACACCGGCCCGGACGCAGTGCGTTGGTGGTCCAAGGAAAGACGCCCCGCTTCCTGCGGGGAGATGCAGGTGCAAGGCCTGCCCGGCGCTCCGTCGAACACCCCGCCCCCGGGACACCGGAGGCGGGGTGTTCTCGTTGAGCCGCCGGTGAGCCGCCGTTCGGCGCCGCCCCCGCTCCTCCCCGGCACGCCGCACGGCCCCCCGTGCCCTGTGCGGACCCGCCGCCCCGGACACCCGTCCCGGGCATGGTCCGGCGAATGTTTCGCCACGTGCCTCGAATGTTCCGGACATCTCTGCCGTACGAGCACCTGCGTCGAGGCGCTCCGCACGGATACGATCCGGGCCATGAGACCTCCGAAGTCCGCAGGAACGCAGACGGCGACCCTCGCCGAGATCGCCCGTGAGGCCGGGGTGTCCGCTCCGACTGTTTCGAAGGTGCTCAACGGCCGCGCCGACGTGGCCCCCGCGACCCGCACCCGCGTCGAGGAACTGCTGCGCGCCTACGGCTACCGGCGCCGGCGCGCGGAGGCGTCCCGCTCGCCCCTGATCGACCTGGTCTTCCACGAGCTGGAGAGCGCCTGGGCGATGGAGGTCATCAGAGGCGTGGAGAACGTCGCCCGGGACGCCGGGCTGAGCGTGGTCCTGTCCGAGTCGGCCGGGCGGCTCACCCCGGGCCGGACCTGGGCCGACCAGGTCGCCGCCCGCCGCCCGCACGGCGTGGTGCTGGTGCTGTCCGGGCTCGACGAGTCCCAGCGGGCGCTGCTGACCAGCCGCTCCATCCCGTTCGTGGTGATGGACCCGGCCGGCGACCCGGGCCCGGACGTGCCCTCGATCGGCGCGACCAACTGGCAGGGCGGGCTGGCCGCCACCCGTCACCTGGTCGACCTCGGTCACACCCGGATCGGCGCGATCAGCGGCCCGTCCCGCATGATGTGCAGCCGGGCCCGGGTCGACGGCTACCGGGCCGCGCTGGAGACGGCCGGTCTCCCCGTCGATCCCTCGCTCGTCGTGACCGGCGACTTCCACCACGACGCCGGCTACCGCCTGGGTTTGGAGCTGCTGCGCCGACCGGACCGGCCGACCGCCGTGTTCACGGGCAACGACCTGCAGGCCCTCGGCCTGTACGAGGCCGCACGCGAACTCGGGCTGCGCATCCCGGAGGATGTCAGCGTGGTCGGCTTCGACGACCTGCCGGTGGCCCGCTGGGTGGGGCCCCCGCTGACGACCGTCCGGCAGCCGCTGACCGAGATGGCCGAGGCCGCGGCCCGGCTGGTGCTGGAACTGGGGCGCGCGGCGGAGGAGCGGGCCGCGACCCGGGTGGAGCTGGCCACGAGCCTGGTGGTGCGGTCGAGCACGGCGGCGCCCGCCGGGAGCCGGGAGGACCGGCCGTCCTGACGGGCCCCCGGGAGAGGGCTGCACCCGGACGGGGACGGCCGTGCCGTGCGCCGACGCCCTGTTGCGACCACGAACGGGCCGGTGCCGGCCGGTGGTTCGGCCACCTCGGGTTCCGACGCCTCCCGGCGCGGCGGCGACCCGGCGCCGACGGCGCCGGCGGGAGGAACGCCTGCCCCGCACTCCGCGGCGGCCGCCGCTCCTCACGGGTTCTTCATGTCGCGGACCTATGGTCCTGTCGTGACGCGAGACACGGAGCAGGACGACGCGGGGAGACCGGCGGGCCGGCGGCGGGCGGCGCTGCGGGCCGCCGGCCTGATCACGGCGGGCGCCCTGCTGCTGGGCGTGGCGGCAGGCTGGGCGTACCGGCACCTGGACCGCAACATCACCGGCGTGGACATCGACAACGCGCTCGGCGACGACCGCCCCGCCCGGGCGGCGGCCGCCCCGTCCGCGCCCGGCTCCCCGCCGCCCGCCGGCCCCCTCACCCTCCTGCTCCTCGGCTCGGACTCGCGCGACAGCGCGGCCGACCGGGAACTGGGCGGCGGCCACAGCGGCGGAGCCCGGTCCGACACCGCGATGGTCGTCCACCTCGACGCGGGCCGGACGAGCGCCACCGTCGTCAGCATCCCGCGCGACACGCTCGTCACCCGCCCGTCCTGCCCCCTGCCCTCCGGCGGTTCCACCGCGGTGGCGCACGGGGTCATGTTCAACACCGCGTACGAGGCGGGCGGTCCGGTGTGCGCGGTGAAGACCGCCGAGTCGCTCACGGGCGTCCGCATGGACCACTACCTCGAGATCGACTTCTCCGGGTTCGCCGCACTGGTCGACGCGCTCGGCGGAGTCGACGTCACCACCGGCGAGGACATCGACGACGACAAGAGCCGGCTGCACCTGCGGGCCGGCGCCCACCACCTCGACGGCAGGCAGGCCCTCGCCCTGGCCCGCACCCGGCACGGCATAGGCGACGGCAGCGACCTGGGCCGCACAGGGCTGCAGCAGACGCTGGTGAAGGCGCTGCTGGAGCGGATGTCCGGGGCCGGGCTGCTCACCGACCCGGCCAGGCTGTACCGGGTCGCCGACGCCGCCACCGCCGGCCTCACCACCGACACCGGCCTGGACTCCCTGAGCGAGTTGACCGACCTCGCCCGCAGCCTGCGGGGCCTGACCGCCGACCGGGTGAAGACGGTGACCATGCCGGTGGTCACGGCGCCCTCCGACCCCAACCGGGTCGTCGCCGCGGAACCGGCGGCGAGCCGGCTGTGGGCGTCCCTGCGCTGAGCCGGACCCCGCCCGCCGACGGCCGCCCGCACCGCCGCGGGCGGGCACGGGACCGGTACGGGCGGCCGGCCCTGCCCGCAGCGGGCAGGGACGTGCCCCGCTGCCCGCCAGGGGGCACAGCTCAGGCGGGCTTCTTCACCGGCGCGCCCAGCAGCATCGTCGGCGCCCCCGCGACCCGCGTGAGGAACACGGTGGCCGCGTTCGGCCCCTGCGGCCTCACCTTCCGGCGCAGTTCCTCCGGCTCGACCGCCGACCCGCGCTTCTTCACGGTCAGCGTGCCCACCTCCCGCTCGCGCAGCAGCGCCTTGAGCCTCTTCACGTTGAAGGGCAGCCGGTCGGTGATCTCGTAGGCCGAGGCGTAGGGCGTGGGGCGCAGTTCGTCCGCGGTGACGTACGCGATGGTCGGGTCCAGCAGGCCCCCGCCGACCTCCTCGGCCACCTCCGCGACCAGGTGCGCGCGGATCACGGCGCCGTCCGGCTCGTACAGGTACCGCCCCACCGGCCGCACCTCCGGATCCGGCAGCCCGCGGCCGGCCAGCGTGCGCGGGCCCGGCAGCAGCGTGGCCCGCACCGCGCCCGGCGCCCCGGTCCCGAACCACAGCACCGCCTCCTTCACGTCGCCGCCGTCGGAGATCCACTCGGCCTCGGCCGCGTCCGGGACGGTCTCGTGCGGGATGCCCGGGGCGATCTTCAGGGCGGCGACCCGGGCGGCCGTGGCCGCGCGCACGGCCCAGGACAGGGGCGGCGAGTACGCCTCGGGGTCGAAGATCCGGCCGCGGCCGCCCCGCCGGGCGGGATCCACGAACACGGCGTCGAAGGACGAGGTGTCCACCTGCGTGACGTCGGCCTCCCGCACCTCGATCAGCCCGGCCAGCCCCAGCGCCTCCGCGTTCGCGCGGGCGGCCGCCGCGGTCGGCGCGTCCCGGTCGACGGCCAGCACCCGGATACCGGCCCGCGCGAGCGCGATCGCGTCGCCGCCGATCCCGCAGCACAGGTCGGCGACGGAGGTGACGCCCAGCTCCCGGAACCGGCGCGCCCGGTACGCCGCCACGGCGGCCCGAGTCGACTGCTCGACCCCGTTCGGCGTGAAGAACATGCGCCCGGCGTCCTCGTCGCCGAACTTGGCCGCCGCCCGCCGGCGCAGCCGCGCCTGGCCGAGCGCGGCCGACACCAGCTCGGCGGGGTGGTCGCGGCGCAGCCGGGTGGCGACGGCGAGTTCGTCCGCCGGGGCCGTGCCGCGCACCTCGTCGAGGAGGGCCCGGCCTTCGGGGGTGAGGAGCAGAGCGAGGTCGTTCACCGGGTCATTGTGGGCCAGTCGGTGGACGGTGCGCTTCCGGCCGCGGTGTCGGCCCGCCCGGCGGGCCGGGGCCTGGGAGGATCCGGCACCATGCGAGCAGTAGTACAAAATGACAAAAAGCGGGCGTCGGTCGCGTGGGCGGCCGTGAGCTCGACAGCCCTCGCGCTGGCTGCCGCCGCCCTCCTGGCCGGCTGCGCCGGCGACGCCGACCGGGCCGTGGGCCGCAGCGGCCCCACCCGTGCCCCGGGCCCGCAGGCCCGCAAGGCCGCCGAACACGCCCGGCTGGCCGCGGCCGCCCGCCGCTGGGGCCTGGCCCGGGTGCCCCTCGCCCCTCCGGCGCCGCCCGCGCGCAAGCCGAGGATCACCGCCCGGGACGGCTTCGAGGTGGACGGCCAGGAGGAGGAAGGCCTCCCGCCGGTCTTCACCACCGTCCCGACCCATCGGAAGATCGTGTTCCTCACCATCGACGACGGCGCCGAGAAGGACCCGGCGTTCCTGCGCATGATGAGCGAGCTGAAGATCCCGTACACGGCCTTCCTCAGCGACTACCTGGTCAAGGAGGACTACGGCTACTTCCGGCGGATGCAGGCGATGGGGGTGACGCTGAACAACCACACCCTGACCCACCCCTACCTTCCCGGCCTGTCCTACGCCGAGCAGAAGGACGAGATCTGCGGCATGCAGGCCGTCATGAAGGAGCAGTTCGGCAAGGCGCCCACCGTCTTCCGGCCGCCCTACGGCAACTACAACGGCGACACCCTGCGCGCCGCCAAGTCCTGCGGGATCAGATACGCGCCGATCTGGGCCGAAGAGGTCTTCGTGGACCACTGGGAGTACCGCGAGTGGGACCGCAGCCTGCACCCCGGCGACATCGTCCTCACGCACTTCCGCGGCCGGGACGACTGGAACGGCACGATGGTGGACGACATGCGCCGCTTCCTGGACAAGGTCACGCGCGAGGGCTACGCGGTCGCCCGCCTGGAGGACTACCTGTGAGGCGCGTGCGGTGCGCGGCGGCGGCGCTCGCCTCGGCCCTGCTCCTCACGGGCTGCGCCCAGTCCGTCGACCCCATCGAACGGCTGGGCAAGAAGGCCGCCGAAGGGGTGCGCCCGCACGCCGTCCCCGACCGCAGCTACCGCCACTGGGGCCTGCCCCGGCCGCTCGCCCGCACCCCGCTGCACCCCGCCCGGCGGCTGACCCGGCAGCCGGGGGCCCACCCGCCCCCGGTCGTCGACCGCGTCCCCACCCCCGACCGGGTCGTCTTCCTCACCTACGACGACGGCGCCGAACAGGACCCCCGCTTCGTCGCCATGGTCCGCGAACTGCGGCTCCCGGTCAGCGTGTTCCTGACCGACAGCGTCGCCGGCCCCGGCTACGGCCACTTCGCCCGGCTGCGCGCGCTCGGCGCCGGCATCGGGAACCACACCGTCGACCACCGGGCGCCGGCCGGACTGCCGTACGCCGGGCAGCGCGCCGAGATCTGCGGCCAGCAGGACCGGCTCCACGCCCGCCTCGGCGTCCGCCCCCGTCTGTTCCGCCCGCCCTACGGCTCGTACGACGCCACGACCCTGCGGGCGGCGGCCGACTGCGGCATCTCCGCGGTCGTCCTGTGGCGGGCCGCCCTCACCCCGGCGGGCCTCGCCTACACCCACGGCCCCCGTCGCCTCCGCCCCGGTGACATCGTCCTGGTGGGCCCGGACGAGTCGGCGGGGCCCTCCCTGTGGAAGCGCACGGCACGGGTGCTGCGGCGGGTGCAGGAGCAGGGGCTCACCGTGGGACGCCTCGAGGACTACCTGTAGCGGGCCGCCCGGCCGCGTCCGGGGCGGGGGGACGGGGGCGTCGGCAGCGCGGCCGGGGGGCGGGCGGACGGCGCGCGGACCCGCCGGCACGCCCCCGTGATCCGACGACGCGCCGCACCGCATTGGCACTCCGCTTGACCGAGTGCTAATCGCGGTCATAGTCTCGGCTCTGGCACTCCCCCCGGGAGAGTGCCAGAAAAAGCGACGGGCAGGTCCGGCACCCGCGACGACGGATCGACCTGGTCGCCACCTCAGACAGTTAACCCCGTGAGATCTCCGAAGGGGGAGGTCGGATCGTGACGACCGCCAGCTCCAAGGTTGCCATCAAGCCGCTCGAGGACCGCATCGTGGTCCAGCCGCTGGACGCCGAGCAGACCACGGCCTCTGGCCTGGTCATCCCGGACACCGCGAAGGAGAAGCCCCAGGAGGGCGCCGTCCTCGCCGTGGGCCCGGGCCGGTTCGAGAACGGCGAGCGCCTTCCGCTCGACGTCAAGGTCGGCGACGTCGTCCTCTACAGCAAGTACGGCGGCACCGAGGTGAAGTACAACGGCGAGGAGTACCTCGTCCTCTCGGCTCGCGACGTGCTCGCGATCATCGAGAAGTAATCGCCTCGAGCGACCCTTTGCCTTGAGCTGCGCCCCTGGCCCCCGCGACCCATCAGAAGCCGGGCGCCCGGGGCGCAGCGTCTTTTCACCCACAGATTTCGAAAGAGGGCTCCCGCTGTCATGGCGAAGATCCTGAAGTTCGACGAGGACGCCCGTCGCGCCCTCGAGCGCGGCGTCAACAAGCTGGCCGACACGGTGAAGGTGACGATCGGCCCCAAGGGCCGCAACGTCGTCATCGACAAGAAGTTCGGCGCCCCGACCATCACCAACGACGGTGTCACGATCGCCCGCGAGGTCGAGATCGAGGACCCGTACGAGAACCTCGGCGCGCAGCTGGTGAAGGAGGTGGCGACCAAGACCAACGACATCGCGGGCGACGGCACCACCACCGCCACCGTCCTCGCCCAGGCGCTCGTCCGCGAGGGCCTGAAGAACGTCGCCGCCGGCGCCTCCCCGGCCGCCCTGAAGAAGGGCATCGACGCCGCGGTCAAGGCCGTCTCCGACGAGCTGCTCTCCTCGGCCCGCCCGATCGACGAGAAGTCCGACATCGCCGCCGTCGCCGCGCTGTCCGCCCAGGACCAGCAGGTCGGCGAGCTGATCGCCGAGGCGATGGACAAGGTCGGCAAGGACGGTGTCATCACCGTCGAGGAGTCCAACACCTTCGGCCTGGAGCTGGACTTCACCGAGGGCATGGCCTTCGACAAGGGCTACCTGTCGCCGTACTTCGTGACGGACCAGGAGCGCATGGAGGCCGTCCTGGAGGACCCGTACATCCTCATCCACCAGGGCAAGATCTCCGCCATCGCGGACCTGCTGCCGCTGCTGGAGAAGGTCGTCAACGCCGGCTCCTCCAAGCCGCTGCTGATCATCGCCGAGGACGTCGAGGGCGAGGCCCTGTCGACCCTGGTCGTCAACAAGATCCGCGGCACCTTCAACGCCGTCGCGGTGAAGGCCCCGGGCTTCGGCGACCGCCGCAAGGCGATGCTGCAGGACATGGCCGTCCTCACCGGCGCCACCGTCATCTCCGAGGAGGTCGGCCTCAAGCTCGACCAGGTCGGCATCGACGTGCTCGGCTCCGCCCGCCGCGTCACCGTCACCAAGGACGACACCACGATCGTCGACGGCGCCGGCAAGTCCGAGGACGTGCAGGGCCGCGTCGCGCAGATCAAGGCCGAGATCGAGAACACCGACTCCGACTGGGACCGCGAGAAGCTCCAGGAGCGCCTCGCCAAGCTGGCCGGCGGCGTGTGCGTGATCAAGGTCGGCGCCGCCACCGAGGTGGAGCTGAAGGAGAAGAAGCACCGCCTGGAGGACGCCATCTCCGCGACCCGCGCCGCGGTCGAGGAGGGCATCGTCTCCGGCGGCGGCTCCGCCCTGGTGCACGCCTCCAAGGTCCTGGACGGCAACCTCGACAAGACCGGCGACGAGGCCACCGGTGTCTCCGTGGTCCGCAACGCCGTGGTCGAGCCGCTGCGCTGGATCGGTGAGAACGCCGGCCAGGAGGGCTACGTCATCGTCTCCAAGGTCAAGGACCTGGACAAGGGCCAGGGCTACAACGCCGCCACCGGCGAGTACGGCGACCTGATCAAGGCCGGCGTCATCGACCCGGTCAAGGTCACCCGCTCCGCCCTGGAGAACGCCGCCTCCATCGCCTCCCTGCTGCTCACGACCGAGACCCTGGTCGTCGAGAAGAAGGAAGAGGAAGAGCCGGCCGCCGCGGGCCACGGCCACGGCCACGCCCACTGAGCGAACCGCGCCCGGCGAAGGCCCGGCGCCCCGCACGGGGCGCCGGGCCTTCGCCGTGTCTACTGCTCCAGCAGGTCCAGCGCGCCCAGTTGCCGCATCAGCCCCAGCTGGTCGTGCTGCCACCACAGCTCCGCGAACCTGCCGTCGTCCGCGAAGCGGAACAGCGTCGTCCCGGTCATCGACACCCGCCGGCCGGTGGGCGCGATCCCCAGGAACTCACCCCGGTGCGTGGCGTTCCACGTCCACCGCGCACAGGCCCGGTCGCCCTGCGCGAACACGTCCTCGACCGTGAAGGCGAAGTCGAAGGCGCTCCGCCACATCCCGAACTCGCCGCGCACGCCGGCCCGTCCGACCGTGTCCCCGGGGTTCACCGGGTCATGGCTGCGAACCTCCGCGTGCAGCAGGTCGTCCAGCGGCGGCAGCTCGCCCGGGGCCGCGAGCGCCGCGAAGAACCGCCGCACGGTGTGCTCGGACAGCCGCTCGTCCCGTACCACCTCCAGATCGGTGAACGTCGGCAGCTCGTCGCAGAGCGCGACCAGTTCGCGGAAGATCCGGTCGGTCTCCGGGAGGTTCGAGTTCCGCATCGCCTCCTCGTACGACGGGAACTCCACGACCTCGACGATGTGGGACGCGTCCGAGCGGTCCTTGCCGACCACTGCGTGCGTCGCCGTCCGCTTCCCCCTGGTCTGCGCGACCCAGTCGTCCAGGAGCCGGTTCATCTCGTCCAGCCGGCTCGTCCTGCACTCGATGAGCTGTACGAAGGTCATGACGCCGCCTCCGGCCCCCCTGGTCCGGTACCGTCCCGCCCATTTTCCCACCGGGACGGCGGCGTCACCCGTCCGCTACCGCGGTCCGTACTTGCGCCCGGTCCGCGCGCTGATCCCGCCCAGCAGCCCCCGCGGAGTCACCTTCACCAGCCCCATCAGCGCCTTGTACCGGGGGTCGGGGATGGACAGCGACTTCCCGCGGGCGAGGTCGGCGAGGGCCGTCGCGACCAGCTTGTCGGCGTCGAGCCACATCCAGCCCGGGATGTTGTCCGTGCCCATGCCGGCCCGCTGGTGGAACTCGGTGCGCACGAAGCCCGGGCACAGCGCCATCAGCCGGACGCCGCTGCCGGCCAGGTCCCTCGCCGCGCCCTGGGTGAACTGCACGACCCACGCCTTGGACGCGCCGTACGTGCCGCGCGGCACGAACGCGGCCACCGAGGCGACGTTCACCACCCCGCCCCGGCCCCGCTCCCGCATCGCCCGGGACGCCGCCGACGTCAGCCGGAGCACCGCCTCGCAGTGCACCTTCAGCATCCTCAGCTCGTCCGCCATCGGCACGTCGAGGTAGCGGCCCTTGTTGCCGAAGCCGGCGTTGTTGACCAGCAGGTCGACCGGGTTCTTGCGGTCGCCGAGCCGGTCGGCCACCGCCTCGATGCCCTTGTCCTCGGCGAGGTCGGCGGTCAGCACCTCCACCTCGATGCCGTGCCGGTCGTGCAGTTCCGTCGCCTGCTCGCGCAGCCGTCCGGTGTCCCGCGCCACCAGGACCAGGTCGTGCCCGTCAGCCGCGAGCCGCCGCGCGAACGCGGCACCGATCCCCGCGGTCGATCCCGTAATCAGAGCCGTTGTCATGGCCCAAGGGTAGTGACCCGGACCGGTGCGTCCGCTGCCGGTGACGGGCCCTCAGCGCGTCCGGGCGGCGACGTGGGCGCGGGCCGCCGCCCGTGTCTCCGCGTGCAGCGCCGCACCCGCCGCGAGCAGCCGCGGCAGCAGCTCCCGCTCGGTGGTGACCGCGCGGAACTGCATCGCCGCCGTCACCCCGTGGTCCGGCCGGTGCACGATCTCGATCGGGTCGCCCGCCCGTATCTCACCCGGTTCGATCACCCGGAGGTAGGCACCCGTTGCGCCCTTCCGCGTGAATCTCCTGACCCAGCCGCGCTCGCCCAGATGGCCCTGGAACGTACGGCACGGAATGCGGCCGGAGGTCACCTCCAGGACCAGATCGGCGCCGACCCGCCAGCGCTCGCCGATCAGCGCCCCCGACACGTCCAGGCCGTGCGTCGTCAGGTTCTCGCCGAAGCAGCCGTCGGCCAGCGGCCGGCCGAGCTCGCGCTCCCAGACGTCGAGGTCCTCACGCGCGTAGGCGTACACCGCCTGGTCGTCCCCGCCGTGATGGCGCAGGTCGCACACAGTGTCCCCGGCCAGACCGCTCGCGCCGGTCCCCTTGGGCCCCGGAGCCGCCACCCATACCGGCCCGGCCACCGGCTTCTTGTCGATGCCGGTCAGCCCCTGCGGCTGGTCGGTGTACGGCACCGGCTTCGGGCGGCCCAGGTTGAGGGAGAGAAGCTTCATGCCCGCACGCTACGGGAGCCCCCTCAAAGCGTCCAGTGGATTTTCGGAAACGCCCCCAAGTCTGGCTTATGCTTGAGGGGTGATCGAGGCCCGCCATCTCCGCGTCCTGCGCGCCGTCGCCGCCACCGGTTCCTTCTCGGCGGCGGCGCGCCAGCTGGGCTGCACCCAGCCCGCCGTCAGCCAGCAGATGAAGGCCCTGGAAGCCTCGGTCGGCACCCCGCTGCTGGTCCGCACCGGCCGCGAGATGCGCCTCACCCAGGCCGGCGAGGCCCTCGTGCGGCACGCCTCCGGCATCCTCGCCGGGCTCACCGCGGCCGAGGAGGAGGTCGCCGCCATCGCCGGCCTGCGCGCGGGGCGGGTCCGGCTGGTCTCCTTCCCCAGCGGCAGCTCCACCCTGGTGCCCACCGCCCTGGCCGCCCTGCGCGCCGCCCATCCCGGCACCCGGGTCTCCCTGGAGGAGGCCGAACCGCCGAGGTCCGTCGCGCTGCTGCGGGAGGGCGACTGCGACCTGGCCCTGGCCTTCCGCTACGAGAAGGTGCGGCACGGCACGGGCGGCGGGTCCAGGGAGGCGCCGGCGGCCGCCGAGGACTGGGACGACCTCGTGGTGCGGCCCCTGCTGACGGACCGTCTGGTCGCCCTGGTGCCCGAGCGGCACCGGCTCGCGCGGGCGGAGAGCGTCGCCATCGGGGAGCTGGCCCACGAGCCCTGGATCGCGGGCTGCCCGCGCTGCCGCGGCCAGCTGGTGGAGGTGTGCGAAGGGGCCGGATTCACACCGCGCATCGACTTCGCCACCGATGACTATCCGGCGGTGGTCGGCCTGGTCGGCGCGGGGCTGGGGGTCGCCGTGCTGCCTCAGCTGGCGGTGGAGTCGGTGCGGCCGCGGGGGGTGCGGACGGTACGGCTGGAGCCGGCGGTGCGGCGGGAGATCGTCGCCCTGACGCTGCCCGACCTGGCTCAGGTGCCCGCCGTGGCGGCGACGCTGGAGCAGCTGGCCCGGGCGGCGCACGCGGCCGGGCGCGGCTAGGGGTCGCCCGCGGCGGTCACGGGCACGCGCGCGTCCCGGGTGGGGGAGAAGGTGCGAGATGTGTGCAGAAACGTTCCTTCAGGTGTTGCTCGGCTTCCGTCAGTGATCCGGGGCGGTGTCCCCGCTGGTGCTCGACGCCGACACCAAGCGGTGGCGTGCCCGCCCCATCAGCTCTTCGCGCTCGTCCTCGGTCAGGCCGCCCCAGACGCCGTACGGCTCGCGCACCGCCAGCGCGTGCGCCGCGCACTCCGCGCGGACCGGGCACCTCATGCAGACCTCTTTGGCCGAGTTCTCGCGAGCACTCCGGGCCGCCCCGCGCTCGCCCTCCGGATGGAAGAAGAGCGAGCTGTCCACCCCGCGGCAGGCTGCCAGCAGCTGCCAGTCCCACAGGTCCGCGTTCGGTCCGGGAAGGCGGGAGAAATCTGCCATTACGTGACCCCTTGTAGCCGTTCTGGGCGGATACGGTGCCAACGACCGTACGTCTCCGGTCTAAGGAGATGAAAATATGACTCATTGCGAATCTAGCTCCGGACACCGCAAAACGGGAAGAAAAGGGGCCGAATGGGGCATGGGTTGTGATGAAAAGGGAGAGTCCGCCGGGCATGTCTGCCGCGTAGCCGGTCCCTCACGTAGAGTGCCGAAAACGGCATGCAGCCCGTAACTCTTTCGAGTGACCGTCGTTGAGAGTGCGGAGGCGGTTGAAACCACAAGCGCTCGGGCAGGCGTCCGAGACGGTCGACCGCACAGGTGACGATTCCGTACCAGCCTGGAGGCTCAAGGTGACGCGCATCAGCTGCGGAGGGCGGTCATGACTTCCGTCCTCGTCTGCGACGACTCCCCGCTTGCCCGAGAAGCGCTCCGCCGCGCGGTCGCGACCGTGCCCGGTGTCGAGCGTGTGACGACGGCGGCCAACGGCGAGGAAGTCCTCCGCCGCTGGGGCGCCGACCGCTCCGATCTCATCCTGATGGACGTACGCATGCCCGGCCTGGGCGGCGTCGAGACCGTGCGCCGGCTGCTGTCCGCCGACCCGGGCGCGCGCATCATCATGCTCACCGTCGCCGAGGACCTCGACGGCGTGGCCCTCGCGGTCGCCGCGGGCGCGCGGGGCTACCTCCACAAGGACGCCTCCCGCGCGGAGCTGCGCGCCACGGTGACCCAGGCGCTCGCCGACCCCACCTGGCGTCTGGCCCCGCGCCGGCTCCGCTCGGCCGAGATGGGCGCCGCGCCCACCCTCACCGCGCGTGAGATCCAGGTGCTGGAGGGCATGAGCCACGGCCGCTCCAACGCCGAGATCGGCCGCGAGCTGTTCCTCTCCGAGGACACCGTGAAGACCCACGCCCGGCGCCTGTTCAAGAAGCTCGGCGCCTCGGACCGCGCCCACGCGGTGGCCCTCGGCTTCCGCTGGGGACTGGTCCGCTGACCTAGGGTCCCCGCTCGCCCTGCTGTGTCGAGGAGCGCGGACGGCGGTCGCGTCACGGTCGCACGTTCCGGGGTGGGCGTGGGCGGGCCATGTGGGGTGTGGGATCCGTACCGGTCGCGGGTTCGCGGTGGCGCCGTGCGCTCCTCGCCGCGAACCGATACGCGCGGCCGGCCGCCTTGTCGGTCCTTCCGAGGGCGTGGCGGTCGGGGCTGACCGGCCACTAGGGAGCTGGAGCGGGGCGCGCGGTGCGGGCGTGAGGCCGCCCTGGGCGTGCCGCACCCGGCCGACCTGCCTGACCCCATCCCGGCCGAAGGCACCCCCGGGCACCAACTGCCTCCGGCGGCGCGCGTCCGCGGGCGGCTGCGGGGCGTGTCCGGTTTCTTGGGTGGTTCTCCGGTGTCTGCCGGGCACGCGTGTCCGCGGTTGGCTGCCGGTGCGCGCTGCCCGGTCGGCCGCTTTCGGCGGGGATCCGGGTGGTGTGCGTTCGCGGGTGGCCGCCAGGGCGTGTCCGGTTTCTTGGGCGGGAGGGTCCGGTGTCTGCCGGGCACGCGGGGTCCGCGGGTGGCCGCCGGAGCGTGTCCGGGGTCCTGGTCGCGGCGCTGTTTCGGGCGTCTGCCCGGCCACGCGTGTCCGCGGGTCTCCGTCGGCGGGCGGCGCCCGGTCGGCTGTCTTCGGCGGGTCCGAGTGGTGTGTGTCCGCGGGTGGTCGCCGGGGCGTGTCCGGTCCCTTGGCCGGGGGTGGTTTCCGGCGTCTGCCGTGCACACAAGTCCGCGGGTCTCCGCCGGCGCCCGGGCGGCTGTCTTTGGCGGGTCCGGGTGGGGGTGTGCGCTCGCGGGTGGCTGCGGGGCGTGTCCGGTGTCTTGGCTGGGGGCGGTTTTCGGTGTGTGCCGGGCATGGGGTCCGCGGGTGGCCGCTGGCGCGTGCCGCCCGGTCGGCCGCCTTCGGCGAGTCCGGGTGTGTGCGTTCAGGGTGGCTGCGGGGCGTGTCTGGTCCCTTGGTCGGGGAGCTGTTTTCGGTGTCTGCCCGGCCACGCGTGTCCGCGGGTCTCCGCCGGTGCCCGGGCGGCTGTCTTGGGCGGGTCCGGGTGGGGGTGTGCGCTCGCGGGTGGCTGCGGGGCGTGTCCGGTGTCTTGGCTGGGGGCGGTTTTCGGTGTGTGCCGGGCATGGGGTCCGCGGGTGGCCGCTGGCGCGTGCTGCCCGGTCGGCTGTCTTCTGCGGGTCGGGGTGGTGTGCGTTCGCGGGTGGCTGCGGGGCGTGTCCGGTGCCTTGGGCGGGGGTGGTTTTCGGTGTGTGCCGGGCGCGGGGTCCGCGGGTGGCCGCTGGCGCGTGCCGCCCGGGCGGCTGTCTTGGGCGGGTCCGGGTGGTGTGCGTTCGCGGGTGGGTCGCCGGGGCGTGCACGCTTCGGCTTCTCGGCCGGTGGACCGGCCCTGGTGGCGTCCCTTCGCAGGCTCCCGCCCGCCCCGGCGTGCGCTGCGGGAAGTGCGCGCCCCCGGTGCGCCCGTCCGCCTCCGCTCGACCCCCGGCAGGCGATGTGCAAGGCGGCCCGCCGGACGGGCGCTGCTTGTTTCGGCGCGGATGCCGCATCCTTGAGATTGTGGAGTCTCTCGGGGACGAGTCGGTCGAGCGGAAGGGGAGGGCGCAGGGGATGAGTGCCGGCGCACCTGCTCATAACGCTTCAGTGCACAACCAAGAGCACGATGCGACGGACCGGACGGCCGCAGGGCACCATGGGCCGATGCGCGACGAGGAAGCGGGCACGGCCCAGGGGGCGATCGGTGCGCTCGTGCACCGTGCCGTCGACGGCGACGAGCAGGCCACGCACGATCTGCTCGCGCACGTGCACCCGCTGGCGCTGCGCTACTGCCGGACCCGGCTGTCCCGGCTCCCCGGCGACGCCCGTCACTTCGTGGAGGACCTCGCCCAGGAGGTCTGCGTGGCCGTCCTCCTCGCCCTGCCCCGCTACCGCGACACCGGCCGCCCCTTCGAGGCGTTCGTCTTCGCCATCGCCTCCCACAAGGTCGCCGATCTGCAGCGGGCCGCGATGCGTCACCCGGGTTCGACCGCGGTGCCGTCCGACGAGATGCCCGAACGGCCCGACGACTCCCTCGGCCCCGAGGAGCGCGCCCTGCTCAGCAGCGACGCCGAGTGGGCCAAGAAGCTGCTGGCCAACCTGCCCGAGAACCAGCGGGAGCTGCTCCTGCTGCGCATCGCCGTCGGCTTGACCGCGGAGGAGACCGGACAGATGTTGGGAATGTCACCCGGAGCGGTCCGTGTGGCCCAGCACCGGGCCCTGAGCCGCCTGCGGGCGCTCGCCGAGCAGTAACGCCCTTGCGCGCAGCCCCCGTAGCGCCTCGCTGAACGGGAGCGCGACGATTTACGTACGAACATACGAAGCCCGGAGCGGGCCCGTACCGTGGAATCAGCTGGCGACGCTTCCCGTTAGCATGGACATCCGCACCGATCAAGGCCATTTGGGGAAGGTGTCATGACTGCAAACGTCGACGGAGTGCCCGGCAAATTCGCGGCGCTCGGGCTGACCTACGACGACGTGCTGCTGCTGCCGGGCCCGTCGGACATGGCACCCGACGAGATCGACACCGCCTCGTACGTCTCCAAGAACGTCCGGGTCAACATCCCGCTGCTGTCCGCCGCCATGGACAAGGTGACCGAGTCCCGCATGGCGATCGCGATGGCCCGCCAGGGCGGTGTCGGCGTCCTGCACCGCAACCTGTCCATCGAGGACCAGGCCAACCAGGTCGACCTGGTGAAGCGGTCCGAGTCCGGCATGGTCACCGACCCCATCACCATCCACCCGGACGCCACCCTCGCGGAGGCCGACGCGCTGTGCGCCAAGTTCCGCATCAGCGGCGTCCCGGTGACCGACGGGGACAAGCGGCTCCTCGGCATCGTCACCAACCGTGACATGGCTTTCGAGAGCGACCGCAGCCGCCGCGTGCACGAGGTCATGACCCCGATGCCGCTGGTCACCGGCAAGGTCGGCATCTCCGGCCCGGAGGCCGTGGAGCTGCTGCGCAAGCACAAGATCGAGAAGCTGCCGCTGGTCGACGACGAGGGCGTCCTCAAGGGCCTGATCACCGTCAAGGACTTCGTCAAGGCGGAGAAGTACCCGAACGCCGCCAAGGACGCCGAGGGCCGCCTGCTGGTCGGCGCCGCGGTCGGCGTGGCCGGCGACGCCTTCGAGCGCGCCCAGGCGCTGATCGAGGCGGGTGTCGACTTCATCGTCGTGGACACCGCGCACGGCCACTCCCGCCTGGTCGGCGACATGGTCGCCAAGATCAAGTCCAACTCGTCGGGCGTCGACGTCATCGGCGGCAACGTCGCCACCCGGGACGGCGCCCAGGCCCTGGTGGACGCGGGCGCGGACGGCATCAAGGTCGGTGTCGGCCCCGGCTCCATCTGCACCACCCGCGTGGTCGCGGGCGTCGGCGTCCCGCAGGTCACCGCGATCTACGAGGCCGCGCTGGCCGCCAAGGACGCGGGCGTCCCGGTGATCGGCGACGGCGGCCTGCAGTACTCCGGCGACATCGCCAAGGCCCTGGTCGCGGGCGCCGACACGGTGATGCTCGGCTCCCTGCTCGCGGGCTGCGAGGAGTCCCCGGGCGAGCTGCTGTTCATCAACGGCAAGCAGTTCAAGTCGTACCGCGGCATGGGCTCGCTGGGCGCCATGCAGTCCCGCGGCGACCGCAAGTCGTTCTCGAAGGACCGCTACTTCCAGGAGGGCGTCGCCTCCGACGAGCAGCTGGTCCCCGAGGGCATCGAGGGCCAGGTGCCCTACCGTGGCCCGCTGTCCTCCGTCGTCCACCAGCTGGTCGGCGGTCTGCGCCAGTCGATGTTCTACGTCGGCGGCAAGACCGTGCCCGAGCTGCAGGAGCGCGGCCGGTTCGTGCGGATCACCTCGGCGGGTCTGAAGGAGAGCCACCCGCACGACATCCAGATGACGGTCGAGGCGCCGAACTACAGCGGCCGGAAGTAGCCCCCGGCCACCGCGTCCGCGCCCCCCGCGCGCGCGACCACGCACGGCGACGGCGGCCCCGGAACGCTCCGGGGCCGCCGTCGCCGTGCCCGTCGGCGATACTGGACAACGCTGAAACGCATCAGGGAAAGGCCAAGACGTGACTGAGATCGAGATCGGGCGCGGCAAGCGCGGCCGCCGGGCGTACGCCTTCGACGACATCGCCGTCGTCCCCAGCCGCCGTACGCGGGACCCGAAGGAGGTCTCGATCGCCTGGCAGATCGACGCCTACCGCTTCGAGCTGCCGTTCCTGGCCGCCCCCATGGACTCCGTGGTCTCCCCGGCCACCGCGATCCGCATCGGCGAGCTGGGCGGTCTCGGGGTGCTGAACCTCGAGGGCCTGTGGACGCGGTACGAGGACCCGCAGCCGCTGCTGGACGAGATCGCCGAGCTGCCCGTCGAGCGGGCGACCCGCCGGCTGCAGGAGATCTACGCGGCTCCCGTCAAGGAGGAGCTGATCGGCGCGCGCATCAAGGAGGTGCGCGACTCCGGTGTGGTCACCGCGGCCGCGCTCTCCCCGCAGCGCACCGCGCAGTTCTCCAAGGCGGTCGTGGACGCGGGCGTGGACATCTTCGTCATCCGCGGTACGACGGTCTCGGCCGAGCACGTGTCGTCCTCGCACGAGCCGCTGAACCTGAAGCAGTTCATCTACGAGCTGGACGTCCCGGTGATCGTCGGCGGCTGCGCCACGTACACCGCCGCGCTGCACCTGATGCGCACCGGCGCGGCCGGCGTCCTGGTCGGCTTCGGCGGCGGCGCCGCGCACACCACCCGCAACGTCCTCGGCATCCAGGTCCCGATGGCCACCGCGGTCGCCGACGTGGCGGCGGCCCGCCGTGACTACATGGACGAGTCCGGCGGCCGGTACGTGCACGTCATCGCGGACGGCGGGGTCGGCTGGTCCGGCGACCTGCCCAAGGCGATCGCCTGCGGCGCCGACGCGGTGATGATGGGCTCCCCGCTGGCCCGGGGCACGGACGCGCCCGGCAAGGGCCACCACTGGGGCATGGAGGCGGTCAACGAGGAACTGCCCCGCGGGAAGAAGGTCGACCTCGGCACGGTCGGCACGATCGAGGAGATCCTCACCGGCCCGTCGCACACCCCCGACGGCTCCATGAACTTCTTCGGCGCCCTGCGCCGCGCGATGGCCACGACCGGCTACAGCGAGCTGAAGGAGTTCCAGCGGGTCGAGGTGACGGTGGCGGACAGCCAGCATCGGCGCTGACCCCGTACGACGCCGAGGGCCCGGCCACCCGCGCGGTGGCCGGGCCCTTCTGCCCGTGCGGGCGCGTTACGCGGCGGCCTTCCTGGCGCCGGTGAACGCCGCGTAGGCGGCGATGGCGAAGAAGAGGAACGTCATCGGGTCGGCGTCCTTCTTCCAGGCCTCCTGGACCAGGTCGAGGTGGTCGAAGAACACCTCGGAGAAGCCTGCGTGGACGTAGTCGGCGATGATCATGGCTTCGCCGACCAGCTGGCCGGCGTAGACCGAGCCGAGCGCGAGGACGGCGCCGGCGACCGGCAGGACGGGGTTGCGGCCACCGGCCTTGCCGGCCGCGAGACCGGTCACGAAGCCGACGCCGACGGCCGCCCAGCCGATCTCGTGCTTCGTCGAGCCGATGACGACGCCGTACAGCGCGGCAGCGGCCACCGCGGCGACGAGCGCGGCGGCCAGGCCGAGGACGAGGTTGTCGCGGACCGGGGCGGCCGGGGCGGCGAAGGCGCCCGGCTGCGGCGGGTAGGGCGCCGCCGGGGCGGGCGCCGCGGCCTGGTCGGCGTACGGATTGCCGCCGGCCGGACCGGACTGCGGCTGAGGCGGCGGAGCTGACTGGCTCATGACAGGAATCCCCCCGTGCGATGCACAACTGGATGCGAGAGACGACTTCGGACCAAGGACGAACGACGACGAGCGGTGACGGACGCGCACGCGTCCGCCCGGCAAGTCCGGGGAGACTAACAGCCGGGGACGACAACGCCCCCGGCCGTTCTCCGTTCGTGACCGCCTCGTGGCCGCGGCGGCGCGGCCGCCGCGGCGCTCAGAGCCGGTGCGCCGCCCCCGTGGGCGTGGCCCCCCGCGTGTCCAGCAGCAGCTGCGCCTTCACCGAGAGCCCCTGCAGGTCGTAGGTGCGGTGCTGCTGGAGGAGGATCGTGAGGTCGGCGTCGGCGGCGGCCTCGTAGAGGGAGTCCGCGCGCGGCACCGGACGGTCCAGGACGCTCCAGGCGGGCACGTACGGGTCGTGGTAGCTGATGGCCGCGCCCAGCTCCTTCAGCCGCACGGCGATCTCCTGGGCCGGGCTGCCCTGCTGGTCGGCGAGGTCGGGCTTGTAGGTGACCCCGAGCAGCAGGACGCGCGCGCCCCGCGCGGACTTGCCGTGCTCGTTCAGCAGCGCGGCCGCGCGCTGGACGACGTACCGGGGCATGCGGTTGTTGACCTGCTGCGCCAGCTCGACCATGCGCAGGGTGCGGGTCGCGTGCCCGGTCAGGTCCTGCGGGACCGCGTGCCCGCCGACGCCCGGGCCCGGCCGGAACGCCTGGAAGCCGAAGGGCTTGGTCTCCGCGCACCGGATGACGTCCCACAGGTCCACGCCCAGCTCGTGGCAGAGGACGGCCATCTCGTTGACGAGTGCGATGTTGACGTGCCGGTAGTTGGTCTCCAGCAGCTGCACGGTCTCCGCCTCGCGCAGCCCGCGGGCGCGGACCACCTTGTCGGTGAGCCGGCCGTAGAAGGCGGCGGCCGACTCGGTGCAGGCCGGGGTGAGGCCGCCGATGACCTTGGGGGTGCTGGCGGGGATGTGGTCGCGGTTGCCGGGGTCGACGCGGCTGGGGGAGTAGGCGAGGTGGAAGTCGCGGCCGGCGCGCAGGCCCGAGCCCTTCTCCAGCAGCGGCCGCAGGAACTCCTCCGTGGTGCCCGGCAGCACGGGGGACTCCAGGATGACCGTGGTGTGCGGGCGGAGCCGTTCGGCCAGGGTGCGGGCCGCCGCCCCGACCTGGCCGAGGTCGTGACCGCCGTCGGCGCCGCGCGGGGTGGGCGCGCAGATCACGGCGGTGCGCACCCGGCCGAGCTGGGCCGGGTCGGTGCCGGGCCGGAAGCCGGCGAAGTGCATCCGGCGCAGCTCGGCGGGGCTGAGCGAGCCGGCCTCGGGGCCGGTGGCGTAGCCGACGGTGGGGATGCCGGCGGCGACGGCGGCCTGGGCGAGCGGCAAGCCGTAGGGGCCGAGTCCGATGACGGCGAGGTCTGCGGGCATGGCGTGGGCCGTCCTTCCCAGTAGCCGAAGCGGGACAGGTGGGCAACCGCTGTGGACAAGACGAGCGAGTGCCCTGCCAGACTAGGTACACATATGACCGTTATGTGTGATTGTGTTTGTGTGTCTTGCAGGGATGTGCGCGAGTTGTCCACAGGTGCTCGGCGTGTGGTGGCTGAAGCCGGACGGGGCGGTCACAATCTGGGCATGAGGAGGGGATGAACGGGGCTTCGCCCACCGGGTGCGGCCGACGCGGGCACGGCGACAGCGGGAGGCAGCGGTGAGGACAGCGACTCTGGGGCCGGCGCAGCGCGCCGGGGCACTGGCGGCGATGGCGGAGCGCGAGCTGGACGTGCTGGTGGTCGGCGGCGGAGTGGTCGGCGCCGGCACCGCACTCGACGCGGTCACCCGCGGCCTCTCCACCGGCCTGGTCGAAGCACGCGACTGGGCGTCCGGCACCTCCAGCCGGTCCAGCAAACTCATCCACGGCGGCCTGCGCTATCTGGAGATGCTCGACTTCGCCCTCGTCCGCGAGGCCCTCAAGGAGCGCGGCCTGCTGCTGGAGCGGCTCGCCCCCCACCTGGTCAAACCGGTGCCGTTCCTCTACCCGCTGCAGCACCGGGGCTGGGAGCGGCTGTACGCCGGCTCGGGCGTCGCGCTCTACGACGCGATGTCCATGGCCCGCGGCCACGGCCGGGGCCTGCCCGTGCACCGGCACCTGACCCGCCGTCACGCCCTGCGCGTCGCCCCCTGCCTGAAGAAGGACGCCCTGGTAGGCGCCCTGCAGTACTACGACGCCCAGATGGACGACGCCCGCTTCGTCGCCACCCTGGTGCGCACCGCGGCGTCGTACGGCGCACAGGTCGCCAACCGGGCGCGCGTGACCGGTTTCCTGCGCGAGGGCGAGCGGGTCGTCGGCGCCCGGGTGCGGGACGTGGAGGGCGGCGGGGAGTACGAGATCCGGGCCCGGCAGATCGTCAACGCCACCGGGGTGTGGACGGACGACACGCAGGCCATGGTGGGGGAACGCGGCCGCTTCCACGTCCGCGCCTCGAAGGGCATCCACCTGGTCGTGCCCAAGGACCGCGTCCACTCCACCACCGGCCTGATCCTGCGCACCGAGAAGTCCGTCCTCTTCGTCATACCCTGGGGGCGGCACTGGATCATCGGCACCACCGACACCGCGTGGGACCTCGACAAGGCCCACCCGGCCGCGTCCAGCGCCGACATCGACTACCTGCTGGAGCACGTCAACTCGGTGCTCGCCGTGCCGCTCACCCGCGACGACGTGGAGGGCGTGTACGCCGGGCTGCGGCCGCTGCTGGCCGGAGAGTCCGACGCCACGAGCAAGCTGTCGCGCGAGCACACGGTCGCCCACCCGGTGCCGGGTCTGGTGGTCGTGGCGGGCGGCAAGTACACCACCTACCGGGTGATGGCGAAGGACGCGGTCGACGAGGCGGTGCACGGCCTCGACATGCGCGTCGCCGACTGCGTGACGGAGGAGACCGCGCTGCTCGGCGCGGAGGGCTACCAGGCGATGTGGAACGCGCGGGCGCGGACAGCCGCCCGGACCGGACTCCACGTGGTCCGTGTCGAACACCTGCTGAACCGGTACGGCTCCCTGGCCGAGGAGGTCCTGGACCTCGTCGCCGCCGACCCCGCGCTCGGCGAACCGCTGCAGGCCGCCGACGACTACCTGCGCGCCGAGGTGGTCTACGCCGCCTCGCACGAGGGCGCCCGGCACCTGGACGACGTGCTCACCCGCCGCACCCGCATCTCCTTCGAGACCTTCGACCGGGGCACGCGCAGCGCCCGGGAGGCGGCCGAGCTGATGGCGCCGGTCCTCGGCTGGGACGAGGACCAGATCGAGCGCGAGGTCCGGCACTACGAGAAGCGGGTGGAGGCGGAGCGCGAGTCCCAGCTCCAGCCCGACGACCAGACGGCCGACGCGGCCCGGCTGGGAGCGCCGGACATCGTGCCGCTGTAGGCCGTCGCGGAGCGTGGTGGACCCCGGTCGGCAGAGTGCTGGTGGCGCCCGTGACCGCGGTGAACACCGTGGTGAGCTGCGGGCGCCGCAGGCCACCGCGGGTCGCCGCAGGCCACCGCGGGTCGCCGCAGGCCACCGCGGGTCTCCGCGGCAGCCGCGGGCCTGCGGTCCCGGTGCCGGTTCACTCGGACGAGTGACCCTCGGGTGGGATCTGCGACCGGGGCCCGGCCGTTCTACCGGGTGCGGGGGCAGAACTCGGCGGCGAGCAGGGCCGGTTCGAGGCGGGGGTCTGCGATCGCGTCCGTGTTCACCCGGAAGGTGAGGACACGGCGGCCGTCGGCGGTGGCTGCGCTGCGCACGTAGCTCCCGGATATCCGGCCGTTGTGCCCCCACACGGTGGTGCCGCACGGCAGCTTCACCGGAAACAGGCCCATGCCGTACAAGCCGTGTGCGGCACGGGTGTCGAGCATCTCGCGCAGCCAGTGCGGGGGCAGCAGCCGGCCGCCGAGCAGGGCCGCGTAGAAGCGGTCCAGATCGGCCAGCGTGGTCACCAGCTCACCCGCCGCCCCGGCCACGCGGGGGTCGAGTTCGGTGACGTCGGAACCGTCGGCGGCGTAGGCGCGGCCGTGCGGTGAGGGCAGCGACCTGCGGGACCCGGGAAAGGAGGTGCCCGTCAGACCCAGCGGAGCGATGATGCGGCGCTCGGCCTCCTCGGCGTAGGAGCGACCGGTGACCTGACGGACGACCAGGCCGAGCACGACGTAGTTGGTGTTGGAGTAGGAAGGCCGACCAGGCCGCCCGGGGCTGCCGGGGCGGCCCGCAGGCCGCGGAGGGAGGGCGAGGGCGATGCGCACGGCCTGAAGGGGTGTCACGGGCACGGTGCCCCGCGTGACTTCCGTGAAGTCGGCCAGCCCGCTGGTGTGGGTGAGCAGGGCCCGCAGGGTGATGCGCCGGCCGTCGACCCCGCGCCCGCGGAGCAGGCCCGGCAGATGCCGCTCCACGGTGTCGGACAGGGAGAGCCGGTGCTCCGCGGCCAGTTGGAGCACGACCGTCGCGACGAGGGTCTTGGTGACGCTGCCGGCGCGGAAGCGGTCGGCGCGGCCGATGCCCCGTCCGGCCGCCGCGTACCGCACCCGGCCGTCCGCGTCTTGGACCAGGAGGGCCGCGGCGGGCGCCCCGCCGTCGGCGACCAGGAGCGGCAGGACCGCCTCCGAGGCGGCGGCCGTCGAGGTGTCGCCGGATGCCGCCGGGGTGAGCAGCAGCGCCAGCGACACCGGTATGGACAGGAGTGTCCGAAGCGTCGGCATCCCGGTTCCTCCCTTCTTACGACCCATCATCCCGGTAAGGGAGGACGGCTCGTCCACGGCGGCCGCCGGGGTGCGCGGGGCGGGTCCGCGCCAGAGGCACCCTGGGCGACGGGCACTTGCCGGGTGAGAGACAATGGAGGCTCTGTCAGGGCGGGTTGTATGAGGGGACGCATGTCGGAGGCGGAGCGGGCGGGGACATCTCGTCAGGAGACTCGTCAGGACAAGAGCGAGCGGCGTCTCCTCGCCGGGCGGTACCGGCTGGGAGACGTGCTGGGCCGCGGCGGCATGGGCACGGTCTGGCGCGCCGAGGACGAGACCCTGGGCCGGACGGTCGCCGTCAAGGAGCTGCGGTTCCCGTCGAACATCGACGAGGAGGAGAAGCGGCGCCTGATCACGCGCACCCTGCGCGAGGCCAAGGCGATCGCCCGGATCCGCAACAACAGCGCGGTGACGGTCTACGACGTGGTCGACGAGGACGACCGGCCGTGGATCGTGATGGAGCTGGTCGAGGGCAAGTCCCTCGCCGAGGTCATCCGCGAGGACGGCCTGTTGAAGCCGAAGCGCGCCGCCGAGGTGGGGCTCGCCATCCTCGACGTGCTGCGCTCCGCGCACCGCGAGGGCATCCTGCACCGGGACGTGAAGCCGTCCAACGTGCTGATCGCCGAGGACGGCCGGGTGGTGCTCACCGACTTCGGCATCGCGCAGGTCGAGGGCGACCCGTCCATCACCTCCACCGGCATGCTCGTCGGCGCGCCCTCCTACATCTCCCCGGAGCGCGCCCGCGGCCACAAGCCCGGGCCCGCGGCCGACCTGTGGTCGCTCGGCGGCCTGCTCTACGCGGCGGTCGAAGGAGTGCCGCCCTACGACAAGGGTTCGGCGATCGCCACGCTGACCGCGGTGATGACCGAGCCCCTGGAGGAGCCGAAGCACGCGGGGCCGCTGCGGGACGTCATCTACGGCCTGCTGAACAAGGACCCGGCCAAGCGGCTCGACGACGCCGGGGCCCGGGCCATGCTCAACGCGGTGATCAACGCGCCCGAGCCGGAGGCGATGGACGCCACGCGGGTGGTTCCGCTGCCGGCGCAGCCGGACGCGCCCGAAGGCAAGCGGGGCGAGGAGACCGCGGACAAGCTGCGCGGCGCGCTGCGCTCGGTCCGCAAGGCGGCCGGAGCGGCCACCGCGGCGGCCGCGGCGCGGCCGAAGAGCGCGAGCGGGACGGCGTCGCCGGGAACCGGCGGGGTGGAGCCCGCCGCCGCGGGACCGGGGAGCGGAGCACCGGCCGGGAAGCCGGCGGACGCGGCCTCCCGCCCCGGCGCCGGTCCTGCCTCCGGTACGGAGAAGCCGCGTTCCGGCTGGCCCGTGGTGCCGCCGCCGGACCTGGACCTGCCGCCCCGGCCGGTGCCGAAGGCGCCGCTGACCGACGTGGTGCCGAAGCGCACCCTGGTGGTCATCGCCGTGGTGGCCGTCCTCGCCGTGCTCGGCACCGTGCTGGCCCTCGTGCTGGACGGCGACGACGGCAAGGGCGGCAGGAAGGACGGCGCCGGGCCCGCGGCCAGCGCCGGCGCCCGTGCGTCCGGCGGTCAGGACAAGGAGACCGGCGGCGGCCCGGACGCCGGCACCCGGACCGACGGGGCGAGCTCGCCGGCCCCCGGCACCGGTGCCGGCGCCTCGGCCGACGACGACGCGAGCCGGTCCGCCGACGGCTCCGGCGACTCCGACGACTCGGGCGACTCGGGTTCGTCCGGTTCCGGGAAGGGCGGGCGCGCCCCGGCGGTCTCGACCCACAAGGGCAGCCAGGGGTACTCCATCGGACTGCCCAAGGGGTGGTCGTACCGGTCCACCGACAGCGCCGGAGACCGCTACACCGGGCCGGACGGGCAGAAGCTGCTCGTCGCCTGGACCGGCACGCCCAAGGGCGACCCGGTGGCGGACTGGAGGAACCAGGAGCGCTCCATGGTGCGCCCCCAGTACCGGAAGATCCGCATCGAGAAGGTGGACTACCGCGGCTGGAACACGGCCGACTGGGAGTTCACCTACGTCGACGGCGGCACCAGGTTCCACACCATCGACCGGGGCTTCGTGGTGAACGACCGCCTCGGCCACGCGCTGATGTACACCGCGAAGGACGCCGACTGGAACGGCGACCTGCGCAAGGACACGTGGAAGACGCTGACGGAGTCCTTCCGGCCCACGTCGTAGCCGCCGGCCGCCGGTTCGGTCCGTGAGAATCCGTCATCCGCTCAATGCGGGTTGCCTCCGGCACGTATCGTGAGGGGTCGCGGACCGTACGCAGCCGCATGCGTGTGCGAAACGTGCCGTGAGGCGAACGGGTGTGACCGACGGGCGACCGGGGGAGGCCAAGTGGACGACTACGCGGGTCGGGTGCTCGCCGGCCGCTACCGCCTGCCGCTGCCGCCGTCCGAGGAGTACGAACTCACCGAGTCCCGCGCCTTCGACACCTACAGCGGGCAGGAAGTGCTCGTCCGTCAGGTTCCGCTGCCGGAGGTCGTCGAGGCGGAGGTGCTCGACGCGGAGGGCCTGCCCGAAGGCTTCACCGCACGCGAGCGGGGGTCCCGCCGGGCGCCGGAGGCCGGGGCCGCCACCCGGCAGCCGTCCGACCCGGCGGTGCGGCGGGCCGTCGAGGCCGTGCAGGCTGCGGCCCGCGTCCCCGACCACCCGCGTCTGGACCAGGTCTTCGACGTGTTCGCCGAGGGCGGGTCGCTGTGGATTGTGAGCGAGCTGGTGGCCGCGCGCCCGCTGGCCGCCCTGCTCGCGGAGAACCCGCTGACGCCCTACCGGGCGGCCGAGGTCGCCTCCGACGTGCTGATGGCGCTCCGGGTGCTGCACGCCCACGGCTGGGTGCATCGCAACGTCACCGCCCGTACGGTCCTCGTCTGCGACGACGGCCGCGTGATGCTGACCGGGCTCGCGGTCGGCGCGGCGGAGGAGGCGCTGTGCGGATACGACCCGGTGCCGGCTCCGGACGGGCCGGGGGAGGGCCCTGCGGGCGAGCCGGGCGCCGGACGCGGACCGGGTGGCCCGCAGGGGCCCGGCGCGGCCCCCGGCGGGGCTCTGGGGACCGGCCGTGACGCGGGCGTTCCCGAGGCGGCCGACGGGCCCGGCCCGGCCGGCGGTCCGGCCGCCGACGTCGATCCCGACATCGATCCCGACATCGATCCCGACGTCGATCCGGAGGCCGCGCGCCGGGCTGCCATCCAGGCGCGCGCGGCCGGCGGCCTGCCGGACCCCGCGGCCGGGCCGGGGCAGCAGTGGGCCCTGGAGAGCGGCACGGACGTGCGGGCCGCCCGCGCCGGGGCGATCGCCGCGTACCGCGCGGGCGCCCGCGCCGCCGCCCGGGTGCAGGAGACCCGGCAGAGCAGTCGCGCCGCCCTGCCCGGAGCCCGTCCGCCCGCCGGGGGCGACGCCGGTGCGGGCCCGGCCGACGGCGCGGCGCGGCCGCCGTATCCCGCTCAGGAGGGCACTGCGCCCCCGCCCGGCCGGATAGCCGACCCCTACGGGGTGCGCGGCGCCCCGTGGCACGGCGCGGCGCCGCGCACCGGGACCGGCGGCACCGCCCCGGCCCCGGGCGGCGGACCGCACCCGGAGCTGCCCCCGGGGCGCCCGCGACCGGCGTCCGGACCGGTGCAGGAGTACGGCGCGGACGACGGGCGGGGACACGGGCCGGGCGGGGCGCACGGCCTGCGGGACGAGCCGGTGCCCCCTTCCGGGCGGTTCGCCGGGACCCCCGCCGGCCCGGCGGGCCGCTGGGACGAGGACGGCGCCGTACGGCGCGGGCCCGGCACCGCGCTGGCCGCCGAGCGGGCGCGCCAGGTGCGGATGACCGTCGTGGGACCGGTGACCGAGCGGTGGGCGCCGGAGCAGGCCGGTCCCGTGCACGAGAACTGGCAGCTGGCGGCGCCGATCGGCCCGGCCACCGACCTCTGGGCGCTGGGCGCGCTGCTGTTCCGGGCCGTGCAGGGGCACGCGCCGTACCCGGAGGAGTCGACGGCCGAGCTGGTCCAGCTGGTGTGCGCCGAACCGCCCGCCTTCGCCGAGGAGTGCGGCCCGCTGCGTCCGGTCGTGGAGTCGCTGCTGCGTCAGGACCCCACCGAGCGGCCGGACGTGGAGGAGCTGAGCGGCTGGCTGCGGTCGCTGGTGCGCTCCGCGCCCGAGCCGGACGCCGGCGCCCATGTGATCCCCGTGCCGCCCGCCGACCCGAGCCGGCTGCCGATCGTCCGGCGCCGCGGCGAACTGGTGCGCCGGCGCCGCTCCGGTCTGCCCGCGGCCTCCGCGCACGGCCAGCACAAGCGGGAGGGCGCCCGTTCCCCGCGCAGCCTCGGCCGCACCCTGCTGCTGCTGATACTGCTCCTGCTGGCCGGCGCGATCGCGTACGCGATGCTGTTCATGCCGAAGCAGGGCGGCCCCGGACAGCGGGGAGCGGACGACCGTGCGGGCGCCGCCGGGCAGACGAGCCCCGCGCCGTCGCACACCCGGCAGCCCTCCGCCACGCAGGGCGTACCGGACGGCGGCGCCTCCGCGCCCGCGGCCGAGACGCAGACCGGCGGCGACCCCGCCGTCCCCGGCGGTTTCACCCTGCGCAAGGACCCCGACGGCTTCCAGGTCGCCGTCGCCAAGGGCTGGGTCCGCACCCCGCGCAACGGCAGCGGCCAAGTGGTGTACGCGCACGGGAGCTTCGAGCTGATCGTCGTGCCGGGGAGGGACGGCGCCTCCTCGTACGGCGGCGATCCGATGGTCTACCAGCGCGAGAAGGAGCGCGAACTCCAGCCGTACCGGGACTCCAGCTGGTCCACCGCGACCGGCCTGCGCACCACCGAGGTCGGCGGACGGACCATGGCCGAGGGGCAGTTCACCTGGACCGACGGGCGGGGGCGGGACCGGTACGTGCGGAACATGGCACTGCTGCTGAACGGCCGTTACCACATCGTGCAGGTGCGCGGTCCGGAGGCCGAGAGGGACGAGGTGACGCGGCTGTACGAGCAGGCCGTGGCGACGTACCGCTACACCGGTTGAGCGCCGCGTGCGCCGTCCGGGGCACCGCCGTTCGGTTCCCGTTCTCGCGCGGAAATGACCATCGTCACAGTGCGGTTTCCTTGGCACCCCGCTGGTTCCCTGGACGCGGGCCGGTCCTTAGTCTGACCTTGTCAAGAGCATTGCGGGGCAACGTGAATCAGATGCAGGGCCTGCTCATCGCGGGCCGCTACCGGCTCGCCGACTCCATCGGCAGCGGCGGCATGGGCCGGGTGTGGCGCGCCCACGACGAGGTGCTGCACCGGAAGGTCGCCGTCAAGGAACTGACCGCGGCGCTCTACGTCTCCGACAGCGACCGGGCCGTCCTGCTGGCGCGGACCCGGGCCGAGGCCCGCGCCGCCGCGCGCATCAACCACTCCGCCGTCGTCACCGTGCACGACGTCCTCGAACACGACGGCCGCCCCTGGATCGTGATGGAGCTGGTCGAGGGCGACTCGCTGGCCGACACGATCAAGGAGCGGGGCCGCGTCGAGCCGACGGAGGCCGCGCGGATCGGCCTGTGGGTGCTGCGGGCGCTGCGCGCCGCGCACTCCGCCGGGGTGCTGCACCGGGACGTCAAGCCCGGCAACGTCCTCCTCGGCGCGGACGGCCGGGTGCTGCTCACCGACTTCGGGATCGCCCAGATCGAGGGCGACTCCACCATCACCCGGACCGGAGAGGTCGTCGGCTCGGTCGACTTCCTCGCCCCCGAGCGGGTCCGCGGCCACGACCCCGGCCCGTCCTCGGACCTGTGGGCGCTCGGCGCGACGCTGTACGCGGCCGTCGAGGGCCGCTCGCCGTTCCGGCGCACCTCGCCGCTCAGCACCATGCAGGCGGTCGTCGAGGAGGAGGCCGAGGAGCCCCGCCACGCCGGTCCGCTCGGGCCGGTCATCGCCGCGCTGCTGCGCAAGGACCCGGCGCAGCGGCCGGGCGCGGAGGAGGCGGAGCGGATGCTCGCCGAGGCCGCGGAGGGCCGCGCGCCGCACCCGGCCCCGGCGTGCGCCCCGCCCCAGGGCCCGGGCGCGCACCCGGCCGGCGGCCACGGCGCGGGCCACGCCGGCCCGGCCGCCGTAGCCGGGTACGCGGGCCCGCCCGCGCAGGCCGGGTACGGCGGTCACGGCACGGCAGCGGTCGGCGCCGGGCACGGCGCGGGCTTCGCACGGTCCGCGACCGGGCCGACGGCGGTGGCGCCCACCGCGGGCGTGCCGACCGCGCCGCAGGCGGCCCCCGGGGCGCCCGCCGGACGGCCCCGCCCCCGGCGGCGGCTGCGCACGCTCGCGCTGGTCGTCGCCTTCGCGGCGCTGCTCGGCGGTGGCGCGGCGGTCGCGGTCCAGCAGTGGACCGGGACGGCGCAGGACGGCGGGACGAGCGGCGGTGTGCACCCGACGCCGACCGGGAGCAGCAGCCCCACCACCGGGTCCGCGGGCACGGTCCCCGACGACTGGGAGACCCACCAGGACCCGCTGGGGTTCAGCCTGTCCCTGCCGCCGGGCTGGAAGCGCAAGGTGTACGGCATCGACGGCGATCTGAAGCAGATCGACTACACGCCCGACGACGGCAAGCACTTCGTCCGCATCGCCATCGACAGTTCACCGGACTTCGCCGACGCGCACCTGCACCAGCGGGACCTGGAGCAGCAGTTGCAGCGGCTGGTCGACTACCGCCGCGTGACCATGAAGGAGAACACCTACCGCGACCGCAAGGGTTCCGTGTGGGAGTACACCTGGACCGCGTTGAAGCAGGACCCGCCCTACGCCCCCGGACCGCGCCGCGCGATCGAGGAGACGTACCTGTCGCGCCAGGGCACCGAGTACGCCATCTACATGTCCTCCCCGGCCGGCGACTGGCCGGCGACCAGCAGGCAGTTCACCTGGGTGCTGCAGAGCTGGCGGGAGCCGGACGCGGGCTGAACCGGCGGGATCCCGCCGCGCGTCGGGCCGGACGCGCGCCGGACGCGAGCCGGGCAGGACCGGACGCGCGCCGGACGCGGGCCGAGCGCGGACCGGGCGCGGGCCGAGCGCGGACGGGCGCGGGGCGGAACCGCGGGAGCCCGGACCGCCGGAGAGCCCGAAGCGGGCCGAATTTGGCGCGAGCGCGGCCGGAGTCGGCCGAAACAGGCGGGATGCGGCACCGGCTTGGCCGGTCGGCGCCCCGGAGGGCGTGCCCGCGGTGCGGCATGATGGGGCGCATGGGGACCGAGGGAGCCGGATTCCGGCTGATCGCGGGCCGTTACCGCCTGGAGGAACGCGTCGGGCGCGGCGGCATGGGCGTCGTGTGGCGGGCGACCGACCAGATGCTGGGCCGGCTGGTGGCGGTCAAGGAGCTGCTCCCGGACGACGCGCTCACGGACGACGACGCACGCCGCCTCCGTGACCGCACCTTCCGCGAGGCCCGCGCGGTCTGCCAGTTGCGGCACCCGCACATCATCGTCGTGCACGACGTGGTGGAGCAGGACGAACGTCCCTACCTGGTGATGGAGTTGATCGACGGCGGGTCGCTCGCCGACCGGATCGCCCGGCACGGCCCCGTCGACACCGCCGAGGCCGCCCGGATCGGCGTCGCCCTGCTGAGCGCGGTGCGCACCGCGCACGAGGCGGGGGTGCTGCACCGCGACATCAAGCCCGCGAACGTCCTGATCGAGTCCGGCACCGACCGGGTGGTGCTCACCGACTTCGGGATCGCGCAGGTCGCGGGCGCCACCACGCTCACCGAGACCGGCTCCTTCGTCGGCTCGCCCGAATACACCGCGCCGGAGCGGATGTCCGGGCTGCGCACCGGGCCGGAGTCCGACCTGTGGTCGGTGGGCGCGCTGCTGTGCACGGTGCTCAGCGGCGAGTCGCCGTTCCACCGGGACTCCCTCGGCGGCATCCTGCACGCCGTCGTCGCCGACGACATCCGCCCGCCGGCCGAGGCCGACCCGCTGCTGCCCGTCGTACGGGGGCTGCTGGAACGCGACCCGGACCGGCGGCTGGGCGCGGCGGACGCCGAACGGATGCTGCGGGCCTACCTGGAGACGGGCCGGACACCGGCCGCGCCGGGCGGCCCCGGCACGGCGGGCGGCGCGCACGGCATCGGGCGCATCCACCGGATCGGGGCCGGCCGCGCGCCGAAGGCCCCCGCGCCGTACACGCCGACCCAGCGGGACGTCCCGCGCTCGGCCCCGCCCGGGCCGCCCGCCGTGCCGCCCCCCGCCCGGTCCTCCCCGCGCGGGGTGCTGATCGCGGCGCTGCTCGTCGCCGCGCTCGCCGGGGCGGGCGTGTCGGCCGCGGCGCTGCTGCTGCACCGGGACGGGGGCGGGGGCGGCGGCCGGCCGGGCGGGACGGCGACGTCCCCGGCGACACGCACCGGTACGGGGGGCGCGGGGAACGCGTCCCCCTCCCCGACGGCGACCGGGACGCGGCCGGCCCCTGCGCCCACCGCGCCCCGCCCGACCGCCTCCGCCTCCCCCACCGCGCCCTCCGGTTACCGCACGGCCCGGGACCCGGCCGGCTTCTCCCTCGCCGTGCCGGAGGGCTTCACCCGCAGCCGGCAGGACCAGCGGGTCTTCTACCTCTCGCCGGGCGGCGCCTTCCGCCTGGGCGTGCGGATCGGCGAACCCCCGCTGGGCGGCCCGCAGGAGGCGATGCACCGGTCGGCCGCCGGCGGCCCCTCGACCAATCCCGGTTACCACGACGGCCGGGTCACCCCCGCCACGCACCGCGGGCACCCGGCCGCGCTGTGGGAGTTCACCTGGGACGGCTTCAGCGCGGCGGAGGGCCCGCGGCACACCTTCGACCTGTGCTGGGAGGAGGCCGGCCGGCTGTACGACGTGTGGGTCTCCGCGCCGGTCGGCAAGGTACGGGAGGCGCGGGAGTACTTCGACGTGGCGGTCGACACCTTCTCGGTCACGGGTGTGTGACCGGTTCGCCCCCGCTGTGGCTGGGGCGCCGGGCGCACGGTAGAGATGAGGCATGCGCACCGACGGGGGAGCCGGCCACGAGGCCGACGACACGACGAGTTTCCTTCTGCAGCCGCCGAATCCGCGGCCGCCCGCGCGGACCCGCCCGGCGCCGTCCCCCGCGGACGGGTCGCCGGGCGAGCAGTCCCCCGCGGCGCCCTCCCCGGCGGGTGGAGCACCCGGCGGGCAGCCTCACCCGGTGCCCACGCAGGCGGGTGGAGCACCCGGCGGGCAGCCTCACCCGGTGCCCACGCAGGCCGATGGGGCTCCGGGGGGACGGGCCCACCCGGTGGCGGTCCCGCCCGGCGGGGAGTCGGGAGGGCAGGAAGCGTCCCCGGCCGACGGGTCGCCCGGTGGGCGGGACCACGCCGGGCCGGCCCCGGAGGGCGGCGCGCCGGGTACGGCGTCGGGCGGCGGGGCCGTGGGCGCGGGGACGGGTGGAGGGCGGCTCGTCGCCGGCCGGTACCGGCTGCTCGCCAAGCTGGGGCACGGCGGCATGGGCACCGTGTGGCGGGCCCGGGACGAGTGGGTGGACCGCGAGGTCGCGGTGAAGGAGCCCCGCGTCCCGGACCACCTCTCCGAGACCGAACGGGCCAACGCCTTCGAGCGCATGCGCCGCGAGGCCCGCGCTGCGGCCCGCCTGGACCACCCCGCGGTCGTGCGCGTGCACGACGTCGCGGTCGTCGACGGCCGGCCGTGGATCGTGATGGAGCTGGTGCACGGCCCCTCCCTCGGCAGCGTGCTGCGGGACGGCACGCTGGACGCGCGCGAGGCGGCCCGGATCGGCCTCCAGGTGCTCGGCGCGCTGGAGGCGGCGCACGCCGCGGGCGTCCTGCACCGGGACGTGAAACCCGACAACATCCTGCTGGGCCGGCACGACCGGGTCGTGCTCACCGACTTCGGCATCGCGCAGATCGAGGGCGACCCGCGGCTCACGGACACCGGCGGCTTCGTCGGCTCGCCCGAGTTCATCGCCCCGGAGCGGGTGCTCGGGCAGCGGCCCGGCCCGGCGAGCGACCTGTGGTCCCTGGGCGTGGTCCTCTACACGGCCACGGAGGGCGTGTCGCCGTTCCGCCGCAGCAACACCCCGGCCACCCTCCAGTCCGTCCTCAACGCCACCCCGGCCCCGCCCGCGTCCGCGACCGGCCCGCTGGCCGCGGTCGTCGACGGCCTGCTGCGCAAGGACCCCGCGCACCGCCCGGCGGCGGACCGGGTCCGCGCCCTGCTGCAGGAGGCGGCGAACCCCCCGGCGCCCCCCGCACCCGCACCCGCACCCGTAGCGCCGGTCGCACCCGCACCCGCCGGACCCGCACCCGCACCCGCCGTACCCCCGCCGGCGCCCGCCGCGTCCGCGCCCTCCTCGCCCCAGGGCGCCCGCCCCCGCCGCCGGGGCCGCCTCGCCCTGCTGGGCGCCGGCGTGGCGGCGCTCGCGGCGGCCGTGACGGCGTACGCCGTGCTCGCCGACCCGTTCGCGGGCCCGCTGCCCGACGGCTGGGCGAAGCGGCGGGAGGCGAGGCTGGGCGCCACCCTCGCCGTCCCCGAGGGCTACCAGGTCGTCCGGCCGGACAAGGACGACAGGGACCGGAACTGGGTGACGTACTGGGACTGGAGCGGCAGCGTCTGGATCCGCCTGCACCTGGACCGCAGGGCGGAGGACTCCCTGAACCGGATCAGGTCCAGCGCCCGGGCCCAGATGTACGACGACAACGAGAAGTTCAAGAGCCAGGGCGACTACGACCTGCGCATGGGCAGGGCCACCCGGACGGTCCCGGACGCGGACACCACCTACCACGGCCGGCAGGCCGCCGCGAACACGGTCGTCCATCCGACCGTCGACCTGCCCACCCGCCCCCGCGAACTGCGGATCTTCTACTACCGCACCAAGGCCGGGGACATGTACGAACTGGCCGTCGGCTACCCGGGCAAGGGCGACTTCACCGCCCGCGGCCGTGCGGTGGCGAGGGCGGCGATCGCCAACCTGGAGATCACCGAGCCCTGAGGGCGCGGTACCGGCCCGGAGTGATCCCGAACTCCCGGCTGAACGCGTGCGAGAGGGCGTACGGGCTGCCGTACCCCGTCTCCCGCGCCACCGCGGCGAGCGGCGCGTCCGTCTCGCGCAGCCGGGTCGCCGCCAGGGTCAGCCGCCACCAGGTGAGGTACGCCATCGGGGGCCGGCCGACCAGGGCGGTGAAGCGGCGGGCGAGGGTGGCGCGGGAGACGCCCGCCTCGGCGGCCAGCCGGCCGGCCGTCCAGGGGGCCGCCGGATCGGAGTGCAGGGCGCGCAGGGCGGCCGTGGTCACCGGGTCGCTGAGCACCGCGGGCCAGGCGCCGGTCGCCGCCTCCGCCATCCAGGCCCGGACCAGGTAGACCAGCAGGAGGTCCAGCAGGCTCGGCAGGGCGAGGCAGCCGCCCGGGCGGTGTCCGTCCAGTTCGCGGGCCAGCAGGTCGACGGCGGCGCGCAGTTCGGCGTGGCCGCCGGCCCGGTGCGGCAGATGCACCACCTGCGGCAGCTCCGCCATCAGCGGATGGGTGCGGCTGCGGTCGAGACGGTACTTGCCGCACAGCAGTTCCACCCCGTGCCCGGGTCCCGGACGCCGTACGTCCGTGTCCCGCACCTCCGCGAAGGGCACCGCCCGCCGCACCTCGTCGGGGCTCGCCGCCGCGTGCGCCAGCACGTGCCCGGCGCCGTGCGGGAGCAGCACCACGTCCCCCGGACCGAGGGCCACCGGGTCGCCGCCCCCGTCCGGCACGAGCACGCAGGCGCCGCTCAGCACCACGTGGAAGCCCGCGCCCTCGTACGGAGCCAGCCGGACGCACCAGGCGCCGCCCACCCGGAGCCGGCTGGAGGAGGGGCTGCCCACCCGGACCGCGGAGATCGCATCGCTCACCACATCCATGAGACGTCAGCGTATGCGAACGAGCAGGAAAAGCATTGGGATGCTCAACTCCGGTTCCTAGGCTGCCGATATGACCGATGACCGCGTACAGAGTTTCCTGATCGGTGACGTCGAGGTGCTCCGCATCGTCGAGTGGCAGGGGCCGTACGTGCCCGCGGCCACCCTGGTCCCGGAGTGCGGCCCGGAGGTGTGGGACGCCCACGAGGCGCAGCTCGTCCCCGACCACCGGGAAGAGGGCGGCGACCGGGCCGTGGTGGCGCTCCAGACCTGGGTGCTGCGCTCCGGCGGGCGGACCGTACTGGTCGACACGGGGGTCGGCGACGGCCGGGAGCGGCCCGGCAATCCGCTCTTCCACCGGCGGCAGGGCGACTTCCTGCGCCGGCTGGAGCGGGCGGGGATCCGCCCCCGGGACGTCGACGTCGTCGTCAACACCCATCTGCACGCCGACCACGTCGGCTGGAACACCGTGGACGCCGGCGGTGAGTGGGCGCCGGCGTTCCCCCGCGCCCGCTATCTCCTGCCGGCCGCCGACGACCGCCACTTCGGGCCGGCGGGCGGCTACGCGGGCGGCGCGCGCCCCCTCGACCGGCTGGTCTACGAGGACAGCGTCGCGCCCGTGCACCGGGCCGGACTGGCCGAGCTCTGGGACAGCACCTACCGGATCGACGAGCACCTGGTGCTGGAATCCGCCCCCGGGCACACCCCCGGCTCCTCGGTCCTGCACGTCGCCTCGCGCGGTGAACGGGCGGTTTTCGTCGGGGACTTGGTGCACAGCCCGGTGCAGATCCTGCGGCCCGAGTGCAACAGCTGCTTCTGCCTCGACCCGGCGCAGGCCGCCCGGACCCGGTGGCGCGTCCTGGAACGCGCCGCCGAGGAGCGGGCGTTGGTGGTCCCGGCGCACTTCGGCGGGGCCGGTGCGGTGGAGGTGCGCGCGGCGGCGCACGGTTTCCGCCTGCACCGGTGGGCCGTCTGACCGCCCGCTTCGACAACGGCGTGGTGTGCGGGGTACTCATGTGGCATGACCCAAGACGGCGAACACCCGCCCGGCGCACGTCTGATCGGCGGCCGGTACCGGCTGACCGGACGCCTCGGGTCCGGGCCGACCGGAACCGTGTGGCACGCCCGCGACGAACAGGGCCTGGGCCCGGTCGCCGTCAAGGAGCCGCTGCTGCCCGGCGATCCGGCCGCCGACGAGGAGAGCCGGCGCATCGCCCACCGGCTCTACCGGGAGGCCCGCGCCGCCACCCGGGTGCGGCACCCCTCCGCCGTGACGGTCCACGACGTCGTCGCCGAGGACGGAGTGCCGTGGATCGTCATGGAACTGGTGGCGGGCGAGTCCCTGCGCGAGGTGCTGCGGCGCGGGCCGCTGCCGCCCGCCGAGGCGGCCCGCGTCGGGCTCGCGGTGCTCGGCGCGCTGCGCGCCGCCCACGCCGTCGGCATCGTGCACCGGGACGTCAAACCGGCCAACGTGCTGCTGGAGACCGGCACCGGGAGGGTCGTCCTCACCGACTTCGCCATCGGCGACGGGCACGCGGAGGAGTCGCCGGCCGGGTTCGTCGCCCCCGAGCGGGCGGCGGGCCCCGGCGCCGGCCCGGCCTCCGACCTGTGGTCCCTGGGCGCGCTGCTGCGCGCCGCCCTGGGCGATGCGGACCCCGGCCCGCTGGGCCCGCTGCTGGACCGGCTGCACGCCGCCGATCCGGCGGCTCGGCCGGACGCAGCGGAGGTCGCCGCCGTACTCCGCGACTACCTGGGCCTGGCCCCGGAACCGGAACCGGAACCGGAACCGGCGCCGGCGCCGGGGCCCGCCGCGGGCCCGGGATCCGGGCCGGGACCGGAACCCGCGGCGGCACGGCCTGAACCGGAACCAGCGCCCCCGCCCGGCGGCCCGGCACCGGAGCCGGCCCCCCGCCGCGCCCGCACCCCCCTCACCGCCCTGGGCCTCCTCCTCGCGAGAAAGTCCGGAGCCGACTGACCACCGTCTCGTCCACGCCCTGATCAGCCACTTCACCGCCAGTGACCACTGGCGGGGTGCGGGCGGCCGGTGAATCCTCGTTACCGACGGGTACACAAAGTGCCCGCCGCGGCATACCCTGCGCGTCATGACGGACACGCAGGCCCCGGAGACCGCCGGCACCAACCCGCATGCGCCCGCCCCCGCAGGCGTCCGCACGGCCGCCGACGTGGTCACCCCGGAGCTGGTGGCCCGGCTCACCAAGGGCGTCGCCGGCTCCGGCCGCACCGCCGGCCACACCCCCTTCACCGGTGAGAAGCTGGCCGACCTGCCCGAGTCCACCCCCGAGGACGTCCGGGGGGCCTTCGAGGCGGCCCGCGCGGCGCAGGCCGCGTGGGCGAGGACCCCGGTGCGGCGGCGGGCCGCCGTTCTGCTGCGCTTCCACGACCTGCTGCTGGAGCGGCAGGCCGAGGTCCTCGACCTGGTCCAGCTGGAGACCGGCAAGGCCCGCCTGCACGCGCACGAGGAGGTGCAGGCCGTCGCCGTCGCGGCCCGCCACTACGGCCGCCGGGCCGCGACGTATCTCCGGCCCAGGCGGCACGCGGGCGCCGTGCCGGGCCTCACCAGGACCGTCGAACTGCGCCACCCCCGCGGGGTCGTGGGCCAGATCGCCCCCTGGAACTACCCGCTGGAGCTGTCCGTCGGCGACGCCCTGCCCGCCTTCGCCGCCGGCAACGCCGTGGTGATGAAGCCGGACACGGAGACCTGCCTCACCGCCCTGTGGGCGCGCGACCTGCTCATCGAGGCCGGGCTGCCCGACGGCGTCTTCCAGGTCGTCCTCGGCGAGGGGCCGGTCGTCGGCCCCGAGCTGGTCGCCCACGCCGACTACGTCTCCTTCACCGGCTCCACCCGCACCGGCCGCGAGGTCGCCGTCGGCGCCGCCGCCCGCCTGATCGGCGCCTCCCTCGAACTCGGCGGCAAGAACGCCATGCTGGTGCTGGACGACGCCGACGTCGAGAAGGCCGCCGCCGGCGCCGTCCGCGCCTGCTTCTCCTCCGCCGGCCAGCTGTGCATCTCCATCGAGCGGCTCTACGTCCACGAGTCGATCGCCGACGCCTTCCTGGAGCGCTTCACCTCCCGCACCCGGGCCATGCGGCTCGGCGCCTTCCTCGCCTACGGCGCCGACATGGGCTCGCTGGCCGGGGAACGGCAGCTGAAGACCGTCGAACGGCATGTGCAGGATGCCGTCGCCAAGGGCGCGAGGGTGCTTGCGGGCGGGGTGGCCCGCCCCGACGTGGGCCCCTTCTTCTTCGAGCCCACCGTCCTCGACGGCGTCGACGACTCCATGGCCGTGTGCGGGGAGGAGACCTTCGGCCCGGTCGTCTCCGTCCACCGCTTCACCACCGACGACGAGGCGGTCGAGCGCGCCAACGCCACACCGTACGGCCTCAACGCGTCCGTCTGGACGGGCAGCGCCCGCCGCGGCCTGGACATCGCCGCCCGCCTGCGCACCGGCACGGTCAACGTCAACGAGGGGTACGCCCCCGCCTACGGCAGCGTCCAGTCCCCGATGGGCGGCATGAAGGACTCCGGCCTGGGCCGCCGCCACGGCTCCGAGGGCATCCTCAAGTACACGGAGGCCCAGACGGTGGCCCACCAGCGGCTGCTGCCGATGGCGCCCTCCCTGGGCATGACCGACGAGAAGTACGCCGCTCTCATGACCACGAGCCTCAAGCTGATGAAGGCCCTCCGGTTCAGCTGACGAAGACCTTCCGGTTCAGCTGATGGAGGCCTTCCGGTTCAGGTGACCGGCTGAGGGGCGCGGGCCGCGATCCCCGTGCGGCCGCGCCGCGTGAGCGCGGCAGACCCACCGACGACCCGCAGGCGACACCCGACGAGGAGGCCCCCGTGCCGCAGGACGCTTACGACTACGACGTCATCGTGGTCGGATCGGGATTCGGCGGCTCGGTGGCGGCCCTCCGCCTCACCGAGAAGGGCTACCGGGTGGGCGTCCTGGAAGCCGGCCGCCGCTTCACCCGCGCCACCCTCCCGAAGACCTCCTGGGACCTGAAGAACTACCTCTGGGCCCCGCGACTGGGCCTGTACGGCATCCAGCGCATCCACCTGCTGGGCGACGTCATGGTGCTGGCCGGCGCGGGGGTCGGCGGCGGCTCGCTCAACTACGCCAACACCCTGTACGTGCCGCCGAAGGCCTTCTTCGACGACCCCCAGTGGCGTGACATCACCGACTGGCAGGAGGAGCTGCGGCCGTACTACGACCAGGCCCGGCGCATGCTCGGCGTCCGGCTCAACCCCACCATGACCGCCTCCGACGTCCATCTGCGGGCGGCGGCCCGGCGTCTGGGCTTCGGCGACACCTTCCACCTCGCTCCGGTCGGCGTGTTCTTCGGCGACGGCGAGGACGCCGACGGGAAGGCGAAGGCGGCGCCGGGCGAACGGGTGGCGGACCCGTACTTCGGCGGCGCCGGCCCCGACCGGAACGCCTGCAAGGAGTGCGGCGAGTGCATGACCGGCTGCCGGCACGGCGCGAAGAACACCCTCAACGAGAACTACCTGTACCTCGCCGAGAAGGCGGGCGCCGTGGTCCACCCCATGACGACGGTCGTGTCCGTCACCGACGACTCACGGGGCGGCTACGCGGTCACGACCCTGCCGACCGACCGGCGGAAGAAGGGCGGGGGCCGTGTCCTCACCGCCCGCAGGGTCGTCCTCGCGGCCGGCACCTACGGCACCCAGACGCTGCTGCACCGCATGAAGGCAGGCGGCCTGCTGCCCCTGCTGTCCCCCAGGCTCGGCCATCTGACCCGCACCAACTCCGAGGCGCTGGTCGGCGCGCAGACCGACGACCGCCGCTACCGCAGGGCGACCGGCGCGCCGAGGGCCGACTTCACCCGGGGCGTCGCCATCACCTCCTCGGTCCACCCCGACGAGAACACCCACATCGAGCCCGTCCGCTACGGCAGGGGCTCCAACGCGATGGGCAGCCTGTCGATCCTCCAGGTGCCGTACGCGGAGGGCTCCTCGCGCGTCCTCGCCTGGCTGGCGAACGCCGCCCGGCACCCGCTGCTGGTCGCCCGCTCGCTGTCCAACCGGCGCTGGTCGGAGCGGACCATCATCGGCCTGGTCATGCAGTCCCTGGACAACTCGCTGACCACGTACCTGAAGCCCGGCGGGCTCGGCAAGGGGCTGCTCACCGCCCGGCAGGGGCACGGCTCGCCCAACCCCAAGCAGATCAGGGCCGCGACCGAGGCGGCCTCCGCGCTCGCCGCCGAGATAGGCGGCTTCGCCGGCAGCAACGTCGGCGAGCTGATGGGCACCCCGCTCACCGCGCACTTCCTCGGCGGCTGCCCCATCGGCGACTCCCCGGACACCGGCGTGATCGACCCGTACCACCGCCTCTACGGCCACCCCGGCATCTCGGTGGTGGACGGCGCCGCGGTCTCCGCGAACCTGGGCGTGAACCCCTCGCTGACGATCACCGCCCAGGCCGAGCGGGCGATGTCGTTCTGGCCGAACAAGGGCGAGGAGGACCCGCGGCCGGCGCAGCAAGCCGCGTACCGGCGGCTCCAGCCGGTGGAGCCGAAGGCCCCGGCGGTCCCGGCGGACGCGTTCGGCGCGCTGCGGCTGCCGTTCCTCGGGATGCCGGCGGTGCCGCCGGAGAAGTGACCGGAACGGCGGGAGGGACCTGCGTCCCCCTCCGAAGGCAGGTCCCCCCGGCCGTCGCCGATACGGGAAGTTCGATCAGGGAGACGAGCGAAGGGTTGCTCCGGGCGCCCGGACATTCCCTGTGACGTGCGTCACGGAGCCGGGGCCCCGGGGCGGGCGGCGACATCGCGGACGGCGACATCGCGGGCGGTGACATCGCAGACGGCGCCCGTCGCGGCGGCGCCGGGTGTCCTCGGGGGGCCGGGGCGGACCGCGTCGGCGTGCGGCGGGCGCGAACGTCCGGCGGCCGGCCCCGGGCGTCCCCGGAGCCGGCCGTTCTCTCGGGTGACCGGGCCGCTGTCCCCTGCCGTCCGGTCACATCCCTGGAGCGAGGTCCCACGGCTACGGCACGACCCGTACGCCTCATCGCTCCAGCGAGCCACGCGTGGTTTCGTCGGGCCCGCCCCTGGCTGGCACGGACACCTCCCTCAACGACGCGGGACGCGGCCGGTCACGCGCCGTACGGGTGACAGCGGCGCCGGAGTCAGACGCGGCCCCGGCACAGCTCCAGCAGCGTCATCGCGAGGGCCGTGCCCGGCCTGCCCAGGGCCTGCCGGTAGCGGTCGAGGATCTCCATCTCCCGCGAGAGGTGCAGCCGCCGCCCGCCGGAGGCGATCCGGGTCTGCTGCACGACGGTGGAGACGGCCATCCGCTCCTGGACGAGGCCGATGATCCGGTCGTCGAGCGCGTCGATGCGCTCACGGGCGTCGGCGATGGTCTGTTCCGGTGTGGCGGTGGTCATGCGGGGCTCCTGGTGAAGAGGGTCGGAGTGCCCCGGGACGACGGAACCCGGACAACGACAGGCGCCCCGGGCCTTGTCGGCCCGGGGCGCCTGGTAAGTCGCTCGGCGTTCGCTCAAGCAGGACGACCATGGCAGCCGGCGGGCCGGGTGCCATAGGTAAAGACGAAGGTCGCGAGCGAGAGCATGGCGCCAGTATGCCACGGCCCCGTGCCGCGGAAGCCCTCCCGCCCGCCCCGTTAGACTCGGTAGCACAGGCCCCCGCCCGACCACCAGAAGGCACACCGTGTCATCAGCGACTCCCCCTGCCGCCACGCCCGACACCGTCCTGGTCGTCGACTTCGGCGCGCAGTACGCCCAGCTCATCGCCCGTCGCGTCCGCGAGGCGCGGGTCTACAGCGAGATCGTGCCGAGCACCATGCCGGTCCGGGAGATGCTCGCCAAGCGGCCCGCGGCGATCATCCTCTCCGGAGGCCCCTCGTCCGTGTACGAGGAGGGCGCCCCCCGCCTGGACCGCGAGATCTTCGAGGCCGGCGTCCCCGTCTTCGGCATGTGCTACGGCTTCCAGCTGATGGCGCAGACCCTCGGCGGCACCGTCGACAACACCGGGGCGCGCGAGTACGGCCGCACCGATCTGCACGTCTCCAAGAGCTCCTCCACCCTCTTCGAGGGCACCCCGGCCGAGCAGCACGTGTGGATGTCGCACGGCGACGCCTGCTCCGCCGCCCCCGAGGGCTTCACCGTGACCGCGTCCACGGACGTCGTCCCGGTCGCCGCCTTCGAGAACGACGAGAAGAAGCTCTACGGCGTGCAGTACCACCCGGAGGTCATGCACTCCACGCACGGCCAGCAGGTGCTGGAGCACTTCCTGTACCGCGGTGCCGGGCTCAAGCCGAGCTGGACCACCGGCAACGTCATCGAGGAGCAGGTCGCCGCGATCCGCGAGCAGGTCGGCGACAAGCGCGCGATCTGCGGCCTGTCCGGCGGCGTCGACTCCGCCGTGGCCGCCGCCCTGGTCCAGAAGGCCATCGGCTCCCAGCTGACCTGCGTGTACGTCGACCACGGCCTGATGCGCAAGGGCGAGACCGAGCAGGTCGAGAAGGACTTCGTCGCGGCCACCGGCGTCCAGCTGAAGGTCGTCGACGCCGAGGAGCGCTTCCTCAAGGCGCTCGCCGGGGTCACCGACCCCGAGGAGAAGCGGAAGATCATCGGCCGCGAGTTCATCCGCGTCTTCGAGCAGGCGCAGGCCGAGATCATCGCGGACGAGGGCCCGGCCGTGGAGTTCCTCGTCCAGGGCACCCTGTACCCGGACGTCGTGGAGTCCGGCGGCGGCACCGGCACCGCGAACATCAAGTCGCACCACAACGTCGGCGGCCTCCCCGAGGACCTCGAGTTCAAGCTGATCGAGCCGCTGCGCAAGCTGTTCAAGGACGAGGTCCGCATGGTCGGCCAGGAGCTGGGCCTGCCGGAGGAGATCGTCCAGCGCCAGCCGTTCCCCGGCCCCGGCCTCGGCATCCGCATCGTCGGCGAGGTCACCAAGGAGCGCCTGGACCTGCTGCGCGAAGCCGACGCCATCGCCCGCGAGGAGCTGACCGCGGCCGGCCTGGACCGCGACATCTGGCAGTGCCCGGTGGTGCTGCTCGCCGACGTCCGCAGCGTGGGCGTCCAGGGCGACGGCCGCACCTACGGCCACCCGATCGTGCTGCGCCCGGTGTCCAGCGAGGACGCCATGACCGCCGACTGGTCCCGGCTGCCGTACGACGTCCTCGCCCGCATCTCCACCCGGATCACCAACGAGGTCCGGGACGTCAACCGGGTCGTGCTCGACGTGACGTCGAAGCCCCCGGGGACGATCGAGTGGGAGTAGGCCCTAGGTGCGCCTGAGCGTGCGCACGGGCTCACCGGGCTTCCAGACCTCGCAGACGAGATACGTCTCGTCCTCGACGTAGGTCCGCACGACCTCGGTCAGCTCGGTGCGGAAGAGGTGGAACGGCTGCGGCGGTTCCACCTCTTTCACGTACGCCCCCTTCACGGCCGTGTCGACGACCTCGAAGGCCCGTCCGCCGATCCGGACGTCCCCGTCGCCGACGTCGGCGCCCGGATTGGCCTGCAGCGAAAGCGCGGATCGCGCAGCAGGTCGCGGGCCTTGAGGGAGCCCGGCATCATGCCGAGATACAGCTCTCCGCCCAGGAAGCGGACCTCCAGGCCGGAGGTGCGCGGGGAGCCGTCCCTGCGCAGGGTGGCGAGGACGTGGTGCCGGTGGGCGCCGAAACGCTCCTCGGCGATCGCCGCCAGGCCGGGGGCGGCGGTGGTGAAGTCAGCCCAGTTCATGTGCGTCAGTCTCGCGCTCAATCCCGACAAGTGCTGTCGTGTTTTCTCGGCGGGTGACGGCGAAGGCGCTCCGGCCGCCCCGGCCGCCCCGGCCGCCCCGGCCGCATCGGCCACGGGCAGGCCGTCGGCACCCGGGAACTGCTCGGCGCGGACCGGGCGGCCCCGGGCCGACCGCCGGCCGTCGCGGCAGGACGTCAGCCGAACCGGACCTGCTCGGCCGCGGCAACCGGACCTGCTCGGCGCGGCAAACCGGACCTGCTCGGCGCGGCGAACCGGACCTGCTCGGCCGACCGGCCGGGGCAGGCGCTCACGAAACCGCAGCTCGGTGCGCACCCCGCCGCGGTGCGGCTCGCCCGGGGTCAACACGGCGGTCCCCGCTTCACCCGCGCCGATCCGGCCGGTCCGCCCCGGACGCGGCCGGATGTAGGGCACAATTCGCTTCTGTCACGGGGGAGTTGCCCAACCGTCGGGGCCGCCGGGGATACAGCGGGCACCGGCGGCCGGATCGGCAGGTCGTGGGGAAGGCGGGCGTCGGGCGTGGCGGTGCAGGAGGCCAGAGGGGACACGGGCGCCGAAGGCGCCCACGCGGGCGGATGCACCTGCGGGGACTGCCCGCACGGCGCCCGGGAGGGACACCGGCGGGCCGTGGCCGCGTTCCTGCGCCGCCGGGATGCGTTCGCGGCCGGCCAGGGGCTCCCGGCGGCCGTGGCGCACTCGGCGTCCGCGTCGCGCCAGTGGGTCTCCGAGGAACTGACCCAGCGGGCCGAGGCCGTCGCCGAACGCGGCCGGGCCGAGGGCGCCGCCCGACTCGCCCGGCTGTGGCTGCGCACGGTGTGCGCGGTGTGGGGCGCGGTCGCCGTGCTGCTGCTCACCGAGGCCCTGACCGCCATCGGCGCCGGCTGGACCGCCGCCCGCACCGCCGCCCTGCTCGCCGCGCTCGCCGTCGCCGCCGCGCTGACCGCCGCCTGCGTCCTCCACCGGGCGCGCGGCGGAGCGCTCGCACCGGTGATCGGCGAGGACAACCGCATGTCCACCTCTCGTGCCGTCGCCGCCTCCTGGGTGCTGTTCGTCGGCTACGCCGTCCTGCTGCTCGCCGCCCGCCTGGCCGCCGCCTCCGACCCCGGCGAACGCGACGCCCTCGTCTCCGGGCTCGGCCTCGCGCGCGGCGCGGGCGCGGTGACCGTCCTCGCCGTGGTGTGCGGCATCGCCGTCCTGGTCCGCCGGGTGGTGGGCCTGCGCATCCTCGCCCAGCGGCTGCAGAAGGTGCCGGCGCACCGGCCGCGCGCCGCCGACCTGCTCACCGACGACTCCGGCCGCGGCGCCTTCGCCGACATCCAGTACGTCGCCATCAACGCCGTCGCCCTGCTGTTCGCCGCCGTACGGCTGGCCCGCCGCCCCGACCGGCTGCCCGACCTGCCCTGGGGGCTCGCCGCGGTCGTGCTCGTCTCGGCGGCGACCTACCTGGCCGGCAAGTACGCCGAGGGCGGCCGGCCGCTGATCCTCTCCGTGGTCCGCGCCCGGGAACCCGGCGACCTGGACGGCCCGATCCGCACCGGCGACGACATCGAGATCCGCGGCACCGGCTTCGTCCCGCCCGGCGCGCACAGCGCCGACCGGCTCTCGCGGACGGTCGTCCGCATCGGCGCGGTCGACGTCCACGTGCCGCTGGTCCCCGTCACGGGCGGTTTCCGCAATCCCACGGACACGGTCCTGACCGTGCCCGTTCCGGCCGAGGTCGAGCCCGGTTCGGTGGAGGTGCAGGTCGTGACCGCGGCCGGGGTGACGACCAACCGGTACACCGTCCAGGTGACGGAGTGACCGGCCCGTCCCCGGACGCTCCGGCGTCCCGCCCCACGCACCGGCCGCGCCCCCGGCGGGTGAGTCCGCCACCGGCGTCCTGGCTGCGGTGACCCGGGGGAGGGGGAAGGCCGCGGCGCACCGCGTCTGCCACCGGCCGGCCCGATCGCCGCCCGGGACCGCCCCGGCCCGCACGACCCGCACGACCACCGGATGCGGTCGCCCCCGGCGGGCTGCGCACGTGCCCGGCGAGCCGGCCCGCGGCTACCCCGCCGGCCGCTCCGTGTATCCCGACCGCTGTCAGGAAGCCCCGAAATCCGGAAAATCGTCCGAGGACGGTTGAACGCGCTCCCTTCGTCGTACGTATCGTCACAGAGGGGTGGCACGGTGGGCGAAAGGCTGGCAGCGATGACGCACATGCGGACGGACACGCACATCACCGGGCTGGACAGGCCGCGCACCTGGCGGGACGCCGCCGGCTCCTACGCCCTGCTGCCGCTGCGCGTCTTCCTCGGCATCACCTTCGCCTACGCCGCCGTGGACAAGCTCACCGACGGCGCCTTCATGAAGTCCGGCGGCACCGGCTCGATCGGTGAGACCCTGGACGCCGCCCGCGACTCCGCCGCCGTCCCCGCGCTGGTCGACCTGGCCCTGCAGAGCCCGGTCGGCTTCGGTTACGCCATCGCCCTCGGTGAGCTGGCCGTCGGCCTCGGCATCCTGCTCGGCCTGTTCGGCCGGCTGGCCGCCCTCGGCGGCGCGCTGATCTCGCTCAGCCTCTGGCTGACGGTGAGCTGGGCGACCACCCCCTACTACTACGGCAACGACCTCGCCTACCTGATGGCCTGGCTCCCCCTGGTCCTCGCCGGCACCCCTTACTTCTCCCTGGACGCGGCGTGGCGGAACCGGCGGCAGCGGAGCGGCGGCCTCCGCTAGCCGCCCCCGGCGCCGCCCCGCCCGCGTATCCCCCGGGTCAGGGCGGCGGTCACACCGGCCAGGCACAGGCCGCCCACCACCAACGGCACCACCGCGAACCACGGCGTGTCCCACAGGCCGCCCGCGTCCCCCGCATAGAGGGCGCCGGTGGCGGCGAGGAAGAGCCCGGCGACCAGCTTCCCGGGCTGGAACTCATGACGCAGCACGGCTGACCTCCACCTGTCCCACTCCGACGCCGAGCGTCAGATCCAGCGTCCCGGCGTCCCCGGCGCCCGAGACCGGCGCCAGCGTCACCTCCTTGTGCCTGCCCGGCCGCACGTCCACGTCCTTCCCGCTGTCCCCGGGCAACCGGATGTCACCCACCCCCACATCGATGCTCATCCGCACGGCCGTGTCCGCCGGCACGATCACCTTCAGCTGTCCCGCGCCCACATGGGCGTCCGTCGCCACCGTCCGCCCCGCGGCCGGGCGCACCCTGGTCAGGTCGAGGGTGCCCCGCCCGGTGCCGAGGTCGTACCCGGGGTGCACCTGGGCCACCGCGGCCGGCCTCCAGGACGTCTCCCGCCAGTGGCTGGTGATGTCCCGGGGCAGGGCCGCCGCCCCTGCCAGCAGGGCGGACGTGACCAGCGCCAGGAACACCGTGCCCGCACCGGTCCGGCCCAGGAACGCACTGAGCGCGATGCCGAGGCCCAGCACCGCCAGCGCGCACGCCAGACCGGTCTGCAGGCCGGCGCCCAGCGGTTGACGGTCCCAGGCGAACCCGGTGCCCAGGCCGCCCGCCAGCAGGGCCAGCAGGAACACCCAGCCGCCTATCCAGCGGGGGCCGCGCATTCTCGGGTGCGCCGGGCGGGGCGGCGGCACGGCTCCCTGATGCACCCAGGGATAGGCCACGCCGACGTCGGCCACCGAGAGGAGGTCCCGCTCCCGGGCGTCGCCGGGCCCCCACAGATAGCCCGTGCCGCCGACATGGGTGCCGTCCTTGACGATCGGGTCCCGCCACCAGGACGGGTAGCTGGTGACGACCGGCGGCGCCTGCGCCTCCGGCGGGGCGTCGGCGGCGGCCTGCGCGGCCAGGGGATCGGCGTCGGGGGCGCCGCGGTGCCGCGACCAGTACCCCGCGCCGGCGAGCAGCAGCGACAGCACCACGGCGAACGTCAGCACCGCGCCGTTCTGCAGCATCGTGAGGAAGATCCCGCAGCCGACGAGGGCGAACAGCACGGCGGCCAGCGCCTGGCCGTCGACCCGGCCCGTGAACAGCTTGCGGAGCTCGTTCTCCTCCTCGTCCCCGTACGGCACCAGGAGCCACGCGAAGCCGTAGAAGAGGAGGCCGAGGCCGCCCGTCGCCGACAGCACGGCCAGCGTGATCCGGAAGATCACCGGGTCCAGGTCGGTCTGCCGTCCCAGTCCCGCGCACACGCCCGCGATCATCTTGTGCCCGCGGTCGCGGCGGAACCGCTCGGGGACCGCGGCGGCGCCCGGCCGCTCCCGCTCGCCGGTTCCGGCGCCGCCGCCGGACCGGGCGCCGGTGCGCGTGCCGGCGCCGGCCGCTCCCGTCCGTCCCGCCGCGGCGGGCGCGGCATCCGCCGGTCCGGCGCCCGGGGCCGGGCGCGGGCCGGGGCCGGGTCCCGGACCCGTCGCGGCGTGCTCGTGATCGCTCATGTGTCCATGGTGACGGCCCGGCCACCGCGACGGCAGTCGGGACGACCCTGGCCCGACCCTGAAATCGGCCCTGAGACGGGGCGGGGAAGCGTTCGACCGGCGCGGACCCCGGACGGAACGCCCACCCGGCCGGCACCGGGCGAAGATCAGGGGCGTCTCGGGGACCGACCCTGATGCCCCGCCCCGCCCGCCGTGTGACCATCGTTGCCATGCCGGAAGCCGCAAGCCTGCCCCTCGACGACCCGCGGCCGCCGCGCAAGCTCTACCGCAGCAGTGACGGACGCTGGCTCGGCGGAGTGGCGCGGGGCCTCGCCGGGCATCTCGGGCTGCCCGTCGTCTGGGTGCGGCTCGTCTTCGTCGGCCTGTTCCTCGCCGACGGACTCGGAGCGCTGCTGTACGCGGCGTTCTGGTTCTTCGTCCCGCTCGGCATCGGCGGCGTCGGCGAGCAGAAGCCCTCGCTCGTGGGGACGGAGACCGCGCCGGACGGCCGCCGCAGGATCGTGGCCCGCAAGCCGGACCGGGGGCAGATGGTCGCACTGCTCCTCATGGTCATCGTGTCCATGGTCTTCGTGGGCAGCGTCGACCTGGGCAGCGCGGCCAAGGCGTACCTGCTGCCCGCCGTGCTGGTCGCGGCGGGCGTCGCCCTCGTCTGGCGCCAGGCGGACAACGCCCGCCGGGCCCGCTGGGTCGAGGTCGGCAGCCGGCGCCGCACCCTCACCCTGCTGCGCGCGGCCGGCGGCGTCCTGCTCGTCACCACCGGTGTCTCCGCCGTCTTCGTGCTGCAGGGCTCGGCCGCCCACCTCGGTGCGGTCCTGCAGGCCGCACTCGCCGTCCTGGTGGGCATCACCCTGCTCGCCGGCCCCTACCTGGTCCGCATGACCCAGGACCTGTCCGAGGAGCGCCTGATGCGGATCCGCGCCCAGGAGCGCGCCGAGGTCGCCGCCCACGTCCACGACTCCGTGCTGCACACCCTCACCCTGATCCAGCGCAACGCCGACAACGCGAACGAGGTGCGCCGCCTGGCCCGCGCCCAGGAGCGCGACCTGCGCACCTGGCTGTACAAGCCGGAGGGCACCGGCAAGGACGAGGCCGACGAACCGGACACGGTCGCCGAGGCGGTGCGGCGCAACGCCGCCGAGGTGGAGGACAAGCACGGCGTGCCCATCGAGGTCGTCATAGTCGGCGACTGCCCGCTGGACGAGAGGACCGGGGCGCAGATGCAGGCCGCGCGCGAGGCGATGGTGAACGCCGCCAAGTACGGTGGCGACGGCGGCGCCGTGCAGGTCTACGCCGAAGTCGAGGGGAGGACGGTCTTCGTGTCCGTGCGCGACCGCGGCCCCGGGTTCGACCCGGACGCGATACCCGCCGACCGCATGGGCGTCAGAGAATCGATCATCGGCCGCATGGAGCGGCACGGCGGCACGGCCCGGCTGCGGGCGGTTCCGGACGGCGGCACCGAGGTCGAGCTGGAGATGGAGAGGGCGGAGAAGACGTCATGAGCGACGCGACCGAGGCGAACGGCACGGCTGGAGCGGCGGAGGCGGCCGAGGCCGGCGGGTCCGGCGCGGGAGGGCGGTACGTACGGGTGGTGCTCGTGGACGACCACCGCATGTTCCGCACCGGCGTCCGGGCGGAGATCGGCCGGACCGCCGAGACCGGGGTCGAGGTGGTCGGCGAGGCCGCGGACGTCGACCAGGCGGTCTCGGTCATCACCGCCACCCGGCCCGAGGTGGTCCTCCTCGACGTCCACCTGCCGGGCGGCGGCGGCGTCGAGGTCCTGCGCCGGTGCGCGGCGTTGACGGCCGACCCCGAGCGGCCCGTCCGCTTCCTCGCGCTGTCCGTCTCGGACGCGGCGGAGGACGTGATCGGCGTCATCCGCGGCGGCGCCCGCGGCTATGTCACCAAGACCATCACCGGCACCGATCTGGTCGAGTCGATATTCCGCGTCCAGGAGGGCGACGCCGTCTTCTCCCCGCGGCTGGCCGGGTTCGTCCTGGACGCCTTCGCCTCCACCGACGCACCTCCGGTCGACGAGGACCTGGACCGCCTCACCCAGCGCGAACGCGAGGTGCTGCGCCTGATCGCCCGTGGCTACGCCTACAAGGAGATCGCCAAGCAGCTGTTCATCTCGGTGAAGACGGTGGAGTCCCATGTCTCGGCCGTCCTGCGCAAGCTCCAGCTCTCCAACCGGCACGAGCTGACCCGCTGGGCGACCGCCCGCCGACTGGTCTGACCCGGGCGGGTCCCCGTCCGGGCGGGCCGGCCGCCGCGTCCGCTCCCGGCGGCCTGCCGTCGGCGCGGCCGGCTGCGGAGCGTCCCGTCCGACAGGGCCGGTCCCTGCGGGCCGTCCCCCACCCGCCCCCCCCACCCGCCCACGCGGGCACCACCGGCCGTCCCGCTCCTCAGACCACCCTCGTCGCCCCCGCGAACGGCATCTGGTCGACGGGGGCCAAGCGGACCGGGGCCGACGGGTTCGGGGCGTGGATCATGCGGCCGCCGCCCACATAGATGCCGACGTGGCTGACCCCGGAGTAGAAGAACACCAGGTCGCCCGGGCGGAGTTCGGAGCGGGAGACCCGTCGTCCCGCGGCGATCTGGGCGTAGGTGGTGCGGGGCAGGGAGATGCCCGCGGAGCGGTAGGCGGCCTGGACCAGGCCCGAGCAGTCGAAGGCGTTCGGCCCGGTCGCGCCCCACACATAAGGGCTGCCGAGCTTGGCGTAGGCGTAGGCGACGGCCGCCGCGGCGCGCGCGGTGGGCGCCGCGGCGGACCCGGCCCGCTCCAGCGGCTCCCGCGGGTCCGCGGCCGACCGGGAGACGTGCCCGCCCGCGCCTCCGGCGTCGGCGCCGGTGGCATGCGCCCGCTGGTCAGGCGTCAGCCTTGCCAGCAGCCGGCGGGCCTCGTCCAGCTTGCCGGTGACGGTCCTCTTGTGCCGTCTCAGCTCCGCCTGCCGCGACCGCAGCGAGGTCAGCTCGATGCGCGCGGCGCCGCGCAGCCGCTCGATCTCCCGCAGCCGTTCGCGTACCCGCGCCACGGCGGCGGCCTGCCGGTCACCGGCCCGCTCCGCGAGCGCGGCGTCGTCCAGGTACCGGTCGGGGGTGCTGGACAGAGCCGCCTGCCACGCCGGGTCGATGCCGCCGTCCCGGTACTGCGCCGTCGCGAACGAGCCGAGCGCGTCCCGAGCGGAGTTCAGCTTCTCCTGCTCGCGGGCGGCCCGGTCCTGCAACGCGCCCAGCCGCCGCCGCCCCGCGTCCGCTTCCTCCTTCGCCCCGTTGTACCTCTCGGTGGCGGCCTCGGCCTCCCGGTACAGGCGGTCCACCCTGGCCTTCACCTGCCCCGGCGTGAGCCGGGGATCGGCGTGTGCCGTCGCGTCCAGACCCGTCGCGGTGGCCGCGCCCGCCAGGGCGAGCGTGGCGGCCGTCCGGGCGGTGTGGCCGCTGAGCGAGCGATGCAGGGGCTTGCGGTGCGCTGCCACCTGGAGTGTCACGTCCTTCCGTACGACTCGCGCGACCGACGGGAGCCGGTCGCCTGGGGGAGGACGCTAGGGCGGAAGGTGACGAGTCGGTAACGCGGTGTTCGGAACTGGTGGTGACGGACCGGGGTGTGCCCTCATGTGATCGAACCGGTGGCTGCGACCCGTCGCCTTCACGCGCGTGATGATCGAAGCGCGGGAAATGTGACAGGGGAGGGCAGTGAGGTGCTAAGAAGCGCAGGTGTGCACGATCCGCCGGACCGTCCGGGACGGCGGGCGGGCCACCGGGCGGGCCCGGTGGCGGGAGACCGGCACGCTCCTGGCTAGGCTCCGGGCCCATGGACGTACTCATCCATCTCTTCGTCGGCCTGCACATCGTCGGCATCGCCGCGCTGCTCGGCGGTTTCCTCACCCAGATGAAGGCGATGGGCCAGGGAACGGCCCGGTTCGTGCCGGGCATGCTGCACGGCGCGCTGACCATGCTGGTCACCGGGGTGGCCCTCGTCGGCCTCGACCAGGCCGGCGGCCACCACCTCGACAACATCAAGATCGGCGTCAAGCTGGCCCTGCTGATCGTGATCCTCGGGCTGGTCTACGTGAAGCGGGACGAGGAGCGGATCAGCAAGGGCCAGTTCGGGCTGGTCGGCCTGCTGACCACGGCGAACGTCTTCATCGCCGTGCTCTGGACCTGATCCGCGGCGCTGCGGGTCAGCCCGGCCGGACCACGGTGCGGACGGCCGACCCGCCCGCCCAGGAGACCGGCTCCTCGCGGACGTACTCGCCCGGCCTGGGGGCGTGGATCATCATGCCGTCGCCGGTGCACAGCCCGACGTGGCTGCGGTCGTCGTGGAAGAAGACGAGATCACCGGGGCGGGCGTCCGCCGCCGGAACCGCGACGCCGGCGCCGGCCTGGTCGCGGGCGGTGCGCGGCAGGGTGACCCCGGCCGACTTCCAGGCGGCCTGGGTGAGGCCCGAGCAGTCGTAGGAGCCGGGACCGGCCGCGCCCCACACGCACGGCTTGCCGAGCTGGGCCCGCGCGAAGGCGACGGCCTTGCTCGCCTTGGACGTGTCCGCACCGGACGGCGCGGGGCCCTGCACGACCCGCTGCGACAGCAGTGCGCGCGCGTGGGCCAGCTTCTTCTGCACCGTGGCCTTGGCCGCCTTGGGATCCCTCCCGGCGCCCGTCCGCAGCGGTCCGGCCGCCGGCCCCGGGGCGGGCGCCGCACGGCCACCCTCCCGGACGTGCGGCGGTACGACGGCCGGGCCCACGGGCCCTGCCGCGGCACCCGCGCCTCGGACGGGCGCCACCACGTCCGGGCCCCCGGCGTCCGCAGCGGCGAGCACGGGATCGGCGCCCCAGGCGGGCGGTGCGACGGCCGCGTTCCCGGTGGCGGCCACGGCGTCAGCGTGCCAGGCGACCGCCACGGCATCCGCGTCTCGGACGGGCGCAAGGACGCCAGGGCCTGCGGCGCTCGGGGCCACCGGCATCGGGCCGGCGCCCCAGGCGGGCGGCACCGCGTCCGGGGCCCCGGCGTTCGGAGCGGCCGGCACGGCGTCCCCGCTCCACGCGGCCGGCACGGCGTCCCCGCTCCACGCGGCCGGCACGGCGTCCCCGCTCCACGTGGTCGGCGCCGCGTCCCCGCTCCACGCTGCCGGTGCGGAACCCAGCCCGTGGGCCTGCGGCACAGGACCCGTGTCCCCAGCGGGCGGTATTACGGCGTCCGGGCCGGCGGCGTTCGGAGCGGCCAGCACGGCGGCGCCACTGTCCCACGCGGCCGGCACGGCGACCCCGCCCCGCGCCGGCGTCACGGCGGCGCCCCTGTCCCAGGCGGCCGGCGCGGCGCCCGCGGCAAGGCCGCTGACGGCACCGCGCTGAGCGGGGACGATCCCCGGCTGGGCGGTGACTGCGCCCGCGGTGCGGCCGGGGACGGTGCCGCGCCGGCCGGGGACGGCGATCCGCTGGGCGGATGCGCCGCGGTGCTGGGCCGCGCGGCGGGCTACCTCTTCACGGAGCCGCTGCAGGCTGTCGGTGCGTCGCCGCGCCGCGTCGGCGGTCCGCTCCTTGCCCGCGCCGGGCGCCTCCGCAGCCGATCCCGCCCGGCGGTAGAGATCGTCGATCTTCCGCTCGACCTCCTCCGGGCTGGGCGTGCCGTGACCGGCCTCGGCGGCGGCCTCGGCCGTCTGGGAGAGGACGGCGACGGAGGTGAGGGCGGCGGTGGCGAGAGCGGGGGTGCGGATGCCCGCCCCCTGCGTCCCGCCGGGGCGCGGCTTGCGGTGCGACGCCAACGGAGGCGACTCCTTCCATGCTGCCGCCTACCGGGTTAGCTGTCGGGTTCGGGCGGACGGAAGGGTTGCCCTACGGCGTCGTCCCGGGCGGGAGTCGGCCGATTCACCCCAGGATCGGTGGGTCCCCGGTTCCGGGCGCCGCGCAGGGGGTGCGCCGGACTCGGCGGAGGCCGCGCGGCCCGGCGAGGTTCGCCGGAGAGGGGTCGTGCGGCCTGACGGCAACCTAGCCAACTCGTGTGTCTTCTGTGAAGGTTGGTGTGCGGTTTGTCCGATACATTGCCGTGACCTGAGGGCGGAATCACACCCCCGTCACCAGGACCGTCCGCCGGGCGAGGGAGGACCGGGCGCGCCGGCGCGGGTCCGGCCCGTGCGTGAAGGGGCCGTCTTCCGGGGACCGCGGCCGGTTGTCGGTGGGGCACCCTAGACTCGGAGAGCGATGAGCAGCCTCTTTGACGACAGCTTCCTGGCGGACCTCCAGCCCCCTCGCGGGCGCGACGAGGAGCCCCCGCCGCCGCCCGAGGACGATCACTCTCCGGAGCCGCTTCCGGACGATCTGTTCGGCGGGAAGTTCGACGCGCCGCCTGACCGGGACGCGTACTACCGCGACGGCGCCCCGCGCCCGGCGATCGACTCGGCGGCACTGCTGGAGGGGCTGAACGACAACCAGCGCGCCGCGGTCGTGCACGCCGGGTCCCCGCTGCTCATCGTCGCCGGCGCCGGCTCCGGCAAGACCCGCGTGCTCACCCACCGCATCGCCTACCTGCTCGCCGAGCGGAACGTCCACCCGGGCCAGATCCTCGCGATCACCTTCACCAACAAGGCCGCGGGGGAGATGAAGGAGCGCGTCGAGCAGCTCGTCGGCCCGCGCGCCAACGCCATGTGGGTGATGACCTTCCACAGCGCGTGCGTGCGCATCCTGCGCCGGGAGAGCAAGAAGCTCGGCTTCACGTCGTCGTTCTCCATCTACGACGCCGCCGACAGCAAGCGTCTGATGGCCCTGGTCTGCCGGGATCTGGATCTCGACCCCAAGCGCTTCCCGCCCAAGTCCTTCAGCGCCAAGATCAGCAACCTGAAGAACGAGCTGATCGACGAGGAGGACTTCGCCGCCCAGGCCGCCGACGGCTTCGAGAAGACCCTGGCGCAGGCCTACGCGCTGTACCAGTCGCGGCTGCGCGAGGCGAACGCCCTCGACTTCGACGACCTGATCATGACGACGGTCAACCTGCTGCGCGCCTTCCCGGACGTCGCCGAGCACTACCGCCGCCGCTTCCGGCACGTCCTGGTGGACGAGTACCAGGACACCAACCACGCCCAGTACGCGCTGGTGCGGGAACTGGTCGGCACCGGGGAGCGCGACGAGGACGTCCCGCCCGGCGAGGACGACCTGCCGCCCGCGGAGCTGTGCGTGGTCGGTGACGCCGACCAGTCGATCTACGCCTTCCGCGGCGCCACGATCCGGAACATCCTCCAGTTCGAGGAGGACTACCCGGACGCGACGACGATCCTGCTGGAGCAGAACTACCGGTCCACGCAGACCATCCTGTCCGCCGCCAACGCGGTCATCGAGCGCAACGAGTCCCGCCGCCCGAAGAACCTGTGGACCAACGCCGGCCAGGGCTCCCGGATCGTCGGCTACGTCGCCGACACCGAGCACGACGAGGCCCAGTTCGTCGCCGAGGAGATAGACCGCCTGGTCGACGCGGGCGAGGCGCGCGCGGGAGACGTCGCCGTCTTCTACCGCACCAACGCGCAGTCCCGCGTCTTCGAAGAGGTCTTCATCCGCGTCGGCCTGCCCTACAAGGTCGTCGGCGGCGTCCGGTTCTACGAGCGCAAGGAGGTCCGGGACGTCCTGGCCTACCTCCGCGTCCTCGCCAACCCGGAGGACTCGGTGCCGCTGCGCCGCATCCTCAATGTGCCCAAGCGGGGCATCGGCGAGCGCGCGGAGGCGATGATCGACGCCCTCGCCCAGCGGGAGAAGATCAGCTTCCCGCAGGCCCTGAAGCGCGTGGACGAGGCGTACGGCATGGCCGCGCGCTCCACCAACGCGGTCAAGCGGTTCAACACGCTGATGGAGGACCTGCGCACCGTCGTCGAGTCCGGCGCGGGCCCGGCGACCGTCCTGGAAGCCGTCCTCGAACGCACGGGTTACCTGGCCGAGTTGCAGGCCTCCGCCGACCCGCAGGACGAGACCCGCATCGAGAACCTCCAGGAACTCGCGGCCGTCGCGCTGGAGTTCGAACAGGAACACGGGGAAGGAGCGGCGACCGGGGGAGCCGCCGTGCCCGGCGGCACGCTCGCCGACTTCCTGGAGCAGGTCGCGCTGGTCGCCGACTCCGACCAGATCCCGGACGAGGAGGGCGGCGACGGCGTCGTCACGCTGATGACGCTGCACACCGCCAAGGGCCTGGAGTTCCCGGTGGTCTTCCTGACCGGCATGGAGGACGGCGTCTTCCCGCACATGCGCGCCCTCGGCCAGACCAAGGAGCTCGAGGAGGAGCGGCGCCTGGCGTACGTGGGCATCACCCGCGCGCGGGAACGGCTGTACCTGACGCGGTCGGCGATGCGCAGCGCCTGGGGCCAGCCGTCGTACAACCCGCCCTCCCGCTTCCTGGAGGAGATCCCGGCCACCCATGTGGAGTGGAAGCGGACGGGAGCGTCGGCGCCGGTCCCGTCCGGTCCGGCGTCCGGGATCGCGGCCTCGCTGTCCTCGACCCGCTCGCGCTCCTCCGCGTCGGGCGCGTCCGGTTTCGCCACCCGGCGGACGACGGAGAAGCCGGTGGTCGCGCTCGCCGTCGGCGACCGGGTCACCCACGACCAGTTCGGCCTCGGCACGGTCGTCGCCGTGAAGGGAACGGGTGCGAACGCGGAGGCGACGATCGACTTCGGGGACGCCAAGCCGAAGCGGCTGCTGCTGCGGTACGCGCCGGTGGAGAAGCTGTAGCCGCCAGGGCCCGCGCCGTACGGCGGCGGGCCCGCCGTGCCCCTACGACGGGTCGAGCCCGTGGCTCCGCAGCCACGGCAGCGGGTCTATGGCCGCCCCGCCCGCCGGCCGCACCTCGAAGTGCAGGTGCGGACCGGTGGAGTTGCCGGAGTTGCCGGAGAAGGCGATCGGCTGGCCGGCCTTGACGGTCGTGCCGGAGGCGACGGTGTAGCTGGACAGGTGGCAGTACCAGGTCTGCGTGCCGTCCTTCGCCGTCACGATCATCATGTTGCCGTAGGCGCTGTTCCACTTGGTGGTGACCGTGCCGTCCGTGGCGGCCACCACGGTGGTGCCGTAGGAGACCGGGAAGTCGATGCCGGTGTGCACCGACATCCAGTTGACGCCCGCCTGGCCGTAGTAGGCGCTGAGCCCGTGCTGCGCGACCGGCAGCGCGAACTTGGGGCGCAGCCGCTCCTTGAGCGCGGCCTCCGCGGCGGCCTTCTTCTTCTCCATCTCCTGCTGCGCCTTGAGGTCGATCCGCTCCTGGGTGCGGCTCGCCCGGTCGGCGAAGTCGTCGGCGCCGGCGGAGAGCGTCCGGAGCTGGGTGTCCAGCTTGCTGTTGGCGACCGCCGGCTGGACGGGGTGCGCCTGCGCGTCCGCGGCGGAGGCGGTGGTGTCCGCCGAGTCGTCGGTGAGCGCGCCGACCGAGGCCGCGGCGATTCCGGCGACGCCCATGACGCAGGCCGAGGGAACGGCGACGGTCAGCAGCGCGGAGCGTCTGGCGGGCGTACGGCGCCGCGAACGCGCTCCGCTGCGTGAGCCCGCGCGGGTCGCCGGCGCCGAGGCGATCTCCTCCTGGCCGTCCAGCAGATCGGTGACGGCGGGCAGTTCGCCGGTGGCGTCCGGCTCGTCCGCACCGCCGGGGTGCTCACCGAAGGCGGCGTCCTCGTACGGCGTCTGCTCGAAGCCCGCGGTCGCCTGCGGGTCACCGGCGTGCCCGTACGCGGAGTGCGGCTCGCCGATCGCCTCGAACGTGGCGGTGGGCAACTGGTCGAACGGCTGGCCGCCGTGCTCGTGCTCCGCCGCCTGCCCGGCGAGGTTCCACTGCGTGGCGTCGTACGCGCCGGTGTCCAAGGTCTGGGCGCCCCACTCCCACTGCTGGGTGGGGTCGGCGCCGCCGGAGTGCTCGGGCTGCAGCCAGGCGCCCGCGTCCCACTGGCCGGTGCCGCTGCCGGTGGCCTGCGCGGGGACGGTCCAGGCGGCGGTGTCGTACCCGCCGGAGTCGTAACCCGTGTGCTGCGGGGCCGCGTACGGGTCGTGGGCCGGCAGCCCGCCGGTGTCCGTCTGCCACGGGGTGGCGCCGTACCCGCCGGTGGTCTGCTCGCCGTCCGGGAAGCTGCCGAAGAGCGGGTCGGCGGCGAAGGCCGTGGTGCTCGCGGCACCGCCCGGGAAAACGGTGGCATCACCGCCGCCGTACGTGGTGAGGTCGTCGTAAGGGGCTTCCTGTGCCCCGTACTGCGCGTAGTGCGCGGTGGAGGCGTCGGAAGCCGCAGCCGGGGTGGTCGTGGTCCCCGACGGGTGACGGTCGTTCACCAACTTCTCTTTCGCCTCGACAACAGGGGCTGCCAGAGCAGTGCGGCGACTGTACCCGGCGGTACCTGGGCGCGACAATCTTCCGCTTGTTTCGCGTGGGCCGTAACCGGGCATTCGGCCGTGTTTCGGGGGGCGTCGGACGCGAGCTCGGCAAGGCGTTCGAGAAGTGTTCGATATCGGTGACCGTGAGTCAGGCTGCGCGCGGGCGTGTGCGGGCGGCGCTCGCCGTCGTGGACCCGCGGTCATGGGCTGCTGCGGGCTGGCCGGCCGTGGCCGCCGCGGGCCGGCCGGCGTCAGGGGCCCCCGGGCGTTCCTGTCGTACCGCCTCTCAGGCGACCGTGAGGCCGCCGGTGACCCGGTCCCCGGGCCGGGGAGTGTCGAGGGCCTCCCGTATCCCGGCCGCCACGGCGGGGTGCACGGGCAGGGCGAGATGGCCGATACCCGTCACCCGGACGTTCCTCGCGTCCAGGTCGGGGTGTTCCAGGCAGGCCGTCTCCAGCGGCACCATCACCGGGTCGAGGTCGCTCCAGAAGCTGACGAAGCGGGTGCGGCAGCCGGGCGCGGGACGGGCCAGCGCCTCGATCACCGGGGAGCCCGGCCGCATCTGCCGCACGATCGGGTGGGCGTCGGCCAGCGGCGCCACCCTCGTCCCCGAGTGCGGTGTGCCCAGCGTGACGAGCGTGCGCACCCGGAGGTCGCCGCCCAGGCACTGGACGTAGTAGCGGGCGATCAGCCCGCCCAGGCTGTGCCCCACGACGTCGACCCGGGCGCTGCCGGTGCGCTCGCAGATCTCCTCGATGTGCCGGCCGAGCAGCTCGGCCGCGGCGCGGATGTCGCAGGTCAACGGCGAGTAGTTGAGCGACTCGACCCGCTGCCGGCCGTGCTGGGCGAGGGTGCGGCGCAGCAGGACGAACACCGAGCGGTTGTCGATGAAACCGTGCAGCAGCACGACCGGCGGGCCGGGGCGGACCGGCAGCCGTGCCGCGCCCTCCGCCCCGGGCAGCATCACGGCACGGCGTTCCTGGACGAGGCCGGTGGGATACAGCAGGAGGTGGCCGGCGAGGATCGCGGCCTCCAGGGCCGTCGCCTTGAGCAGCGCCATGGACAGTCCGGCCAGTTTGCCGGGCCACAGACGGCGGCAGAGCGGGAGGAAGAGCGGCGGCAGTACCCCGGTGACCTTCATGGCCGACCTCCTGTCGGCACACCGGGGGACGGCTCGATCCCCCGTGTGCCCTCATGTCCCACCATGTGATTTCCCCCTCGCTGCACCCCGCGAAACTGCCGGGTGCGGGATGCTGGGGACAACGTTCGTTCACTTCGCGACGTGTGGCGGAACGCGCCGAGAGTGCGGTACTTGTCGGTACGGACGGAAGCGGTCGCTTCCGTGGTCGCTTGATGGAGGCAGTGATGGGTGTGGCAGCCGGTCCGATCCGCGTGGTGGTCGCCAAGCCGGGGCTCGACGGCCACGATCGCGGGGCCAAGGTCATCGCGCGGGCCCTGCGCGACGCCGGTATGGAGGTCATCTACACCGGGCTCCACCAGACACCGGAGCAGATCGTCGACACCGCCATCCAGGAGGACGCCGACGCGATCGGCCTGTCGATCCTCTCCGGCGCCCACAACACGCTGTTCGCCGCGGTCATCGACCTGCTCAAGGAGCGGGACGCGGAGGACATCCTCGTCTTCGGCGGCGGCATCATCCCCGACGAGGACATCCCGCCGCTGAAGCAGAAGGGCGTCGCCGAGATCTTCACGCCGGGCGCGACGACCGCGTCGATCGTGGAATGGGTCCGGGAGAACGTCCGTCAGCCGGCCGCTTCCGGCGGCTGAGCGGCCGCCCGCGGCGGCCGGGCGGAGGTGTCCGACGTGCGAGCCGCTGCGTCCGGCGGTCAGCCGGCCGTGTCCGGTGCGGCCGCCCGCGGCGGCCGGGTCGACGCCGGTGACGGTTCCGCGGTGGCCCGCGGCGGGCCGTCCGACGGTGCGGCGCCGAGTTCGGCCGCCATCGTCGCCCGCAGCCGCAGCGTCGTGACCAGCCGCTGGAACGCCTCCGCCCAGTACCCGCCGGCCCCCGGCGCGGCGTCCTCCCGCTCGTCGGGCATCGCCAGCAGCGCCTCCAGCCGCACGGCCTCCGCCGGGTCCAGGCAGCGTTCCGCGAGCCCCATCACCCCGCTGAAGCTCCACGGGTAACTGCCCGCGTCCCGCGCGATGTTCAAGGCGTCCACGACCGCCCGGCCCAGCGGGGGCGCCCAAGGCACGGAGCACACCCCGAGCAGCTGGAACGCCTCCGACAGGCCGTGCGTCGCGATGAACCCGGCCACCCATTCGGCCCGCTGCGCCGGCTCCAGCACGGCCAGCAGCTTCGCCCGGTCCGCCAGGGACACCGCGCCCGGACCGCCCGCCTCCGGCGCCGTCGGCGAGCCGAGCAGCGCCCGCGACCACGCGGCGTCCCGCTGCCGCACCGCCGCCCGGCACCAGGCGGCGTGCAGCTCGCCCTGCCAGTCGTCCGCCACCGGCAGCGCCACGATCTCCCGGGCCGTCCGCCCGCCGAACCGCTCCGCCCAGGCGCCGAGCGGGGCGGCCTCCACCAACTGCCCCAGCCACCACGACCGCTCTCCTCTGCCCGCCGGCGGTGCGGCCACCACACCGTCGCGCTCCATGCCGGAGTCGCACTCGAGCGGCGGCTCCACCACGATCCCCGGCGAGTTCCCCGTACGGTCCAGGGCCACACATGCCGCGGCCCGCACGGCCATGCGCGCGGCCAGCGCCGAGCCCGGCAGCGACGACAGCAGCTCCGCCGCGGTCGCCCGCACATTGCGGCTGCGGTCGCCCAGCGCCTGCTCGAGGAACGGCTCGTCCGCCTCCGACAGGCCGGTGCGCAGCGCGTCGAGGAACATCAGCCGGTCCTCCGCCCGCTCCGCCCCCCAGGTCGAGGCCAGCAGCTCGCGGCCGAGCGCGGGCTCACGGGCGCGCAGGGCGCCCAGCAGCGCCGCACGCTCGGCGAACAGCCCCTCCTGCCACAGCCGGCGCACCCCCTCGGCGTCCTCCGGGCCGGGCGCCGCCGCGCCGCCGCCGTGGGCCGCGCGCAGGGCGAAGCGCCAGTCCGGGTTCAGCCGGGCCAGCCACAGCGCGCGCGGGCCGGCGAACGCCAGCGCCGCCGGGCGCAGGTCCGTACGGCCCCGGGCCGCGTCCAGCAGCGCGGGGATCGTCTGCGGGGGCGCCGCGTACCCGTGCGCGTTGGCCGCCGCGAGCCACTGCGGAAGCAGCTCGGTGAGATCGGGCGAGCTGCCCCGGCGGCCGGACGCGCCGCCGGCACGGTCGGCCAGCAGTGCGGCGAGCCGCCGGGCCGCCGCGGCGGGCAGCGGGGGACGGGGGTCCGCGGGCGCGCGCTCCGGCCGTGCCGCGGCTCGCGCGGGCCGCAGCCCGGCCCGCCGCCGTACGGTCGCCACGGCCGCCGCGTCGAGCAGCGCGACCGGCGCGTCCCGGCCGGGCGCGCCGTGCGCCGGGGCGCGCCGGTCGGTGCCCAGCAGCGCCGTGGTGACCAGGTCCTCCCAGGTGCCGGCGGGCACGGTGGTGTCCCTGCCGGTCGGCGTCCCGTTCATCGCGTTCCCTTCCCTTCGCTCGCCTGCGTGTCCCCGCGGGTGCCGGTACGGCCGGTCAGCACAGCGCCACCGCTTCGCCCGCGCCGTCGGGCCAGGCGGTGAGCGGGGTGAACCCGCGGTGACCGCACTCGCCGAAGACCGTCACGGGGGCGCCGCCGGACAGGGCGACCAGCCGCCACAGGCCGGGCCGGGAGCGCGCGGTCCGGGTCAGCGGCAGGGCCGTGTCCGTGTCGGCGTCGGCGAGCTGCCACCGGTCGCCGTCCGGGACCGGTATCACCCGGTCCAGGGTCACCGGCACCGAGTCCAGCCAGGGGTCGTCGCACAGCGCTCCGCCGTACCGGTCCGCCGCCTCGGTGGTGGTCACGCCCGGCGGGCGGAAGCCGGCCGGCGCGGGCGGGGCGAACCGCTCGCCCAGGGCGGCGCGGGCCTGCCCGGCGCCCGGGTACGCGGACAGCTCCGCCTCCAGGGCCAGCCCGACCGGCAGCGACAGCTCCGGCGCCCGGCCCGCCGCGCCGTAGGACAGCAGCAGCCGGGTGTGGCCCGACGCGGCCCCGTACAACCAGGTCCGGCGCGTCGTCAGCTTCGCGTCGGCCGTGTCGTACTGGGCGAGGACCAGCCAGCGGTCGCGCACCGGCGGGCCGTCCGGCGCAGCGGGCAGGCCGAGCCGGGCGCGGACCGTCGCCGCCAGGGCGTCCGGCAGCGCCTCGCGGCGCAGCCAGCCCTGGTCGAGCAGGTGCAGCAGCGCGCACTCCTCCAGCAGCCGCGCCGGCCAGCCCGGGCCCGAGGCCGGGACCGCCCCCAGCTCCCGCACCCGCGCGGCCAGCCCGGGCGCCTGCGCGTCGACCATGCGGGCCGCCGTCTCGTCCCACAGCCCGTACCCCGCCTGCTCCGCCTCGGCCAGGCCGCCGCGCAGCAGGTCCGCCAGGCGCTGCTCCAGCTCCGTCGCCCCCGCCGTGACCCGCTCGGCGCGGCGCTCGGCCCGCCGCCGGGCCGCCTCCGGATCGGCCGGCCCGGCCGCCGGGACCCCCTCCGCCCCCTTCCGCGCGGTCCCCGCGCGTGCGCGGCGCCCCGCGAGCCACTGCCCGGCCCAGTCCGGCGGCTGCTCGGAGGCCGGCACGGCGCCGTCGCCGCCGGCCCACAGCAGGAGCAGCCCGAGCGCGTGCTTGCACGGGAACTTACGGCTCGGGCAACTGCACCGGTACGCCGGCCCGGCCGGGTCCGCCAGGTCCACCACCGTCTGGTACGGCCTGCTGCCGCTGCCCTTGCACAGCCCCCACACCGTCCCCTCACCGCTGCCCGTCCCCGACCACGGCCCGGCCGTGCCGAGCCGGCTTCCCGCCTTGCGCGACGCGGCGTCAGGCGCCAGCGCCAGCACCTGGTCCGCGGTCCAGCGCACCCCCTGCTCAGTCATGCCACCGACGGTAGGTCCCCCCACTGACAATCGGCCTTGCCGCGGCGTCTGCGCAGGTCAGGGCGATTGTCAGTGGCGTGGTGCACGGTTGGTGCCAGATCCGAACCGGCCGAGCTGGAGGGGGCCTCAGCCATGACTGTGTCCGTGGAACCGACGACCGCGCCCGACCGCGACGAGACCGCGCAGGCGCTGCGCCCGCACGCCGAGCACGCCTTCGCGGACGAACTCGCCGCCCTCGCCGCGCAGGACGACCGGCCGCGGCCGGCCCGCTGGAAGCTGTCGCCGTGGGCGGTGGCGACGTACCTGCTCGGCGGCACCCTGCCGGACGGCACGGTGATCACACCGAAGTACGTGGGGCCGCGCCGCATCGTCGAGGTCGCCGTCACCACGCTCGCCACCGACCGCGCCCTGCTGCTGCTCGGCGTGCCCGGCACCGCCAAGACCTGGGTGTCGGAGCACCTGGCCGCCGCCGTCAGCGGCGACTCGACGCTGCTGGTCCAGGGCACGGCCGGCACCCCGGAGGAGGCGATCCGGTACGGCTGGAACTACGCGCAGCTCCTCGCGCACGGCCCGAGCCGCGACGCGCTGGTGCCCAGCCCCGTCATGCGCGCCATGGCCGAGGGCATGACGGCCCGCGTGGAGGAGCTGACCCGCATCCCGGCCGACGTGCAGGACACCCTGATCACCATCCTGTCCGAGAAGACCCTCCCCATCCCCGAGCTGGGCGAGGAGGTGCAGGCGGTCCGCGGCTTCAACCTCATCGCCACCGCCAACGACCGCGACCGCGGGGTCAACGACCTCTCCAGCGCGCTGCGCCGCCGCTTCAACACCGTGGTGCTGCCGCTGCCGGAGAGCGCCGACGCGGAGGTCGACATCGTCACCCGGCGGGTCGAGCAGCTCGGCCGCTCCCTCGACCTGCCGGCCGCGCCCGACGGCATCGAGGAGATCCGCCGGGTCGTGACCGTCTTCCGCGAGCTGCGCGACGGCGTCACCGCCGACGGCCGCACGAAGCTGAAGTCCCCCAGCGGCACGCTGTCCACGGCGGAGGCGATCTCCGTCGTCACCAACGGCCTGGCACTCGCGACCCACTTCGGCGACGGCGTGCTGCGCCCCGGTGACGTCGCCGCGGGCATCCTCGGCGCCGTCGTCCGGGACCCGGCGGCCGACCGGGTCGTCTGGCAGGAGTACCTGGAGACGGTCGTCCGCGAGCGCGACGGGTGGACGGACTTCTACCGCGCCTGCCGCGAGGTGAGCGCGTGACCGGGACCGGCCGGAGCGCGGCGCGGGACTCCGGGCCGCTGCTGCTCGGGGTACGGCACCACGGGCCGGGTTCCGCGCGCGCGGTGCGGGCCGCGCTGGACGCCGCCCGGCCCGCCGCCGTCCTGATCGAGGGGCCGCCGGAGGCCGACGCGCTGATCGGGCTGGCCGCCGATCCGGGCCTGCGGCCCCCGGTCGCCCTGCTCGCCCACGCCGTCGACGAGCCCGGCCGGTCGGCGTTCTGGCCGTTCGCCGAGTTCAGCCCCGAGTGGGTGGCCATCCGGTGGGCGGTGGAGCACGGCGTCCCGGCCCGCTTCATCGACCTGCCGGCCGCGCACACGCTGGCGTGGGAGGACACCCTGGGGGAGGAGGCGGCGGGGCGGTCTCCCGGCGCGCCCGCCGCGGTGGAGGGCGCCGACGGGCCCGGCACCGCCGACGGGGAGGGCCCTCGCGGCTCCGGAACGGGCGCCGTGGACGCGCCCGGCGGGCCGGCTCCCGCCCCCGGCGGGGAGGGTCCCGGGTCCGTGCCCGCCGCCGGTGACGAAGAGATCCGGGTCGATCCGCTCGCCGTGCTCGCCGGCACCGCCGGGTACGACGATCCCGAGCGCTGGTGGGAGGACGTCGTCGAGCACCGGGGACCGGGCGAGCGGGACCCCTTCGCGCCGTTCGCCGCGGTGGCGGAGGCCATGGCCGCGCTGCGCGAGCGGTACGGCGCCGGCGGACGCCCCCGGGACCTCGTCCGCGAGGCGCACATGCGGCTGCGGCTGCGCGAGGCCCGCAAGGAGTCCGCCGGCGCCGTGGCCGTGGTGTGCGGGGCGTGGCACGTGCCCGCCCTGCGCGAGAAGACCACCGTCACCGCCGACCGGGCCCTGCTCCGGGGCCTGCCGAAGGTCAGGACGGACATGACCTGGGTGCCGTGGACCCACCGCAGACTGGCCCGGGCCGGCGGATACGGCGCGGGCATCGACTCGCCCGGCTGGTACGGGCACCTGTTCCACAACCCCGACCGTCCGGTGGAGCGGTGGCTGACCAAGGTGGCGCGGCTGCTGCGCGAGGAGGACCGGATGGCCTCCTCCGCGCACGTCATCGAGGCGGTACGGCTCGCCGAGACCCTGGCGGCGCTGCGGGGCAGGCCGCTGCCCGGCCTGGGCGAGACCACCGACGCGGTCCGCGCGGTGCTGTGCGACGGCTCGGACGTGCCGCTGGCCCTGGTGCACGACCGGCTGGTGGTCGGGGACGTCCTGGGCGAGGTCCCCGAGTCGGCGCCCGCGGTGCCGTTGCAGCGCGACCTGGCCCGGCAGCAGCGCGCGCTGCGTCTGAAACCGGAGGCGATGGAGCGCGAGCTGGAACTGGACCTGCGCGGCGGCACCGACGCCGGCCGCAGCAGGCTCCTGCACCGGCTGCGGCTGCTGGGTGTCGACTGGGGCGAGCCGGCCCGGTCCCGGGGGAGCACGGGCACCTTCCGGGAGACCTGGCGGCTGCGCTGGGAGCCGGAGCTGTCGGTGCGGGTCGCCGAGGCGGGCGTGTGGGGCACGACCGTCCTGGCCGCCGCGCAGGCCAAGGCGGAGGCGGACGCTGTCGCGGCCGGCGCCCTGGCCGACGTCACGGCGCTCGCCGAGCAGTGCCTGCTGGCCGGTCTGCCGGACGCGCTGCCGGTGGTCATGCGGGTGCTCGCCGACCGCGCGGCCCTCGACACCGACGTGGCCCACCTCGCCCAGGCCCTGCCCGCCCTGGTCCGGTCCCTGCGCTACGGCGACGTGCGCGGCACCGACACCGGTGCGCTGGCCGGGGTCGCGGCGGGCCTCGCCGAGCGCGTCTTCGTCGGGCTGCCCCCGGCCTGCGCCGCCCTGGACGCGGACGCGGCGGAGGAGATGCGCGGGCACGTGGACGCCGTGCACACGGCGGTGGGGCTGCTGGCGGAGAGCCTGGGCCGGGCGGACGCCGGGGACCGTGCGCGCCCGGCGGAGGGGCACGGTGGCGGTGGCGCGGACCTGCGCGACCGCTGGCGGGCCGTGCTGCGGGCCCTGGCGCTGCGGGACAGCGCGCCCGGCGTCGTCCGGGGGCGGGCCACGCGGCTGCTGCTGGACGACGGGGCGCTCGCGGCCGAGGAGGCGGCCCGGCTGATGGGGCTGGCGCTGTCGCCGGGCACGCCGCCTCCCGCGGCCGCCGCCTGGGTCGAGGGCTTCGCCGGCGGCGGGGGAGGCGGCGGACTGCTGCTGGTGCACGACGAGCGGCTGCTCGGCCTGCTCGACACCTGGCTGACCGGGGTGCCGGCGGATGCGTTCACCGACGTGCTGCCCCTGCTGCGGCGCACGTTCGCGGCGTACGAGCCGGGGGTCCGCAGAAGCCTCGGCGAACTGGTCCGGCGGGGGCCCGGAGGGCGGCCGGGCGGAGCCGCCGCCCAGGGCGCCGCGCTCCCCGGCTTCGCCGCCGAACCGGACGCCGGGCGCGCCGACGCCGTCCTGCCGGTGCTCCGGCTGCTGCTCGGCCCGGACGTGCTCGCGGACGGCGGCGGGCCCGGTGGGGCGGGCCGGGGCTCGGCACGCGACGGCGGCGGGCCCGGTGCGGTGGGCCGGGGCTCGGCACGCGACGACGGCGGCGGGCCCGGTGCGGCGGGGCTCGGCACGGCACACGACGACGGACTGGCGGAGGTGGGCGCATGACGGACGCGACGACCGGAACGGCACCGGACGCGACCGACCCGGCGCGGGAGCGGCTGCGGCGCTGGCGGCTGGTGCTCGGCGGGGACCAGGCCGACGGCACGGGACACGCCCTGTCCGGGCGGGACGCGGCGATGGACGGCGCGCTGGCCGCCCTGTACGGCCGGGGCGACAGGCCGCCGGCGGGCCGGGACCGCTCGGCGGGGCTGGGCGCCTCGGCGCCGTCCGTGGCCCGCTGGCTGGGGGACATCCGCACCTACTTCCCGTCCTCCGTCGTCCAGGTCATGCAGCGGGACGCCATCGACCGTCTCGGGCTCGCCTCCCTGCTGCTGGAGCCGGAGATGCTGGAGGCGGTGGAGGCCGACGTGCACCTGGTCGGCACGCTGCTGTCGCTGAACAAGGCGATGCCGGAGACGACCCGGGAGACGGCCCGCGCGGTCGTGCGCAAGGTGGTCGAGGACCTGGAGAAGCGGCTCGCCACCCGTACCCGGGCCACGCTCGCCGGCGCCCTGGACCGCAGTGCCCGCATCCACCGCCCGCGCCATCACGACATCGACTGGAACCGCACCGTCGCGGCCAACCTCAAGCACTACCTGCCCGAGTACCGCACGGTCGTGCCGGAACGGCTCGTCGGCTACGGCCGGGCCGCGCGGTCGGTGAAGAAGGAGGTCGTGCTCTGCATCGACCAGTCCGGGTCGATGGCGGCGTCCGTGGTGTACGCGTCCGTGTTCGGGGCGGTGCTCGCCTCCATGCGGTCGATCAGCACCCGGCTGGTCGTCTTCGACACGGCGGTCGTCGACCTCACCGACCAGCTGGACGACCCGGTGGACGTGCTGTTCGGCACCCAGCTCGGCGGCGGCACGGACATCAACCGGGCGCTCGCCCACTGCCAGTCGCAGATCACCCGACCCGCCGAGACCGTCGTCGTGCTGATCAGCGATCTCTACGAGGGCGGGATCCGGGACGAGATGCTGAAGCGGGTCGCGGCGATGAAGGCGTCCGGGGTGCAGTTCGTGGCGCTGCTCGCCCTGTCGGACGAGGGTGCGCCGGCGTACGACCGCGAGCACGCGGCGGCGCTGGCCGCGCTGGGCGCACCGGCGTTCGCCTGCACGCCCGACCTGTTCCCCGAGGTGATGGCGGCCGCCCTGGAGAAACGGCCGCTGCCCGTGCCGGACACCGCGTGACGCGTACGCCGGCTCCTGCGGCCCCGGGCCGTCAGGGCCTCGCCGGGCCGGCCGCGGTCCGGCGGGGCCGGGCGCTTCCCCCGTCGGCAGCCCTGGGTCGGCACGGGGTGCCAGCGATCCCGGCATCATGTGACAGGTATCACCGCTCAGGTGTGACCCGCGATTTAGAGGCCCCCCGCAAGCAGCGATAACCTGCGAGACGGACATGCCGCGCGCTCGGACACCGTGTGCGCTTCCCTTGTGACAGAGCGGACGTCACGTTGCCCTCGCGGCACGCCCACGCATCCAACGAACCGCGAGATCACTGATAGGGACGGAAGCGCGTGGACCTGTTCGAGTACCAGGCGAGGGACCTCTTCGCCAAGCACGATGTACCGGTGCTGGCCGGTGAAGTCATCGACACGCCTGAGGCGGCGCGCGAGATCACCGAGCGGCTGGGCGGCAAGTCCGTCGTCAAGGCGCAGGTGAAGGTCGGTGGTCGCGGCAAGGCCGGCGGCGTCAAGCTGGCCGCCTCCCCGGACGAGGCCGTCGCCCGCGCGACGGACATCCTCGGCATGGACATCAAGGGCCACACGGTCCACAAGGTCATGATCGCCGAGACCGCTCCGGAGATCGTCGAGGAGTACTACGTCTCCTTCCTCCTCGACCGTGCCAACCGCACCTTCCTGTCCATCGCCTCCGTCGAGGGCGGCATGGAGATCGAGGAGGTGGCGGCCACCCGTCCGGAGGCCGTCGCCAAGACCCCGATCGACCCGATCGACGGCGTGGACGAGGCCAAGGCCCGCGAGATCGTCGAGGCCGCCAAGTTCCCGGCTGAGGTCGCGGACAAGGTCGTCAACGTCCTGATCAAGCTGTGGGACACCTTCATCAAGTCGGACGCCCTCCTGGTCGAGGTCAACCCGCTCGCGAAGGTCGCCTCCGGCGAGGTCATCGCCCTGGACGGCAAGGTCTCCCTGGACGACAACGCCGAGTTCCGCCACCCCGAGTACGAGGAGCTCCACGACAAGGCCGCGGCCAACCCGCTGGAGGCCGCCGCCAAGGAGAAGAACCTCAACTACGTCAAGCTCGACGGCGAGGTCGGCATCATCGGCAACGGCGCCGGTCTCGTCATGAGCACCCTGGACGTCGTCGCGTACGCCGGTGAGAAGCACGGCGGCGTCAAGCCCGCCAACTTCCTGGACATCGGCGGCGGCGCCTCCGCCCAGGTGATGGCGAACGGCCTGGAGATCATCCTGGGCGACCCGGACGTCAAGTCCGTCTTCGTGAACGTCTTCGGTGGCATCACCGCCTGCGACGAGGTCGCCAACGGCATCGTGCAGGCCCTGAAGCTCCTGGAGGAGCGCGGCGAGAAGGTCGAGAAGCCGCTCGTCGTCCGCCTGGACGGCAACAACGCCGAGCTGGGCCGGAAGATCCTCACGGACGCCGACCACCCGCTGGTGCAGCGCGTCGACACCATGGACGGCGCGGCCGACAAGGCCGCCGAGCTGGCCGCCGCCAAGTAAGCACGAGGACGAGGACTCAAACCACCATGGCTATCTGGCTCAACAAGGACAGCAAGGTCATCGTCCAGGGCATGACCGGCGCCACCGGCATGAAGCACACCAAGCTCATGCTGGGTGACGGCACCAACGTCGTGGGCGGCGTGAACCCGCGCAAGGCGGGGCAGACCGTGGACTTCGACGGCACCGAGGTACCCGTCTTCGGCACCGTCAAGGAGGCCATCGAGAAGACCGGCGCCAACGTCTCGGTCATCTTCGTGCCGGAGAAGTTCACCAAGGACGCGGTCGTCGAGGCCATCGACGCCGAGATCCCGCTGGCCGTCGTCATCACCGAGGGCATCGCCGTGCACGACACGGCGTCCTTCTGGGCGTACGCCGGCAAGAAGGGCAACAAGACCCGCATCATCGGCCCGAACTGCCCCGGCATCATCACCCCGGGCCAGTCGAACGTCGGCATCATCCCGGGCGACATCACCAAGCCGGGCCGTATCGGCCTGGTGTCGAAGTCCGGCACGCTGACCTACCAGATGATGTACGAGCTGCGGGACATCGGCTTCTCCACCGCCGTCGGCATCGGTGGCGACCCGATCATCGGCACCACGCACATCGACGCGCTGGCCGCCTTCCAGGACGACCCAGACACCGACCTGATCGTGATGATCGGTGAGATCGGCGGCGACGCCGAGGAGCGTGCCGCGGCGTTCATCAAGGAGAACGTGACCAAGCCGGTCGTCGGCTACGTCGCGGGCTTCACCGCGCCCGAGGGCAAGACGATGGGCCACGCCGGCGCCATCGTCTCCGGCTCCTCCGGCACGGCCCAGGCGAAGAAGGAGGCCCTGGAGGCCGCGGGCGTCAAGGTCGGCAAGACCCCGACCGAGACCGCCAAGCTGGCCCGGGAGATCCTGAGCGCCTGAGCGGCTCCGGCCGCCCGTGGGTGGGCCCGTTCCCGTGCAGGGGGCGGGCCCACCGGCGTCTGCGCCCCGCCCGCGCCGGATGCGGCGGGAAACCCGCGGCAGCGGCCGCGCCGGGCCCGCGTCCGTACGGCGCCCCGCACGGCGCCCCCGGCACGGCGCCCCGCACGGCGACGGCCGGCGGGAGGTCACCGGGTCTGCGGGACCAGGCGTTCCGGGCCGCTCGCCGCCGCCCTGCGCAGCTTCGCCCGCAGGGTCAGCTCGTCCTGGGACAGCGGGCCCAGCGCCGCCGGTGGCGGAACCCCCTGCACCGCCTGGGCCGGCGCGACCGGCGCCTCGTAACGGGTGGGGGCCGTCCGCAGCGTCAGGGTCGTCGCGCCGACGATCGTCACGGTGAAGGCGATGGCCGCCCGGGTCCAGAAGACGTTCCGGCGTTCGCAGTCGGTGCGCACGGCAGGGGGCCGCGCCGCGCGCAGCCGCTCCGCCGAGGCCAGCTCCAGCAGGCGGCGATGGAGGAGGGCGGGGTCGGCCAGTTCCGGCACCAGCGCGGCCAGCGCCTCGCGGGCGTGCGTCAGCCGGCTGGCGGCCGCCGGTGTGCTCGCCTCCGTCTCCGCCGCCGTCTCCGGCAGGTCCAGGCCCACGCCGTCGTAGAGGACGAGCGTGCGCCGGTACGACGGAGGCAGCTCGAGCAGGGCGTGCAGCAGCGCGCGGTCGGCCGGGTCGGCGGGCGGCGGCTCCGGGTGCCGGTACCGGGGACGGAAGCGGTGCCAGGGCGAGAGCGCGCAGTCGTACGCCACCGCCCGCACCCAGCCGGCCGGATCCCGGTCCCGGGCCACCTCCGGCCAGCGCTGCCAGGCGAGCTGGAAGGCCCGCTCCACCGCCTCGCGGGCCAGCTCCCGGCGCCCGGTGAGCAGGTAGGTCTGGCGTACGAGGGCGGGGGCGCAGAAGGCGTAGAGCGCGTCGAATGCCTGATCGGGTGTCAGGGGCTCCGGATCGGGCGCGAGGGGCGCGGCGGCGGACCGCGCTCGATGCGCCGTACGGGGGGCCTGCTGCGCCGCGGCGAGCTGAGCCGGTGTCAACGACCGGGACCGGCGCAGACGTCGGCGTCCCTCCGGCGGTGGCAGCGGGCTGGCGGGGCTCTGCTTCGTCACCGTACGCCCTTTCGTACGAAAAAGAACATAAACGTATATTGAGCGACACAGCGGGGGTTCGCCTGTTACGACGGGAAAGCGCGTGTCGTTGGGAGCATGGCGGCGTGATCCAGATGACCGCCTACCGCTCGTCGTCGCCCCTGCGCGCCCGGATGCGCGACCGTTCGCCAGGCCTTGCCGCGAGCCTGCTGGGCGGCGCCGTCGCGGCCGGACTCGGCCTCGGCGCGTTCGCCGTGCTGGTGATGACGCTGTGGGTCAGCTCTCCGTATCCCGACAGCGGACCGGACGGGGCGCTGCACGTCGCCGCCGCCCTGTGGCTGCTGGCGCACGGCGTCGAACTGGTCCGCACCGACACGCTCTCCGGTGCGCCCATGCCCGTCGGCGTCACCCCGCTGCTGCTGCTCGCGCTGCCGCTGTGGCTGGTGTACCGGGCGGCACGGGACGCCACGGACGCCTCCGCCGAGCCCGACGGCCCGCCCCCGGTCCCCGCCCGCACGGCCTGGACGGGCGTGGTCCTCGGCTATCTGGGCGTCGGCGCGACGGCGGCGCTGTACTGCTCCGGTGGTGAACTGCGCCCTCAATGGAACTGGGTGACGACGTGTCTGCCGCTGGTCGCGGCGGGCGCGGCGGCCGCCGGCGTGTGGACGGCGTACGGCCGCCCGGGCGAGCCGGTGCTCCGGGCGCTCGAGATGCTGCCGGCGCCCTTGCGGCGCTTGGTGACCGGCGCCGAGGCGCGGGCGCGGCTGGGCGCGGCCGTGCGCGCCGCCGGCGCCGCGACGACGGTGTCCGCCGGGGGCGGGGCGCTGCTGGTCGGGGTGTCCCTGGTGGTGCACGGCGGGGCGGCCCGGGCCTCGTTCCTGCAGCTGACGGAGGGCTGGACGGGGCGGTTCGCGGTGCTGCTGCTCGGCGTGGCGCTGATCCCCAACGCGGCGGTGTGGGCCGCGTCCTACGCGCTCGGCCCCGGCTTCGTCCTCGGCTCCGGGCACCTGGTCCACCCGCTCCTCTCCGACCCGGCCCCGCTGCTCCCGCCGTTCCCGCTGCTGGCGGCGGTGCCGGACGCGGGGCCCGGGACGCCGCAGAACTGGGCCGCCGGGCTGCTGCCGGCGGTGGCGGGGATGACGGCGGGCTGGTTCGTGGCACGGGCGGCCGTGGGGCGGCCGGTGCCCGGTCACCCCGCCCCGGTCCGCTTCTCGGCCGGCCGTACCGCCGGGGTGGCGGTGCTGACGGCGGCGGTCTGCGCGGCGGCGTTCGCCCTGCTCGCCGCACTGGCGGGCGGCCCCCTCGGCGTGGCCCTGCTGGCCCGTTTCGGCCCCGTGTGGTGGCAGACCGGGGCGGCGGCCGGAGCCTGGACGCTGGTCTTCGCGCTGCCGGTGGCCCTGGCCGGGCGGGCCTGGCGGAAACGGCGGCGCAGGCGGGACGCGGGGACCGCGGCACCGGGTGCGGACTCGGGCGCCGAGGCGGTGAACGGCTCCGGCGGGCAAGCGGCGAAGGCGGGGGACGCGGTGGCGGCCCGGGCGGCGGACGGGGGCGCGGCCGAGGGCGGGGACACGGCCGGTGGGACGGCGGGCCGGGCGGGATCCGGCACCGGGGACAAGCGGGGCGGCGGGGACGAGCGGGGCGGCGGGGAGAGACCGGCGGGCAGGGGCAAGGGGGCGCGCAGGGCCAGGGCGTCCGCGCAGACGGGCGCCACGGCCGGTGCGAGCGGAGCCGCCGGGGAGGACCTGTACGACTTCCTCCCCGCCGAGGACCCGTTCCGGACCCCGCTCCCGGCCGCGATCACCGAGTCCCCGGCGTCGGACTGGCACGACGACGTCGCCCGCGCCTCACGCTGGGCGGCCCTGAAGGAGGCCGCCGCCCGCGACGACACGGACGGCGACGAGCACGCCGGCGCCGAAGCGGCTGCGGGACCCGGCGTCGCCCCTCGCCCGGCGCAGCCCCTGACACCGCAGGCGCCTTCCCGCCCCCGGCCCCGCGAGGTACCGCCTCCGGCCCCGGCCGCGGAACCCGGCCGCAGCGAGCCCCCGGCCCCCGAACCGAGCCGGGACGCGGACAAGGCCACGTCCCCGCCCCCGGAGCCGGCCCCGGACCCGGCCCCGGACGCGTCCCCGGGGTCCGGGCAGGACGAACGGAAGGCGCCGCCGCACCCCGGCCCGGACACCGAGGGCTGAGAGAAGTCACGGAGCACGCGCCACGGCTGTCCACCGCCCGCCGGCGGCCCGACCCCCGGCCCACGAGCCGTATCGCACGCGTCGCCGGGACGCGGCCCCCGGCCCGCCCGAGAAGCCCGCCGCGACCCCACATGGTGCACGGCCTGCTGGACGACGAGCCGGACATCACGGCGGTGGGTGAAGCCGCCACGGCCGGACGGGCCCTGGTTCGGGGTGCCCGCCCCGCGGCCCGACTCGCCGGTCCTCGGAACTCCGCGGATGCGCGTCCGAAGGCTGGCTCGGAACCGGACCCGGAGCCCCGCCGGGACTCGCGCCCGAAGCCCCAGCACGACACCCACCCGGAGCCGTCGGGGCACGCATCCGGAACGGGCAGGACTCGCGCCCGAAGCCCCAGCACGACACCCACCCGGAGTCGCCGGGGCACGCACCCGGAACGGGCGGGACACGCGCCCGGAGCCCCAGCACGACACGCCTCCGGGTCATGCGCCCGGAGCCCCAGCACGACACGGACCCGGAGTCGCCGGGGCACGCACCCGGAACGGGCAGGGCACCCGCCCGGAGCCCCAGCACGACAGCGCGCCCGGAGCCGCCGGGGCACGCATCCGGAGCGGGCGGGAGACGCGCCCGGAGCCCCAGCACGACACGCTCCAGGACACACGCCCGGAGCCCCGGCACGACACCCACCCGGAGCCGTCGGGGCACGCATCCGGAACGGGCAGGGCACCCGCCCGGAGCCCCAGCACGACAGCGCGCCCGGAGTCGCCGGGGCACGCATCCGCAGGGCGCAGCACCTGCGCCCGGAGCTCCGGCGGGACACCGCCCGGGGCCCGGTGGTGCGGTGGGACGCGTCGCCTTACCCCGACCCGGGCGCGCCCGGAGGGGACGCGGCGCCGCGCCGTCTCAGCCGTTCCCCACGCCCAGGACGCCGCGCAGCTCCCGCGGCAGCAGGGTGCTGCAGGACTGCTTGGCCTCATGGGTCAACGCGTCGCTGACGCAGGTGTAGTAGTCGCGGTAGACCAGCTGGACGGTGAAGGTCGAGGCCACCAGGACCAGCGCCAGCGAGGCGGTGACCAGGCCGCTGACGGCCGCCGCGGTCTGGGGCCGGCCGGCCGGCGCGGCCGGCGCGTCCGGGGCCGGGCGGCGCGGCTCGGCGCGCAGCGCGCTGCCGCCCCAGTACAGGGCCAGCGCGCCCAGCAGCAGCGCCACGTACGGCCAGCTGAACAGGGCGAAGAAGATCGACCACATGCCGGAGATCAGGGCGTACCGCGCGCGGCGCTGGGCCGGGTCGGTCGGGTCCCAGCGCATGCCGGGGCCGGTCGGTCCGCCGGGGCCCTGGGGGCCGCCGCCGGGCTGCTCACCGAAACCGCCGGGGGAGCGGCCCGGCTGGCGGTCGCTCCACCGGCTGCCCCAGGGGGTGCCGCCCTCCGGACCCTGACCCTCGCCCGGGGCCTGCCCCTGACCCTGACCCTGCCCCTGCCCCTGCCACTGTCCCTGACCCTGCCACTGTCCCTGACCAGGCGCCGGCCAGGCGTGGCCGGGAGGCCGGCCGGACGAGCCTGCGGGATGACGGGGCTGCCACGGCCGGTCGGGCGCGCCCTCGGGCGGGGGCGCGAACGGATTGTCGTCCTGCACCGCGCCGTCGTGCCCGGAACCGCCCCGGCCGGTACCGCCCTGCCCGGAGCTCCCGGGTCCCGAGTCCGCCGCCCCGGGGCCGTCGGGGCCGCTTCCGTGCGTCCGCGACGGCGGCGAGGCCGGCCGTTCCCGCAGCAGTGCGGCACCCCGCTCGCCTCCCTGGGCCGGGCGCGGCGGGAACGTGAGGAGTCGCAGGCTGCGATCGGGCATCAAAAGAGCGTCTTCCCCTAGGTGACTACGGCAGTCAGACGTGAGCTTCCACCCCGAGAACGCACCGCACGACGACCGCGTTCCCGAGGGTGCTCCCTCGTGATTCCCTGCGAACGCTACCTTCCGCCCCGCCCCCCGTCCCCGGGGGCCCGTCCGGAGTGCCGGTATCGTTGCTGACGGTCGGCCGCTTCGTAG